>NZ_CP046056.1:1977500-2277500 GCF_016132445.1 Venatoribacter cucullus | reverse complement strand
CCGCATTCGAGCAAACGCACGTTCTGCTTGGCGGCGACCACATCGGCAGCCTCCGGGCTGACTTTCGGTGCAATGATCACTTCCACAAACTGACGGTCAACAATGGCTTTGGCCGTTTCGGCGTCCAGCTCACGGTTAAAGGCGATGATGCCGCCAAAGGCGGATTCGCTGTCGGTGGCGTAGGCCAGATCGTAGGCTTTGCGGATGCCGCCGTCGTCTTCCGGTACCACGGCCACGCCGCAGGGGTTGGCGTGCTTCACGATCACACAGGCCGGTTTGGTAAAGGATTTTACGCATTCCAGCGCGGCGTCGGTGTCGGCCACGTTGTTGTACGACAGTTCTTTGCCCTGCAACTGTTTGGCGGTAGCAATCGAGGCTTCAACCGGGTTGGCTTCCACGTAAAACGCCGCGTGCTGATGCGGGTTTTCGCCGTAACGCATGTCCTGCGCTTTGATGAACTGGCTGTTGAAGGTCTGCGGGAACGCCAGACGGTTGTCGGTGCTCAGTTCTTCCGCAGACTGGTCAATGGTGCCCAGGTAGTTGGCGATCATGCCGTCGTAAGCGGAAGTGTGTTCAAAGGCTTTCAAGGCCAGGTTGAAGCGGGTTTTGTAGCGCAGACCGTTGTGCGCCTGCAGGTCGTTCAGCACCAGCGCGTAGTCGGCGGTGTTCACCACAATGCCCACGTAGGCGTGGTTCTTGGCGGCGGAGCGCACCATGGTGGGGCCACCGATGTCGATGTTTTCAATCGCCAGTGCCAGGTGGCAGTCAGGCTTGGCCACGGTGGCGGCGAACGGGTACAGGTTGACCACCACCAGATCAATGGGGTTGATACCGTGTTCGGCCATTACCGCATCGTCCTGACCACGACGACCCAGCACACCACCGTGAATTTTCGGGTGCAGGGTTTTTACCCGGCCATCCATCATTTCCGGAAAACCGGTGTAGTCAGACACTTCTATGGCGGGAATCTTATTGTCGATCAGCAGCTTATAAGTACCGCCAGTGGACAGGATTTCCACGCCGGCGGCGTGCAGGGCACGGGCGAAGTCGACGATGCCGGTTTTGTCAGACACGCTGATCAGGGCGCGGCGTACCGGAGTAATATCAACCGGTTTTTCGTTGGCAGGAATGTGAGTGCTCATAGGGTCGCTTTCTGTCGTCAATGAAAAAAGAAAAAGCGGCACAGGGCCGCCGGTGCTGGCCCGCAGGCTTACAGCATGCCGTACTGTTTCAGCTTTTTACGCAGCGTACCGCGGTTCAGGCCCAGCACCAGTGAGGCCTTGGTCTGGTTGTCGCGGGTATATTTCATCACGGTTTCCAGCAGCGGGGCTTCCACCTCGGACAGGACCATGTCGTAAATATCCACCACGGACTGACCATCCAGCTGATCAAAGTAGTTCTGCAGTGCTTTTTCCACACTGTCACGCAGGGTTTGCGTGGGTTCTAACGGGGCGCGCAGAAATTGCTGCAGGTCTGCTGAATCGCTCACAGTGTCAACCATCCTTCTATCGATAACGTCGGTGTTCATAAAATCGGTTTCTAAAAGCTTGGTGTTCATGCGGCTAACTCCTTGCTGCGGATAGCGTCCTTAAAAAATGCCTGTACGGCGGCCAGTTGGGCGGCGGCGCTGTCGAGCGGGTTAAAGCGGCTGCGGAAGCCGGTATCACCTTGCTGCGCCAGGTACCAGCCGGTGTGTTTGCGGGCAATGCGGACACCCAGAAACTCACCGTAAAATTCATACAAACCCTGCAGGTGTGACAGCAGAATCTGCTCTACCTCGGCCAGTGATGGCGGCGGCAGTTGTTCGCCGGTGGCCAGATAATGTGCCACTTCGCGGAAGATCCACGGCCGCCCCTGGGCGGCGCGGCCGATTAATACGCCATCGGCCCCGGTGTATTGCATAACGGCGACGGCTTTTTCGGCACTGGTGATGTCGCCATTGGCGAACACCGGAATACCAACGCTCTGTTTAATGGTACGAATGGTGTCGTATTCCACCGTGTTGCCGTAACCACAGGCGCGGGTGCGGCCATGCACCGCCAGCGACACAATGCCGGCATCTTCAGCAATACGGGCAATGCGCGGACCATTGCGGTGGTCCGGATCCCAGCCGGTACGGATTTTCAGCGATACCGGTACATCCACGGCGGCCACCACGGCCTGCAGAATTTCGCGTACCAGGCCTTCGTCTTTCATCAGCGCCGAACCGGCCGCTTTGTTGCACACTTTTTTGGCCGGGCAACCCATGTTGATGTCGATGATCTGGGCGCCGTTCTGTACGTTAAAAACCGCACCGGCGGCCATAATTTCCGGGTCACCACCGACGATCTGTACGGCGATAGGCTCGGGCTCGCCCTCATGGTTCATACGCAGCTGTGATTTGCGGGTGTTGCGGGTATCGGCGCTGGCCGACACCATTTCACCCACCACCAGACCGGCGCCCAGTTGCCGGCATAAGCGCCGGAACGGCAGATCGGTAACCCCGGCCATCGGCGCCAGAACTACGGGATTGGGTAGTGTGTAGGGGCCAATTGCGGGCATAAGAATTCGGGTGAGATCTGGTTAAAAAATGTGCTGCGGTTAAGGCGCGGTATGATACTCATAACCCCCTTCGGAATAAAGGGGGAAAATGTTCGTTGGGCGTTGGGCGTTGGGCGTTGGGCGTTGGGCGTTGGGCGTTGGGCGTTGGGTTTTTGCTGCAGTGCGCGCCAAACCCTTAACGCCTAACACTTAACGGCGACGCCCCTACTGATTCCCCAGCAAATCGATGGCGTAGCTAACCGCTTCCGGGCCCGGGTCGACCAGTTCCAGGGCAATGTGCACCGGGGTGCGTACCGGCATGTCCTGCTGGCCGGCCAGTTCACCCGACAGGTACTGCGCCGGGGTAAAGCGGCGGCTGGCGACCACGCGGTCGTTCAGGTCGCTGAATACCAGCAGCAGATCCGGGAAGGGCTGTTCGTAATCGGCGCGGTTCAGCAGCAGGGTATCTACCATCAGGGCTTTCTGCAGCTTCGGGTGGGCACGCACGACCAGGTGCTGGGTATTCATTTCGCGGACGTTCTGCACTTTGGGCAGGGTGCAGTTCAGTTGCGCGCACAGCTGGCTGTAGAACGGCCGCCATTGGGGCGTGCGCGCCCAGTCGTCAAAGCGGAAATACAGGGTCTGGGCGGCGGCAATGATCAGCATCAGTACAATGCCGCTGAGCCAGCCCCAGGGCAGCCGGCGGTGATTGGCCGTGGGTTCCTGAAACTGCAGCGGTTCAGCCTGCAGGCGGGGGACATTGCGCACCGGAATGGCAATTTCCCGGGCTTGTTGTGTCAGCTCGTCATCGCCATTCAGGGCAAAACTGGTGTTTTTACCGGTGTTTTTTGAGGGGCGTTTGGTCGCCGCAAGCCCGGCTTCGTCTTCGTCGTCATCGAGGAAACCACGGAAATCATCTTCTTCCGGCGGTGGCAGATCAAAGTTAAATTCGGCTTCGTTCAGCACCGGGCGCTTGGGTGGCGGGGCAATATCATCCTGCGGGTCGTCCTGCAGCAGGGCATCGGCCCAGGCTTCGTCGTCATCCTGTCCTTTGCCGGCCTTTTCTGGGTCAACGAAATCCAGGGTGGTGCTGCTGGCATTGCGCAGGCTGGTAATGGATTCATCCAGTTCCAGTTCAAAGCGCGGGGCCGGCCGCGGTTGTTTTTCCGGCGTGCGCAGATTGAAATCGACAAAGGGATCATCGGCCATTTTTTCCGGTAGTGGCTCGTCGTCCATATTGTCGTGAATCAGACCGAAATCGTCGTCATCGTCGGCAGGGGCGGGCGGTTTTACCGCGGCAGGTTTTGGCGGTGCCGGTTGTCTGGCCGGCTGCGCGGCTGTCGCGGGTGCTTTTACCAGTGTTTTGGCGGCGGCTGGTGCTGCGTCGCCATCAATAAAGTGCTCAGCCGCTTTGAATACCTGCAGGCAGGAGCCGCACCGCACCATGCCGCGGGCAGCACTCAGATGCTCGTCGCGGACGCGAAAGCTGGTCTGACAATGGGGGCAGCGGGTAACGTGTACGGCCATGAACAATCCTTAGCGTTTAATCCCTGTAAGAATAACCCAGTCATCCTGTTGCTGAGCCGGGGCCATATCGAACCACTGGCTGTAGCAGGCCGACACTTCTTCAGCCTGCTCGGCCAGCAGGCCGGACAACGCCAGTTTACCGCCCTGACGGGTAAGGCCGGCAATATGCGGCCCCAGTTCGGTCAGCGGGCCGGCCAGAATATTGGCCACGGTAATATCACCCTGTACCGCCGGCGTATCGGCCGGCAAATAAATTTCATAGCGGTCGTCGGCAATGCCATTGCGGCCGGCGTTATCGCGGGTGGCGGTTAAGGCCTGCGGGTCGATGTCCACGCCGACCATGTGTTTCGCGCCCAGCAGCAGGGCGGCGATGCCCAAAATACCACTGCCACAACCGTAATCCACCACCAGTTCGTTGCCCTGCACTTCACGGTCGAGGTAGCGCAGACACAGCGCCGTGGTCGGGTGGGTGCCGGTACCAAAGGCCAGGCCCGGATCGAGCAGCAGATTGACCGCGTCCGGCTGCGGCGGTTCCCGCCAGCTGGGGCATACCCATAAACGCTTGCCGAACGGCATGGGGTGGTAGTCATCCATCCACGCCCGTACCCAGTCTTTGTCTTCTACCAGTTCGGTTTTATGGCGCGGTAGCTCGTTGCCGCCTTCGGCCTGAAACGCTGCATTAATTTCCTGCAGCAGCTCGTGGCTGTTACGGCTGGCTTCAAACAGGCCGATAACCTGGGTGTTGTCCCAGATCGGGGTGGTACCCAGTTCCGGTTCCAGAATGGGCTGGTCGGCATCGTCCTGCAGGGTAACGGACAGAGCGCCAACGGCCAGTAAGGCATTTTCCAGTGCTTCGACCTGGTCGGCACCGGCGTGAAACCGGACTTGCATCCACGACATTATGCTTGCTCCTGCAGGCGTTTTACGGCCGCCTGTAACGCCAGTTCGTAGCCCTGTACGCCCAGCCCGGCGATAACGCCGATGGCAATATCCGACAGGTACGAATGCTGGCGGAAGGCTTCACGGGCATGCACGTTGGAAATATGCACTTCGATAAAGGGAATGGCGACGCCGGCCAGGGCATCGCGCAGCGCCACGCTGGTGTGGGTAAAGGCGGCCGGGTTAATAATGATAAAGGCGGTGCCATCGGTACGGGCGGCATGAATACGGTTCAGCAGCTCGTGTTCGGCGTTACTCTGGAATTGTTCCAGCGTGAAGCCCGCCGCCGCCGCTTGTGCCTGCAGCCGTTGTTCAATATCGGCCAGCGTGGTGCTGCCGTAAATATGCGGCTCGCGGGTGCCGAGCAGATTCAGGTTCGGCCCCTGTAAAACCAAAATGCCTGCCATAGCGGGATTACCTTGCAGTCGGGAAAGGATTTGCAGTCAGAAGCGGGCGAGTTTGCCGAAAAAGCGGCACAGCGTCCAGCGCAGCAGCGGCCAGCCTTGTTGGCTGGGTTTAGTGGCTGGGCAGGCTGCTGGCGCCGACGACCTGATTGCGGCCCTGATGCTTGGCCTGATACAGCGCCTGATCAGCGGACGAGACCAGTTCGCTCAGGCTTTCGCCCTGCCATTGCGCTACGCCACAGGAAAAGCTGACGCGCAGGCTTTTGCCATCGTGCAGCAGGTTGGCAAAGCCGGCGCGGATATCGTCCATGATGCTGATGGCCTGAGCTTCGTCAGCGTCGGGCAGGATCACGGCAAATTCTTCACCGCCGTAACGGCCGATGGGGTCCGATTTGCGCAGGCGCTGGCGTAAAAACAGCGACAGGTTGCGGATTACCAGGTCACCGACCGGGTGACCATGGGTATCGTTCACCTGTTTGAAGTGGTCGATGTCCACCATCACAAAGGTCAGCGGCCGGTCGGTATTACGGCGCATGGCTTCCTGCAAGGCCCCCAACAGGTGGGTGTGATTGAGCAGGCCGGTGAGGCTGTCGCGGGCAATCAGCTGGTGCAGCTGGCGGGCGCGGACAATGCGGTTGCGCACGGTGGTGAGCAAGTGATTGCTTTCCACCGGCTTGGTCAGGAAATCGTCACCGCCTTCAGCCATGGCGGCCAGCTGACGTTCGCGGTCTTCCTCACCGGATAAATAGATAATAGGCAGGTTCAGGTACTGACGTTGCTGACGGATCACCTTGGCCAGTTCCATGCCGTTGCAGCCCGGCATGTACATATCCATCAGAATCAGGTCCGGGGTAAAGCCACTGAGCACATCCAGTACGGTGAGTGGGTCGTTGATCACCTCGGTGAGCATACCGGCCTTGTTCAGCACATTGCTGGTGTGTTGTGACTGGGCGCGGGAATCGTCAATAACCAGTACTTTGTAGGGGGACTCAGGAATAACGTCGAGCAGGGATTCCAGCTGACCAATCAGGCTGTGGACGTCGGTTTCGTTATAAATACCCACGCCGCCGCAACGCATCATCTGCAACTGTTCGGCCAGTGCCGGCCGTTCGTTACCGCTGTAAGTGAAGAGTACCGGTAACGGATTTTCGCGGCTTTGTTGCAGCTGCTGCACCAGCGCGACACCTTGTTGGGGGCCGCCGAAATCATGGTCAATTACCAGCACCGAAGGGTGGCGGCGCTGCAGGGCCTGCTGAAATTCAGTGGCCGAGATCTGCAGTTCCGGACGTAAGCCGAAATACTGCATCTGCTCGGCCATTAATGCGGCCTGGTCCTGATGGCTGAGGGCCACATACACGGGTTTCTTTTCCGGAATCGGTACGCCGGTGGCTTTGTCATCGGTGTGACGCAGGGCGGTTTTACTAAGGTCAATAATCAGCTTGTTCAGCTGCTCCAGCTGGGCGCTGTCGGGGCTGCGGCCAGGCTGAATGCTGTGCAGAATCTGTAACAGGGCGCGGGCCAGTTGTTCGTGACGGGCGGCTTCAAAACGCTGGGCAAATTTCTGTAATTTTTCACAACCGGTGCGGAAATCGGTCATGCGCTCGGCCGACCATTGGCTGCCAGGCAGCTGGCGCCACAAGTCAATTACCTGCCGGACCTGATTCAGTACCCGGGAAGAAAAGTGCTGTTTCAGACGCTCGGCAGCACTGAGCATTTCGGTCTCAGACATTGTTATTACTTTTGCAAACCTGATGGGCTGAGCATAGCAGCTTTTGTAAACGGATCGACGGCATTATGGTTTCAGGCTGTTAACTTCGCGTATGCTTAACGCCCTTGCCGGCTCTGTCAGTGCTTTTATGTCCGCACCCATAATAACAACAATGTGCCGCCGTGTTTTCCTGCTGTTTGTCCTGTTACTGGCAGGCCTGCTGCTGGTTACCCGTGCCGGTGCCGATGCCCGCCGGGCAGTACCGGAAGCCTTGCTGGAACAGGCCGGACAGGATTTCGATGCGGCCGCCGTGGCGCGACTGCAACGCTGGCAGGATTTACTGGCCAATCTGGCCGGCGCGCCGGAGGCTGAACAGCTGGCTGCCGTGAATGCGTTTTTTAACCGCGAAGTTCCGTTTATCAGCGATCTGAAACATTGGCAGCAGGACGATTACTGGGCCACGCCCTACGACATTCTGACCACCGCCGGTGCCGACTGCGAAGACTATGTGATCGCCAAATACTACTCGTTGCGCCAACTGGGTGTGGATACCGCCAAACTGCGGATTACCTATGTGAAAGCGGTTCGCCTGAACGAAGCGCACATGGTATTAACCTACTTTCCCACGCCGGATGCGGTGCCGCTGGTGCTGGATAACCTGATCAATATTATTGCTCCGGCCAGCAAGCGTCCGGACCTGGTGCCGGTGTACAGTTTTAATGCCGAAGGCATGTGGCTGGAGCGCCTGAAAGGGCAGGGCATTCTGATGGGCAACCCGAACAAGCTCGACCTCTGGACTGACCTGCGCGTGCGCATGCAGGCCCAGGGCATGGATTTATAGCAGTGCGTAACAAAACCAATAACAAGAACGGATAACAAGGAAGCAGTGCCATGACCCTGCGACAGCAATTCTCGATTCTCACCGGCCTTCTGGTTCTTATTCTGCTCAGCGGCAGCCTGTTGCTGACGCTTAACAATGCCCGCAGCGCGTTTGAGCAACAGCTGAACGCCCGCGCCTACGATGCCGCCACCTCGCTGGCGTTATCCATGTCGCAGACGGCCGGCGATATGGTACAGCTGCAGCGCCAGATGGATGCGCTGTTTGATCGTGGTTTCTTTGCCCTGATTGAATTGCAGGCGACCGATGGCAGCCAGTTGCAGCGCCGCGCCGATGACGTGGTGAGCGATGTGCCGGACTGGTTGCCGCGTTTGTTTGCGCTGGATTTATTGGTTGCGGAAGCCGATGTCACCAGCGGCTGGCAACGACTGGGCACGTTGCGGGTGCTGAGCCACAGCGGCCCGGCCTATCAGGATTTATGGACCATGGTACGCCACGAGCTGCAATGGTACGGGCTGGTACTGGTGCTCAGCCTGCTGTTATTGCAATGGTTATTGCGCTGGCTGCTGCGGCCGCTGGCGGAAGTGGAAAAACAGGCACAGGCGATCTGCAACCGCCAATGGCCGGTGCAGCGCAACATTCCCAAAGCGCGGGAATTGCGTCAGATGGTGCTGGCCATGAATCAGATGGTGAAAAAACTGCGCACCATCTTTACCGAGCAAGCGGCCTTAACCGAACAGCTGCGTGCCGAAACCTTCAGCGACAGCCTCAGTGGTTTATTAAACCGGCGCGGCTTTGACCAGCGGCTGGAACATATTCTGCAGCGCCGTGATGGCCACAGTGGCGTGCTGTTATTGCTGCAACTGCAGCAATTGGCCGAGCTGAATCAGCAGCAGGGCCGCCAGGCCGCCGATGATTTATTGCACGGTCTGGGCCGCCAGCTGCGTTTCTGGTTGCAGGGTTACAGCGCCGCCTTTGCCGGTCGCCGCAGTGGCAGTGATTTTGCCCTCTATCTGCCCTGTACCGGCAAAGCCCAGGCTGCGGTGCTGGCCGAGCAACTGTACGACCAGCTCAGCACCACAGTGTTGTCGCGCCGGCAGGGGCTGGTGTTTCATCTGGGCGGCGTGGTGTTGCAGGGTGAACAGGAATCACCGGCGCAGGCCCTCAGCTGTGCCGATGCCGCCTTACGGCAGGCGCAGCATCAGGCCACCGGCGGGGTAAAACTCTACGATGGCGATAACGCAAACGCTGAACTGACGGCCGGGGAATGGCGCACCATGCTGCTGCAGGTGTTGCAGAACGAAGGGCTGCAGCTGCTGTTTCAGCCGGTACTGGCGGCCGATGGCAAAACCCTGCAACAGCTGGAAGTGTTCAGCCGTATTGAGTGGCAGGGGCAATCGTTCAGCGCCGGCCGTTTCTGGCCGATGGTGGAACAGCACCATCTGGCGGCCCAGTTTGATGCCCTGATTGTGCGCAACGTGTTGCGTCAGCTGCAGCAACAGGTTTTACCTGCAGGCGTGCGCTGTTGTGTGAATATTTCGCCGGCATCGGTGCTGAACGATGCCTTCCAACGCCAGCTGCAGCAGTGGCTGGCGGCGGCGCCGGAAGCGGCCGCCCAGCTGGCACTGGAATTACCCGAATCGTCACTGCCCGGCACCGAAGCCGCACTGTTACGGCTGGCGGATGTGGTGCAGCCGTTTGGCGTGGTGCTGGGGGTCGATCAGGTGGGCACCGGCAGTATGGCTTTTGCCTATCTGCAACGCTTACCGCTGCAGTACCTGCGCATTGATGGCAGCTTTAACCGTGGTCTGGCGCAGGCCGGTGACCACCGCTTTTTTGTGCAGTCCATGGTGCAGATTGCCCACAGTCTGGATTTACAGGTGTTGGCCGAAGGGGTAGAACAACCGGCCGATGTGCAGGCGTTGCAGCAGGTGGGCGTGGGCGGTTTAAGCGGTTATGCCTTCAGCCGCCCTTCCGCCCAGCTGCAGGATGCACTGAACTGGCAGCCGGCTTGAGTGTGGTAATGGTGCGGCAATAGAGCGGCAATAGTGCGGCAATTTGTCTCAGGGCTGGTGCTGGCCCAGCGTGCCCGGGTCGATTATGGTTTGGTTTTTAATTGGTTAAGGCATTAAGCCGGAGAATGACAATGCGTAGTTTGGCCCTTGTATTAGCAACCCTGTTATCCGCCCCGCTATGGGCAGAACCGGTTGAGGTGAATGGTGCCTGGGTACGGGAACCCATTCCCGGCCGCGCCATGAGTGCGGCCTTTATGCAACTGAGCAACCCGGGCAGTGCCGACAAAGTACTGGTATCGGCCAGGGCCGAATGGGCCGGCAATATTGAAATTCACACCCATACCAACGACAACGGCGTGATGCGGATGCGTGAAATTGAATCCATCACCGTACCCGCCGGCGGCAATGTCAGCCTGCAACCGGGTGGCCTGCACCTGATGCTGTTTAACCTGCAACTGCCTCTGAACGCACCGCTGGCACTGGAGTTATGCTTTGCCGATGGCGAATGTCAGACGGTAACAGCCGATATCCGTGGTATGGAAGGGCCGGGCATGGGCCCAGGTAAAGGCGGGCATCATCGGGGGCATTGATGCGTTAGGCGTTGAGGGTTGAGGGTTGAGGGTTAGTCGTGCGTTGAGTATTGAGCGGGCATCGGGACTGAACGCCGGGCTCGCTGAACCTTGAACGCCCAACCCTAAACACTGCTCAATGCTTCGGTTCCTGCTGGCTGGCTTCCCAGTCTTCCGACATTAAAATTTCATCCGCCGGGCGGCCGGGAATGGCATGCCCTTCACTGGCCCATTCGCCTAAATCAATCAGCTTGCAGCGTTCGCTGCAGAACGGCCGGTATTTATTCTCCGGGGTCCATTCCACGTCTTTTTTGCAGGTTGGGCAGTTTACTTTCATGCGGTGTCCAGAATGTTTTTTTCAATCGTTATGGGTATTTTCGGAGTTAATTTGTCGTTAAGGGTTGGGCGTTCAGGGTTCAGCGTGCCCGGTAGTAAAGCTCCAATGCTCGCCTAACGCTTAACCCTCAACGCTCAACGAGAGATACCTCTCATGCAACCCCTGCAGCTGCGCATACAACTGTTCCAGGCTACCGCTGTTATCCACCAGGTCGTCAGCGCGGGTACGGCGTTCCTGCCGGCTCAGCTGGGCGGCCATAATGCGGCGGATTTGTTCGGCGTCGTTGCCATCGCGGGCGCTGGCGCGTTGTAACTGTACTTCTTCCGGCACATCAATTAGCAGCGTGCGGGCCGTTAACTGTGCCTGGCCGGATTCAAACAACAAGGGTGAGCTGAGAATGGCGTAGGGTGACTGCGCCTGTTGCAGCTGGCGAATAATGCTGGCGCGGATGCGTGGGTGGGTTTGTTGTTCCAGCCATTGGCGCTCGGCTGGTTCGGCAAACACTTTCTGGCGCAGCCAGGCACGGTTCAGGCTGCCATCGGCCTGCAGTACCTCTGGGCCAAAATGCTCGCGGATGGCCTGCCAGGCCGGCTGGCCGGGTTCGACGACTTCGCGGGCGACGATATCGGCGTCCACCACCACAATGCCGAGTTTGGCAAAGTAGTCGCTGGCTGCACTTTTACCGCTGCCAATGCCCCCGGTTAAACCC
Source organism: Venatoribacter cucullus (assembly GCF_016132445.1). Taxonomy (NCBI): domain Bacteria; kingdom Pseudomonadati; phylum Pseudomonadota; class Gammaproteobacteria; order Oceanospirillales; family Oceanospirillaceae; genus Venatoribacter; species Venatoribacter cucullus. Next base: position 2,265,934 of record NZ_CP046056.1, on the reverse strand, counting down.
AGCACCCACATCAGAAGTGTCCGACGTACCAGCGGGTAATGTCGTTGCCCCACAGTGCCGCAATCCAGCCGGCGGCGGCCAGATACGGACCAAAGGGAATGGGGACGTTTTTATCGCGGCCCTGCAGCAGAATGCCGGCAATTCCCACCACCGCACCCACGACGGACGACAGCAGAATAATCAGGGGCAGGCTTTGTACACCCAGCCAGGCGCCCAGCGCGGCCAGCAGTTTAAAGTCACCGTAGCCCATGCCTTCTTTGCCGGTGGCCAGTTTGAATAACCAGAACACCGACCACAGTAAACCGTAACCCCCAATGGCACCCCAGACGGCGCTGGTTAAATCGGTAAACAGGCCCTGCGTGTTAATGGCCAGCCCCAGCCACATCAGGCCCAGCGTCATGGTGTCGGGCAGAATCTGGTGGTCGATATCAATCACGGCCATGCTGATCAACAGCCAGGTAAATACCAGCATGGCGGCCAGTTGCCAGCCCCAGGGAAAGACCAGCAGCAATACCGCACTGAACAGCGCGGTGGCCAGTTCGACCGCCGGGTAACGCCAGCCAATGCGGGTGCCGCAGCTGGCACATTTACCGCGCAACAGCAACCAGCTGATGACCGGAATATTCTGCCAGGCTCGTACCGGCGCGTGGCATTTCGGGCAATGGGAATCGGGTTTCAGCAGGTTAAACGGCTTGTCCATGTTGGCCAGCGCCGGATGGTCGGGCAAGGTGCTGACCATCTCTTCACAATCGCGCTTCCAGCCCCGGAACAGCATGATGGGAAAGCGCAGAATCACCACATTCAGAAAGCTGCCGATCAGCAGGCCCAGTACCACCAGGCTGAGTACGGCCAGCCAGGGTTCGTTGCCGATAAATGCGAGGGTGGACATTACACCACGTCCCCCATCTGGAAGATGGGCAGGTACATGGCGATGATCAGGCCACCAATAACAATACCCAGGAACGCCATTACCATGGGTTCCAGCATGGCGGTCATGCCGTCTACCGTGGCATCGACGTCTTCTTCAAAGTAGGTGGCGGCTTTATCTAGCATGGCATCCAGAGCACCTGATTCTTCACCAATACTGGTCATCTGCACCACCATGTTGGGGAACACCCCGGTGGATTTCATGGCAAAGTGCATCTGCTGGCCGGACGAGACTTCATCACGGATTTTCAGCACCGCTTCACGGTACACCACGTTGCCCACAGCACCGGATACCGACTCCAGCGCTTCTACCAGGGGCACACCGGCAGCAAAGGTGGTCGAGAGTACGCGGGCATAACGGGCTACTGCCGCTTTGCGGATTAAGTCACCGAACACCGGTACCTGCAGGGTGAATTTTTCAAAAGCATCACGGAATGCCGGCGAGCGTTTCAGGCCCTGGGTAAAGCCCACACCGATAACGGCCAGAATACCGAAGGCGTGCAACCAGTAGGTTTGTGCCAGCACGGACAGATACACCACAAACTGCGTAGGCGCCGGCAGTTCAGCACCAAAGTTATTGAACATTTCCTGGAAGGTCGGCACCACTTTCACCAGCAGGATAATGGTCACAATAAAAGCGATGGCCAGCGTAACGGCCGGGTACATCAGGGCTTTTTTAATTTTCTTTTTCAGCGATTCGGTTTTTTCTTTATACACCGCTACTTTGTCCAGCATGGACTCCAGCGCACCGGCCTGTTCACCGGATTCCACCAGGTTGCAGGTTAAATCATCAAAGTATTCCGGGTGCTGTTTCAGAGCCGAAGCAAAATCGTTACCCGCCGAGACGCTGTCACGGATGGTGTACACCAGCTCTTTCATCGAGACGTTGTCCATGCCATCGGCAACGATGTCGAACGACTGCACCAGCGGCACACCGGCTTTGATCATGGTGGCCATCTGGCGGGTAAAAAAGGTGATGTCTGATGACTGAATTTTCTTTTTCTTCGGCCCACCAATGCCAAACAGCGGCTGCGCGGCTTTGCGCACTTTCAGCGGGTTTACACCCTGTTTGCGCAGCTGGGCTTTCACGATAGCGGCGTTCTGGCCCGACATTTCGCCCTTAATGGTCTGCCCGCGGCGGTTGGTGCCTTCCCAGGTGAAGCTGCTGTTTTTAATTTGTTTGGCCATAAGCTTTATTTATCCATAAAGGTGCGCAGGGCACGGCGACAAGCGTCAGTCGGTGGTTACGCGGTTGGCTTCTTCCAGGCTGGTTACCCCTTGTGCCACTTTCATCAGGGCCGAGGTGCGCAGATCGTTAAAGCCTTCTTTGCGGGCAGCGTCCGAAATTTCGATGGAGTTGCCGCCCTCCATAATAATACGGGAGATGCTGTCGGTAATTTTAACTACTTCATAAATACCAACACGGCCTTTATAACCGCCTTTGCATTGTTCGCAGCCCACCGGCTTATAAATTTCGGCATCCTGCAGCTGGGCTTCGGTAAAACCGGCTTCCAGCAGCGTTTCTTTGGGGATTTCAGCCGGTACTTTACAGGCTGAGCACAAGCGCCGGGCCAGACGCTGGGCAATGATCAACGATACCGAGGTGGCAATGTTAAAGGACGGTACGCCCATGTTGGCCAGACGCGTTAAGGTTTCGGCGGCGCTGTTGGTGTGCAGGGTGGACAGCACCAAGTGACCGGTCTGGGCCGCTTTAATGGCAATGGAAGCGGTATCCAGGTCACGGATCTCACCCACCATCACCACGTCCGGGTCCTGACGCAGGAACGAACGCAGGGCCGCGGCGAAATCCAACCCCACGCGGGCGTTCACGTTCACCTGGTTAATACCTTCCAGGTTAATTTCCACCGGGTCTTCGGCGGTGGAAATATTGGTGCCTTCGACGTTCAGAATATTCAGGCCGGTGTACAGCGATACGGTTTTACCCGAACCCGTGGGCCCGGTAACCAGAATCATGCCCTGCGGGCGCGCCAGCGCTTCCATATACAGGGCTTTCTGTTCCGGCTCGTAACCCAGCATATCAATGCCCAGTTTGGCCGACGACGGGTCCAGAATCCGCAGTACGATTTTTTCGCCCCACAACGTGGGCAAGGTGTTTACCCGGAAGTCGATGGCCTTGGATTTGGACAGCTTCATCTTGATGCGGCCGTCCTGCGGAATCCGCCGCTCGGAAATATCCATTTGCGACATCACTTTCAGACGGGCAGCAATTTTACCGGCCAGATTCACCGGCGGGCTGGAGACTTCGTGCAATACACCATCGGTACGGTACCGCACGCGGTAGCGCTTTTCGTAGGGCTCAAAGTGAATATCGGACGAGCCGGCTTTAATAGCATCCAGCAGCATTTTGTTCACAAAGCGCACAATCGGTGCGTCATCGCCAGTGCCTTCTTTGCTGTCGGCTTCCTGTTCTTTACTGCGGGCTTCCGGGTCTTCCAGGTCGACATCTTCGAAGTCGCCGCCCAAATCCCCCAGGCTGTTGTCGTTGGCGGCCAGGAATTTATCCACCGCGTGGGACAATTTATCTTCTTCCACCAGAATGGCTTCGATGGTCATGCCGGTGGCGAATTTGATTTCATCAATGGCCAGCATGGCCGAGGGGTCGCTCTGGGCGATGTACAGCCGGTTGCCACGCTGGAACAGCGGCAACACACGGTGCTTTTCAATTAATTCACGGCTGACCAGCTCTTTGGGCATTACTTCAAAATCGAAGGCGGTCAGATCCAGCAGCGGTACGCCAAACTCTTCCGAGGCCAGCAGCGCCACCGGGCGCGCTTTCACCTGCCCGGAGGCGACGGCAGCCGTTACAAAGCTGGTTTTATCCTGCCGGGACTTATCCAGTACCTGCTGTGCCTGCTGGCTGGTGATCAGATTTTGTTCGACAAGACGGCGTGGCAAACCGGTCAGCACGGCCATACGCTAATTCCCCAAAGGCGTTCTGGTTTTTGGGCCTGAACATACCAGACAGGCCCGTAATGCGCCAGCCGTATGCTCAGTGGCTGGCGCGTTGGCAGTGGTTTTGCGGCTGCCGGTAACAATCCAGAGCCTGCAATAAATGCTCCTGTGGAGCCTGGCTCAGTTCAGAGCGGTTAAGCGTTTGCCACTGGCTGGTATCGCGGTTAACCCACAGAAAGGCATCCGGGTTGTTGGAGTCTGACATCAGCAGCTCTTCGTTATACACCACCCCGAATTGTTTTTTCGGCAGGTTGAAGCGGATAAATTCATCGCTGATCACCAGCCGGCCGGCGCTGTTCACAGAGTAACCATCGGCAAGGTCTTTGACCTTATCGCTTAACTCCCGGGCGTTGGCATCGGGCTGGGGTAAATCCATCATGATGCCGGTCTCCATAAACAAATAGCGGTTTGCGGCAGCGAGCGGCACCGCCGGAGGAATCGGCGTGCCATCCAGCCATTCTGGCAACGGTTGCTGCAATAGCGTCAGGACGGTGGGGCGGATATCCACCAGTGATACCGGGGTGTGGATCGGAGTATTCCGGCCGCTGGCCATTGGGTTGCTGGCTATTGGGTTGCCGGTGTGGCGGATATTAACCATCACATTGTTCTGATCGCGGCTCAGCAGGCTGTTGCCATGACCACGAAGAATCTGACCAAACTGCTTGGCCGGAGTACGGTCAGTTCCCGTCCACAACGGCAGTTCGTTGCCCAGGCCTTCGCCATGATCCGACAGCAGAATAATGATGGCATTATCCAGCCGCCCTTGCGCCTGCAGGCCGGCAAACAGGTTTTCTATTTGCTGATCCAGCGCCTGCAATGATTCGCGATACAACGCCAGTTCATCCTGCAATCCTTTACCGGGCTGATACGAACGCCAGCGGTAAGGAAAATGCGCCAGACAAAAATGCCCGGCCATAAACAAGGGTTGTTCGCTGCTGGCCTGGTCGGTGTGTTGCAGAATGCTGTGCACAAAGGTTTCCGGCTGGTAGGTCACGCTGCTGACCCGGTTATTGTGCAGGCTGGGGAATAACCATGCGCCAATGGCGGAGTTCAGAAAATAACTGCTGAGCGGGTGGTCGGCAAACAGGGGAATAACAAAATCAATGGCACCTACCGTTGGTCCCACCGTGGCATCAAAACCGTAGTCTTCATTAATGTTGTTGAAACGCCGTTCGTCCTGAGCGTACAGGTTGTAGAAACCCAGCTTTTTTAAATCGGCCGGCAGCATATCGGCGATTTGTTCGGGTTTGAATTCGGTCAGGTTAAAGCGCACACCGGAAGTGGCCGGATAACGACCGCTTAAAATACTGTTCCAGGCGGCATAGGTGCGCCCCAGCGGCGTAAATGCCTGGGTGTAGTTATGGCCACCGGCCAGCAGACTATTCACAAAGGGCATGCGGTCGGAATGTTCGCGCGCCTGATACAGCGATACCGAATCCATACCAATCAGAATCACATCCGGCTGTGGGCGTACAGATTCTGCCGCATCGGCCTGCACACTGTTCAGGTTAAAGGTTGCGATGGGGGCAGATGGCAGCAGTGGCCACAGCAAAAACAACGCTGCCATGCCCTGCCACAAGGCGTTTTTTTTGGCTGTGCGCAGATTGATCAGCCAGGTAATAACCGTGCTGATAACCAGCAGCAAAAAAGCCACCAGACCAATGGTTTTGTAGGGGGAGTCCGCGGAAAAACTGTCGGAAATTCTTGCTATTTCCAGCCAGGGGAAATGGGTAACGGCATAGCCGGCAATAGCATAAAACAGTAAAAAGAATATCCCGATGGCGGCGGGCACGAATAAACGGGGACGGAAACCGGCAACGGCGTTGGCATTGCTCAGGCACAGTATTAAAACACTAAGAAAAATCAGGCTGTGCGCCAGCATAAAATATCCGAGCTGGCGCAGTAAAATGGGGTGTAATACTAATGACCAATCAATAGCTTTCTGCGGGGAGAGCAATAGAAGAGATTGCCATCCAGGGATGCTGATGAGTAAGTACGCAAAAGCGATAAGGACTGTTGCTAAGAGATAATTATTTTTCATTGTTGCTAGTCGGGAATAAAAAAGCCGACCAGGAGGTCGGCTTTTTCGTGCTAACTTAAATTAGTTAGTACGTGGCAGGAATTTCGCATCAACCGGAGTAGTACCAGAACCAACGCGAGTTTCCCATACAACAACGCCATTGCTGTTAATGGTTGGGAACAATTCGTATGATGAACCAGCTAATTGAGCAGGAACACCATCATTCACAGTGGCAAACTGAAGACGGAAGTAAGAACCAGTACCGTTAGCTGCTTGTGTTACAGGAACCATGGTGATGGAAGCAATTTTACCTGCAGCGTGAGTAGCTGGTGTTGCCGCATCAATACCGGTGTAGTCATCCAGTTCTGCAATAGTGTTTGGCAGGCGTGAATAACGTGCAGCAAATTCACCCAGAGCCAGCTGCAGCGGACGAGCTACTGACAGAGTGTTGGTGGCATCGGTACGCAGAACGTAGTTCTGGTACTGCGGTACGGCTACAGAAGCCAGAATACCGATGATCGCAATAACGATCATCAATTCAATTAAGCTGAAACCCTTTTGAGTTTGCATAGTCTTTCTCCACTCTCGATCGAGATTTTTTAGTTATGGATCCAACCACGCTGTTGCCAGTGGGCTGGTTTTCCTTGTCATCGTTATGACATGCAGTGCAGTCTGCCAACCTTGTTGCAGAGCGGCAAGAGGTTGGCGTGCCTTTTCAGCGGTTTTTTGATACAGGTCGCAAAGTGGGGCGTTGGTTTGCTCTGAAAGTGTCAGCAGGTGACAAATTTGGTCACTTTTCAGGCGCTTAGCGTCCTTGCCAGCGTACTGCAGGCAACCGTTATAGCAATGGTCAGACCAAACGCATCGACAGGTCGATGGCTTTGCAGTCTTTGGTTAACGCGCCAATGGAGATGTAATCCACCCCGGTGTGGGCGTAGGGCAGCAGGGTGTCGTTGGTAATGCCGCCGGAGGCTTCCAGTTTTACCTGCGGGTTGCGCTGGCGGCTGTGGGCGACGGCGGCGGTCATGGCGGTGGGGCTGAAGTTGTCCAGCATCACAATGTCGGCGCCGGCGTTTATGGCTTCGTCCAGTTGCGCGACGGTTTCTACTTCTACTTCTACCGGTTTGCCGGGGGCAATCTGGTGGGCCTGCTGCACCGCTGCGGCAATGCCGCCAGCGGCCATAATGTGGTTTTCTTTAATCAAAAAGGCGTCGTACAGGCCGATGCGGTGGTTGTAGCAACCGCCGACGGCCACGGCGTATTTCTGTGCGATGCGCAGGCCGGGGATGGTTTTGCGGGTATCCAGTAATTTTACCCCGGTGCCGGCAACGCGGTCGGCGTAGTGGCGGCAGCGGGTGGCGGTGCCGGACAGGGTTTGCAGGAAATTCAGCGCGCAGCGTTCGCCGGTTAATAAAGAACGGGCCGGGCCACGCAGTTCAAACAGCACCTGATCGGGGCGAACCCATTCGCCTTCGCGTACGCGCCATACCACCTGTACGGTGGGGTCAACCTGGCGGAATACCTCATTCACCCAGGCAACGCCGGCAATAATGGCGCGCTCGCGGGTAATAATGCGGGCGCGGGCCTGCTGGCTGGCGGGAATCAGCTGCGCGGTAATATCGCCACTGCCGATGTCTTCCTGCAGAGCAATGCGAACGGCGGTGATGATGTCATTGGTGTGCTGACGCAGATCCATGGGTGAGGTAACTCCGGGTTAATTTGAATACAACCGGGCTGAGTAACAGCAGCGCCAGTAAGTTTGGCAGCGCCATCATGGCGTTGAGGGTGTCGGCCAGCAGCCAGGCGACGTCCAGTTCGCGGGTGGCACCGATGGGAATGGCCAGCACCCAGATCAGCCGGAAAACGGGTACGGATTTTACACCGAACAGGTATTCGGTGCATTTCTCACCGTAAAACGACCAGCCAATAATGGTGGTGAACGCAAACACCGCCAGCCCCAGGCTAACAATAATATTGCCGTAGGCGGGCAGGCCCAGGCTGAAGGCCATGGCCGTTAATGGCGCGCCGCTGAGGCCTTTGCCGGGCACACATTCGGCCAGTTCGGGAGCGCACAGTTGCCAGGCGCCGGAGGCGACAATCACCAGCCCGGTGATGGTGCAGATAATGATGGTGTCGATAAAGGTGCCGAGCATGGCGATGCTGCCTTGGCGCACCGGGTCGCGGGTTTGGGCGGCGGCGTGGGCGATGGGGGCGCTGCCAAGGCCGGCTTCGTTGGAAAAGACGCCGCGCGCCACGCCAAAGCGGATGGCGGCCCACACGGCGGCGCCGGCAAAGCCACCCACCGCAGCGGTCGGGTTAAAGGCGTGGTAGATGATCAGTTCAATAGCCTGTGGAATTCGATCGGCGAAGATAATCAGCAGGATGACGCCGCTGACCACATACGCCAGCGCCATAAAGGGCACAATTTTACCGGCCACCGTGGCAATGCGGCGGATGCCGCCCAGCAGCACCAGTCCGACCAGTACGGCGATAACGATGCCGGTCAGCCAGGTGGGCACGGCAAAGTTAGAGTGCAGTACATCGGCCACCGAGTGTGACTGCACACCGTTGCCAATGCCGAAGCCGGCCAGCATGCCAAAGAAGGCAAACATTAAGGCCAGCCAGCGGAATTTTGGCCCCAGCCCGTTGCGGATGTAATACATGGGGCCGCCAACGAAGTTGCCGTTGGCATTTTTTTCGCGGAAATGCACCGCCAGTACCGCTTCGCTGTATTTGGTGGCCATGCCGACCATGGCAATCATCCACATCCAGAACAGCGCACCTGGGCCGCCGGAGGCGATGGCAGTGGCCACGCCGGCAATATTGCCGGTGCCAACGGTGGCAGCCATGGCGGTCATTAAGGCGTTAAAACCAGAAATGTCGCCGTCGCCATGGCCTTTGCGGTTTTTCCACAGCAGGGCAAACCCCGGCCCGATATGCCGCACCGGGTAGGCTTTCAGGCCCAGCGTCAGATACAACCCGGTCAGGCCAATCAGCAACAGCATGGGCGTGCCCCATACCCAGCCGTTAACGGTTTTCAGTGCTTCCAGCATGACAGTTTTCCGCGCTTAAACGTATGATGGGCCCGATAATGCCAGAGCAACGCCATTTGAGGCCAGACCAGCACGCTATGAACCCATTACCGGGCACACTGTCTTTTTCTGTTACGGATGGCTGGTTACAGCCGGCCCGTCATTGTCCGTCGCCGAATTGCGGCCCGCGGCCAGCAGGGCAGGCGGGTGAAATCAGCCTGCTGGTGGTGCATAACATCAGCCTGCCGCCGGGGCAGTTTGGCGGCGGTTATGTGCAGAGGTTTTTCTGCAATCAGCTGAATAAGGACGAGCACCCGTATTTTGCCGACATTGCCGGCTTGCAGGTGTCCAGCCATTTATTTATTGAGCGCGATGGTGCCATTACCCAGTTTGTCAGCTTTGCTGACCGCGCCTGGCACGCCGGACGCTCATGTTACGGCGGGCGCAGCGAATGCAACGATTTTTCCATCGGCATTGAGCTGGAAGGAACCGATACGCTGCCCTACAGTGACCAGCAATACAATGTGCTGGCGGCGTTGCTGCCGGCATTAAGGGCAGAGTATCCGGCGCTGGTGCCCAGCCGTATTACCGGCCACGAACAGATTGCCCCGGGGCGTAAAACCGACCCGGGTAATGCCTTTGACTGGCAACGATTGTTTGTTTCACTGTGTCAGACACGCGCTTAAGAGGATGCTATGAAATTTCTGATTGTGTTTATTGCCCTGCTGCTGCAGTGGAAATTACCGCTGCCACCACGCAGTGTGCACAGCCGCAGTTTTGCCGCCTGGCTGGCGCTGTGGCAGCGGCTGAGTTTTTTCAGCCGTTTACCCCGGCACGTTAAATACGCCTTGCTGGTGGTGTTACCGGCGCTGCTGATCACCGCTGCGTTCTGGTACAGCGAGCGTTTTGTCTGGGGGCTGCTTACCCTGGCGCTGGAAGTGCTGTTGCTGCTGTATGTGCTGGCGCATGTGGGCATTCAGAAACACCTCGATCAATACCGCGAAGACCTGCGCAATGGCGATACACAGGGGGCCTATCGTTGTGCCGGTAAATATCTGGCTGGGCAGAATGTGGACGTGGCTGAAGACGCCACCCAGCTGAATGAGCAGGTGATTAAATCGTTGCTGCACCGCTGGTTTGAATACTTCTTCCTGATGGTGTTCTGGTACATGGTGGCTGACGTTGGCGGCATTCTGCTGGCCTGGCTGACCGTACAATACGCCCGCGCCAGCGTTTGCGATGAACGTGCCTGGCGTTATCTGCACTGGCTGGAATGGATACCGGTACGGCTGCTGGGCCTAACCTTCGGCCTGGCCGGCAACCTGATGCGGGCACTGCCGGTCTGGAAACAACATTTATGGCAATGGCAGGCGCACAGTGCTGACGTGCTGTTTGAGGTGGCCAACGCCGCCATGGCCGACAGTGACCAGCCGCGCCAGTGGCACAATGCCGCCGACGATGCCGAAGCCGCCGCCAAAGACCTGGAAGAATGGCAGCAGCTGCACCTGCGTTCGGTATCGGTGTGGATGGTGATGATCGCCATGGCCACCATCGGTGGCTGGTTGTTGTAATGCGGCTGCGAATGATGGGGTTGCTGTGGGCGGTACTGCTGCTGGCGCTGCCGGCCCGTGCCGAGTTGTTATTAACCCCTTATATGAGCCTGGCCGCTGGTTTCAGCTGGCAACGCCTGCCGGATAATAATCCGGCGGCGGGCAGTGATGGCCGCACCACGGTGAACAGCGAAACGCTGTATGTAAACGGTGGCATTGAATGGCTGCCGGGTCTCAGCACCGGTGTGATGGCGCGGCTGTGGGGTGACCGTAATGTGAACACCAACTCGGATGTGTTGCAGTTCGACGGCATCAGCATCGGCTGGGATGTTACCCTGCGTCTGCCGCTGGAACTGGCCGGTTTGTCGCGTGGCAGTGGCCCTTACTGGCGTTATGGCCAGCACTGTTGGGCGGCCGCAGCGGCGGGCATTGTGAACCCCTGGAGTGATGACGACTGCTCGCCCATACAGACCTGGGGCATTAATTTTCCGCTGCCGGATTCCCCTGACCTGGTCATTTTTGCCGAATACGCCCGCACCGATTTTCTTGATATAGAAAGCCGCGCCGTTATCGCCGGCGTGCAGGCGCGTTTTTAATTCAGACATTTTGTTTACGTTGCAGGAAAACCTTATGGAACTGTCGTTACCGCTGCTGGCGCTGGCCATTGCATTACCTGGCCTGGCGTTGTTCAGCGCCGGATTTTTGTGGCAAAAAGCCGGCCGGCAGGCGCTGTTAAACCGCATTGAAGAACAGCAACAGCAATTTCAGCAGCAATTGCAGGAACAACAGCTGGAACAGGTGCGCCTGCAGGAACGTAATACCAACCTGCAGCAGCACAATGCGCAACAGCAGCAATGGCTGGAGCAGGCGCGTCATGATGCCGCCCAACAACAGGCGGAGTGGGGGCAGCAACTGCAAAATCTGCAGCGCCAGTTAGCCACCGAACGGGAAGCACGGCTGCAGGAACAAAAACACGCCGATGAAAAACTGGCACTGCTGGCGGAAAACAAAACCCAGCTGCTGCAGGAATTTGAAAACCTGTCGCAGAAAATATTCGAGCACAAACAAAAGCAATTTGGTGAACAAAGTCAGAAAGGGCTGGAATCCCTGTTAAATCCGTTTAAAGAACAACTCGAAGGGCTGCGCAAAAAAGTCGACGATGTGTATGTGGCCGATGCCAAAGACCGCAGCGCGCTGAAAACCCAGATTGAACAGCTGCATCAGCTTAACCAGCAGATGACCGCCGAGGCCCATGCTTTAACCACGGCCCTGCGCGGCGAGAAGAAAACCCAGGGTAACTGGGGTGAAATGGTGCTGGAGCGGGTGTTGGAACGCTCGGGTTTGCGCAACGGTGAAGAATATGTGCGCGAGCAAAACCTGCAGGATGATAACGGCAAAATTTATCGCCCCGATGTGGTGGTGAATTTGCCGGAAGGCAAACACATTGTGATCGATTCCAAGGTGTCGCTGAACGCCTATACCGATTATGTGAATGCGGCAACCGATGAAGAGCGCACGCAGGCCTCCCGCCGACATTGCGACGCGGTGCGCAACCATATCCGTACCCTCAGCGATAAAGCCTATCAGACACTGCCAGATCTGAATGCGCCGGATTTTGTGTTTTTATTTATGCCGGTCGAGCCGGCTTTTATGCTGGCGTTTCAGCAGGACGAGCAATTATTCAACGATGCCTTTGAACGCCGCATTGTGGTGGTCACGCCCACCACGTTGCTGGCGACGTTGCGCACCGTGGCCAGCCTGTGGACCTTAGAACGCCGCAACCGCAGCACCGAAAAACTGGCGGAGCAGGCCGCTAAGGTGTACGACAAACTGGTGTCGGTGGTGGAGCGTTTTGAAAAAGTCGGCAGCCAGCTAAATACCGTACAGAAAACCTACGACGACGCCTGGAATGCCATGAAATCCGGCCGTGGTAATTTACTCAGCCAGAGTGAAAAATTCCTGCAGTTGGGTGTGCGGGTGAAAAAAGAGCTGGCCCGTGATCTGGCTGAAGAAGCCTTGGAACAAGATGGCCAGTTGCTGCCCGCCGACAACGATCACTGAACAACAGAACGAACGAACCGAACAGCCAGCCAGCCCGCGCTGGCTGCCGCTCCGGCCATGGGCTAGAATGCGCGCCCTGTACAGAAAAGCGCCAGTCTTGCCATGACCACCATTGATCCCAAGCCCGATACTCACTCTGCGGCAGCCGCCAGCCAGCCCGATACCATTTACAGCACGCCGTTGACGCAAGTGCCAGGGTTTGCCTTTGATCAGGCGGTGGCGCGGGTATTTCCCGATATGATCAAACGCTCGGTGCCGGGCTATGCAGAAACCGTGGCGATGTCGGGCATTATTGCCGGCCGTTACGCGCAGCCGGGTTCGAACCTGTACGATCTGGGCTGTTCGCTGGGTGCCGTTACATTGGCCATGCGCCATGGTGTGCGCGCCGAAGGTTGCCACATTATCGGCATCGATAATTCCGCTTCTATGATTGAGCGCGCCGAACATTACGTGGCGCTGGACGAAGGCCGGGTGCCGGTACAGATGCTGTGCGCCGATATTCTGGATTATCCGCTGGAGCGGGCGTCCGTTACCTCGCTTAACTTTGTGCTGCAGTTTATTGCGCCGGAGCAGCGGCTGGCGCTGTTAAGCAACATTGCTGCCGCTACCTTACCGGGTGGCGCGCTGATTCTGTCGGAAAAATTATGCTTTCCGGAACAGGAGCAGCGTCTGCAGGACGAATTGCATCTGGATTTCAAGCGCGCTAACGGCTATTCCGAACTGGAAATTGCCCAGAAACGCAGCGCCATTGAAAACGTCTTAATTCCGGAAACCGAACAGGCCCATGTTCAGCGCTTACAAGCTGCCGGTTTTTCCCAGGTAATCCGCTGGTATCAGTGTTTTAATTTCGTGTCGTTCCTGGCCATTAAATAAGCAAATTTTTATGTTAAACGAACAGACCATTCTGCATTGGTTCGACGATGTGCTGGCATTTATGCAGCATGGCAAGCTGGCGCCCTGGGCGGCGGTGTTGCCACAGCAGTTGCAGAAAATTCTGCAGGAAAAAGAGCACGGTGATCAGCAACGCTGGCTGGACGCCGTGGCCGCGCTGCCGGAAATTGACCAGGTGCAGGCGGATTTAACGGCGCACGATTTAGGCCTGCACAGCCCGGTTATTACGGCTGAGCAGGAGCAACAATTACACAGTGCGCTGCGCGGTTTAATGCCGTGGCGAAAAGGCCCGTTTCAGTTTTTCGGCACCCATATTGATACCGAATGGCGTTCCGACTGGAAATGGCAGCGGGTGGCGCCGCATATTGCGCCGTTAACCAACCGGCTGGTGCTGGATGTCGGCTGCGGTTCCGGTTATCACGTCTGGCGTATGCTCGGCGCTGGCGCGGCGCGGGTAATCGGCATTGACCCGTCGCGGTTATTTTTAATGCAGTTTCAGGCCTATAAAAAATACCTGCAGGCCGCCGGTCAGCGCGCCGATGCCGATTTATTGCCATTAAAAATGGAAGACGTACCGGCCAATTTAAAAGCCTTTGATACGGTGTTTTCCATGGGCGTGCTGTACCACCGTAAATCGCCCATTGAGCATCTGCAGGAACTCAAAGATGCACTGCGCCCCGGTGGCGAACTGGTGCTGGAAACCCTGGTAATAGAGGGTGCGCTGGGTGACGTGCTGATGCCGGAAGACCGCTACGCCATGATGCGCAATGTCTGGTTTATTCCCAGCACCGAAACGCTGTTGCTCTGGTGCCGGCGCGCCGGCTTTAAAAACGCGCGGGTGGTGGATTTAAACCAGACTTCGCTGCAGGAACAGCGCCAGACCGACTGGATGCGTTTTAACTCGCTGGCCGATTTTCTTGACCCGGCCGATGTGAATAAAACCGTTGAAGGCTATCCGGCCCCGCTGCGTGCGGTCATTATTGCCGAAGCCTGAACCGGTTTTGCAACAGTCTGATGCCGCAACGCTGGCGTTGGTGGGGTTGAAAACTCAGATAAGCGGCGTATATTCGTTGGCATGAACACACAGAACTCCTGCTCCGTACACTCTCTTAACCGCACTGCAGCTCAGCCTGCCGGTGCGGTTGTGGCTGTGTGCGGCTGGTGGTTTGGTTATGGCTATTACTTTAGCCAGAGGCCGGGCCGCCCCTGATCTGAGCCATGCTCAGACAGCCCCAGGGCAGCTCGGTACACACCGACTGCCACCGGAATACAAAACCCCGCTGGCAGTCCGCCAAGCGGGGTTTTTTTATGATCTTTTTCCGGTACGAGGCACAACATGAACACAACAAACACCCTGGATTCCAACCGCCGCGAATTGGCGGTTCGCCCCCTGAGTACACCGCGCGACTTAAAGGCAGAGATGCCGTTAAGCGCAGAATTAACCGTGCAGATTGAGCGTCAGCGTCAGCACATCCGCGAAGCGCTGCATGGCCAGTCGGACAAGTTGCTGGTCATTACCGGCCCTTGCTCTATTCACGATGAAACGGCGGTGCTGGATTACGGTCGCCGGTTGGCGGCGCTGAATGAGCAGCTGGGCGACCGTCTGTTACTGGTGATGCGCGCCTATGTGGAAAAACCACGTACCAGCATTGGCTGGAAAGGGCTGGCCTACGACCCGGAACGCAGCGGAAACGGTGATATGGCCGCAGGCATCCGCCGTTCCCGCGCGGTGATGCTGCAGCTGGCCGAGTTGGGTTTGCCGCTGGCCACCGAAGCGCTGAACCCGCTGGTGATGAGCTACCTGGACGATCTGATCAGCTGGACTGCTATTGGTGCACGTACGGCGGAGTCGCAGACGCACCGGGAAATGGTCAGCCATTTACCCATGCCAGTGGGCATTAAAAACAGCACCGATGGTTCGGCCGCCAACGCCGTGAACGCCATGATTGCCGCCCGTCACAGCCACCATACGCTGGGCGTGGATGCCGATGGCCGGCTGGTGATGCTGGATACTCCCGGCAACCCCGATACCCATCTGGTGCTGCGCGGTGGCCGCGGTATTACCAATTACGATACCGATTCCATTGCCGCCGCGCTCACCACGTTGCAGCAGGGCGACTGTGTGGCCAAAGTGCTGGTCGATTGCAGCCATGATAACGCCTGCAAACAGCACGACCGGCAGCCAGCCATTGCCCGCGATGTCGTGGCGCAGCGGGTGGCGGGTAATAACGGCATTCTGGGGCTGATGCTGGAAAGCTTCATTACCGCCGGGCGGCAGAACGACGGGGCCGAATTAATCTACGGCCAGTCCATTACTGATGCCTGTATTGGTTGGGATGAAACAGAGCGTTTACTGGTTGAATTGCATGACATGCTGGCCGGCGCCTGAACGGCGGGGCACAATCATCAGCATATTTAACGCAGGAGCAGTGGCATGACCGATTCTTATATTCCACCTAAGGTCTGGCAATGGCAGCCAGGCAATGGCGGCGCATTCGCCAGCATTAACCGGCCGATTGCCGGGCCAACTCATGAGAAAGCACTGCCACGAGGCCAGCATGCGCTGCAGCTGTACTCTATGGGTACGCCCAATGGCGTGAAAGTGACCATAATGCTGGAAGAATTGCTGGAAGCGGGAATTACGGCAGCAGACTATGACGCCTGGTTAATCCGCATTCACGAAGGTGACCAGTTTGGTTCCGGCTTTGTGGCGGTGAATCCGAATTCCAAAATTCCGGCATTGCTCGATTACAGCGTAACGCCGCCGCAACGGGTGTTTGAATCGGCCTCCATCCTTCTGTATCTGGCGGAAAAATTTAATGCCTTTATTCCGGCTGCACCGGCAGCGCGGACTGAATGTTTTAACTGGCTGTTCTGGCAAATGGGCAGTGCGCCTTTATTGGGTGGCGGTTTCGGACATTTTTATGCCTACGCACCGGAAAAATACGAATACCCCATTAACCGTTACGCCATGGAAGTAAAACGCCAGCTGGATGTGCTGAACCGGCATCTGGCCGACAACCGTTATATGTGTGGTGACGACTACAGCATTGCCGATATGGCCATCTGGCCCTGGTACGGCGTGTTGGTGCAGGGCGGTTTATACGAAGCTGCGGAATTTCTCGATGTGCAGAGTTATACCCACGTGCGCCGCTGGGCCGATGAAATTGCCGCGCGTCCGGCGGTAAAACGCGGGCGTATCGTCAACCGCACCTGGGGCGAGCCGCACGAGCAGCTGGCCGAGCGGCACAGTGCAGCGGATTTTCCGCCGCTCTGATCATGATGCTGAATTATCGCGGTGACGGAGCGCTGTCAGTGATCTGATACGCGCCCGTACCCCATAACGGAACGGTAGACAGGCTGTGCTTGTAGCTGCCGGATGTTTCTTTGGTGGAGTAGGAAACGTACATCAGCGTTTGGTTTTCGGCATCAAAAATCCGGCGCACTTTCATATTCTTAAAAAAGATGCTTTTGGATTTGCTGAAGATTACTTCGCCGGATTTGCTTTTATCGATGACGGCAATCATGGCGGCGGTAATCTCGCCGGTCTGACGACAAGAAATTGCGCTGTCGCTAGGGTCGGAAAAGTCCAAATCCGCTTCAACAGACGCAACATGACAGGTGACGCCGGTCACGACCGGATCATTCATAAAATCCAGCTTAATGTCTTTGGTGGTGAAGAGTCCCAGTGACACATCGCCCACTTCTGAATTGCTGCAACCGCTGATCAGAACAGCACAGGCCAGTAGTGCTGTGGTGTAAACCGATTTCATCGGTGTTCTCCCTGAAAAATGTTGTTTGTTGAGTTGGACGCAGACATTTCCGCTGACAATTCACGAATGCGGCCAAGAAAGGTTTCACGGTCGCGCTCGCGTTTTACCGCTTCAAAAATGGCGGCGATTTCCGGCGAGTGCAGGTTGAAATAATGCAGCCATTGTTTCAGTCGGTCGGTCAGGGATTTATCGCGCAGGTCGTCCAGTTTCGGCACCAGTTGCAGGAATAATTCCAGTTTTTGCTGCCAGCTGTGGGTTGTGTGTTCAACCAGCCCGTGGGCGGCTTTAATTTGCATGGCCAGGTCAGGCACCGATACCAGCCCGCGGCCGATCATAATCAGATCAGAACCGCTTTCCTGCATACATTGTTGTGCCTGCGCCGGCGTCCAGATTTCGCCGTTGGCGATTACCGGAATAGCCACCACCTCTTTAATACGGGCAATCCAGTCCCAGTAAGCCGGGGGTTTATAGCCTTCGGTCTTGGTGCGCGCATGCACGGTTAACCATTGAATGCCGCCTTCCGCCAATGCCAGAGCATTTTCCAGTGCGTTGTCTTTATCCAGATACCCCAGCCGCATTTTGGCACTGACCGGAATTTCCGGCCCTACGGCTTCACGCACGGCGCGGGCAATACGGTGTAATAAATCCGGGTACTGCAGCAATACCGCGCCGCCCTGACTGCGGTTAACGGTTTTGGCCGGGCAGCCGAAGTTCAGGTCAATGGCCGGTGCGCCCAAGCGAGCCGCTTTACGTGCGTTGGCAGCCATCAGAAAGGGGTCGGAACCCAGCAGCTGAATGTGCACCGGGGTGCCGGCCGGTGTGCGGCCGCCGTTGTCCAGCTCCGGGCAGTAGCGGCGGAACACTTTGGCCGGGTACACCTGTTCGGTGACGCGGATGAATTCGGTGACGCAATGATCAATGCCGCCGACGCGGGTCAGAATGTCGCGCAGATGGTGGTCCATCAGGCCTTCCATTGGCGCTAACGCAATATAGGGGCGTTGAGGCTGTTGCTGAAACGGCAGGGTGCCGGTAAAGGCCAGAGCGTGCGACATGGTTTCCGGAGGTGGCGGGGTGAAGGGGCGGCAGTATAGCGGTGCGCAGGGGGTACCGGAAGTTAGGGAGTCTCTGAACAACTCTGCACAGCTCTGCGCGAGTCTTTCCGGGCTGTAGAGCAAGGCGGCGAACGCAGAGAATGGCGAGCCCTTTTCAAGTTCGCCAACGCCGCTATACGGCCCGGAAAGCCGCGCCCTACGGGGATTGCAGGAAAGCCCTGACTCGGTGTCGCCGGGTTTTGACAGAACCCGCTATGCCTGCAACCCGGCTTCGTGACTCAGAACTTTCCTGCAATCCAGAGCGGGCACCGAGTTATTCAGAGGCTCCCTGGCAGGATCAGACCATCGCGGGGCCGGTTGGTTGCGTTGCACAGGGTTTTTCAAGTAACCTGTGCCGGTTTGTCATGCTGAAAAGCAGGTTGTTTTGTGCCTGAACGACGGCGGCAAGCACTGGAATAATCATACTGAGGAGCCTCCCTGATGTCTGAGCACAGTCTCGTCACACAGGGTTTGGAACTGATGGTGTTTGGTATGGGCGTGGTATTCGTCTTTTTGGCGATGCTGGTCGTCGTAACCACCCTGATGTCCAAGCTGGTAAATAAAATCGTACCTGAAGCGGAACTGGTTGCTGCCCCTGTGCGCGCCAAGCCCCAGCAAGGTGTGGACCCGCAGTTGCTGAAAGTACTTTCAGCCGCGGTAAAAGAGCATCGCGCGCGCCAAAAGTAGCACGCGGTTACAATAACCCCGAACGTTAACAAACGTTTAAAGGAAGAAAAGGTCATCACCCATGCCCGTTTCTAAGAAACTCGGAATTACCGACGTCGTACTGCGCGACGCTCATCAGTCTATTTTGGCAACCCGTATGCGTATCGACGATATGCTGCCGATTGCGTCCAAACTCGATCAGGTTGGTTACTGGTCACTCGAATCCTGGGGCGGCGCTACGTTCGACTCCTGCATTCGTTTCCTCGGTGAAGATCCCTGGGATCGTATCCGTGAATTCAAAAAAGCCATGCCGAACACCCAACAGCAAATGCTGCTGCGTGGTCAGAACCTGCTGGGCTACCGTCATTATGCCGATGACGTGGTAGAAAAATTTGTTGAGCGCGCTGCCACCAATGGTGTGGATGTATTCCGCGTGTTCGACGCCATGAACGATCCGCGCAACCTGGAAACTGCTTTAAAAGCAGTTAAAAAACAGGGCAAACACGCGCAGGCCACGCTGTCTTACACCACCAGCCCGGTACACACGCTGGAAGCCTGGGTAAGCCTGGCCAAACAAATCGAAGATATGGGTGCCGATTCCATCGCCATTAAAGATATGGCCGGTGTACTCACTCCGTATGCTGCTTTCGAGCTGGTATCCCGTCTGAAAGCCCAGACTGACCTGGAAGTGCAGCTGCACGCCCATGCCACCGCCGGTCTGTCTGATATGACCATTCTGAAAGCCGTTGAAGCCGGTATTGACCGTGTGGATACCGCTATTTCTTCTATGTCTATGACGTATGGCCACACCGCTACTGAGTCTGTGGTGGCGGCCCTGGCCGGTACCGAGCGTGACACTGGTCTGGATCTGTTGCTGATCGAAGAAATTGCTGCTTACTTCCGTGAAGTCCGTAAGAAGTACGCCAAGTTTGAAGGCGCCCTGAAAGGCACCGACAGCCGCATTCTGGTGGCTCAGGTTCCCGGTGGCATGCTGACCAACATGGAAAACCAGCTGCGTGAGCAGGGTGCTTCCGACAAGTTCGACGCTGTACTGGCCGAAATTCCGCGCGTGCGTGAAGACCTGGGCTGGATTCCGCTGGTAACCCCGACTTCGCAGATCGTGGGTACTCAGGCGGTACTGAACGTACTGAGCGGCGAGCGTTACAAGTCTATCTCCAAAGAAACTCAGGGCATCCTGAAAGGCGAATACGGTGCCGCTCCGGCTGCCATGAACGCTGAACTGCAGGCCCGTGTTCTGGATGGCAAAGAAGCCATTACCTGTCGTCCGGCTGACCTGATCGAAAACGAACTGGATAAAGTGATCGCCGACGTTGAGAAGCTGGCGGCCGAAAAAGGCTTCAAGCTGGCCACCGACAAGATCGACGACGCCCTCACTTACGCCATGTTCCCGCAGATTGCGCCGAAGTTCCTGGCCAACCGTGGCAACCCGGATGCCTTTGAGCCGGCACCGAAAGGCGACGCAGAAGACACCTACACCATCACCGTAGACGGCAACGAATACGTGGTGAAAGTGAACGAAGGCGGTGACGTTACTCAGCTGGCGGCTGTTAACGGCGCACCAACCTCACTGGGTGGTTCTGCACCAGCCGCTGGTGCTGCTCCGGTTGCTGCCGGTGGTGGTGAGCCGGTTGCTTCGCCGTTGGCGGGTAACATCTTCAAAGTGCTGGTACAGCCGGGTGATCAGGTAGCGGAAGGCGATCTGGTGCTGATTCTGGAAGCCATGAAAATGGAAACCGAAATCCGCGCTCCGAAAGCCGGTACCATTGGCAGCGTAACCGCCAAAGAGGGTACTGCCGTGAAAGTAGGCGATACCCTGTACACCATCGCTTAAGGAGATGTCATGGAACTTTTGATTAAGTTATGGCATGACACCGGCCTTTACCATGTTGAACCAGGTCAGCTGGTAATGATGCTGGTCGCCTGTGTGATGTTGTATCTGGCCATTAAAAAAGGCTTCGAGCCGTTACTGCTGCTGCCGATTGCCGCCGGTACCCTGCTGGTGAACGTACCGGGTGCGGGCATGGGCTGGTCAGCGGCTGAGCAAGCCATTCGTCTGGGTACTGATCCGGCCTTGCTGGACAGCTTCCGTACGCTGTTCCAGCTGGATGCCGCTGCCACCAAAGAAGCTTTGCTGCAGGCCTATTACAATGCTGACACTGTAACCGGTGCCAAAGTGTTGAAATTGGCCAGTGAAGCAGGCTTTGAAAGTGGCATGCTCTACACCTTCTATAAGGTCACTATTGCCAGTGGTATTGCACCGCTGCTGATCTTTATGGGGGTGGGTGCCATGACCGATTTCGGTCCGCTGCTGGCGAATCCGAAAACCCTGATGCTGGGTGCAGCTGCTCAGTTTGGTATCTTCGGTACGCTGTTCGGGGCTGCTGCGTTGAGCCAGGTTGGTCTGATGGATTTCACCATCCAGCAGGCAGCTGCGATTGGTATTATCGGTGGTGCCGATGGCCCGACCTCCATTTTCGTGGCGTCAAAGCTGGCGCCGGAATTGCTGGGTGCTATTGCCGTTGCTGCGTATTCCTACATGGCGTTGGTACCGCTGATTCAGCCACCGATTATGCGTGCGCTGACCAGTGAGCAGGAACGTAAGATCAAGATGACGCAGCTGCGCACCGTATCCAAAGCCGAGAAGATCGTATTCCCGGTGGCGGTACTGGTGCTGGTAGCTCTGTTGTTGCCTTCTGCGGCCCCGCTGCTGGGTATGTTCTGCTTCGGTAACCTGATGAAGGAATCCGGTGTGGTTGAGCGTCTGAGCGATACCGCACAGAACGCCCTGATAAACATCGTAACCATTTTCCTCGGCTTGTCCGTGGGTTACAAAATGAGTTCAGATGCGTTCCTGAATACCAGTACCATTTCTATCGTGGTATTGGGTCTGATCGCCTTTGCGTTTGGTACCGCGGCCGGTGTTCTGATGGCTAAACTGATGAACGCAGTTACCAAAGATCCGATCAACCCGTTGATTGGTTCGGCCGGTGTATCGGCGGTGCCGATGGCCGCGCGGGTATCCAACAAAGTAGGCCTGGAAGCCAACCCGCAGAACTTCCTGCTGATGCACGCCATGGGCCCGAACGTGGCCGGTGTCATCGGTTCGGCAGTGGCCGCGGGTGTGATGATCTCTTACTTCAGCTGATCATTCACTGCGCTATGAAAAACGGCACCCTCGGGTGCCGTTTTTTTTGCTTGTTTGGCGTACGGATAGCGCGCAGATGCACTTTGACGGACATAAAAAAACGGCACGTGATCAGCGTGCCGTTTTTATTCGCCCTATAAGTCCGGGCTGGTCTTTCTGCCTTCAGGCTGACTTGTTCAGTCTGATTTCTTCAGGCCCAGTGTACTCAGCGTACGCTCACGGATACTGAGCAACAGCCCGGCATCGGTTTTCAGGTTCTGGCCGTAAGACGGAATCATACCCTGCAGGCGGGTTTTCCATTCACCCTGCATGCGGTCGGCAAAGCAGCGTTCCAGCACCTCGATCATGGCCTGTACCGCCACCGAAGCACCCGGTGAGGCACCCAGTAGCGCGGCCAGGGAGCCATCTTTGCTGGCTACCAGTTCGGTACCGAACTCCAGCTTGCCACGGCCCTGCGCATCTTTCTTGATGATCTGTACCCGCTGGCCGGCTTCCGCCAACGTCCAGTCGGTATCTTTGCAGTCCGGGAAGTAATGACGCAGCGTGGCAACGCGATCGGCGTGCGACTGCATCACTTCACCAATCAGGTACTTGGTCAGATCCATATTGTTGATACCGACCGACATCATCGGAATCAGGTTGCTGATGCTCACCGACTTCAGCAGGTCCAGCTTGGAACCGGCTTTCAGGAACTTGGTGGTAAACCCGGCATAAGGACCGAACAACAAGGCCGGCTCACCATTGATGATGCGGGTATCCAGGTGTGGTACCGACATCGGTGGCGCACCAATGGCGGCTTTACCATATACCTTGGCGTGATGCTGGCTGACGATGCTCTGGTCTTTGCACACCAGCCACTGACCGGATACCGGGAAACCGCCGTAACCGTTGGCTTCGTCAATACCAGACGCCTGCAGCAGCGGCAGGGCGCCGCCGCCGGCACCGAGGAACACGAAGCGGGCATTGATGGTTTGCTTGTCGCCGCTGTTGCGGTCTTCCACTTCAATAAACCAGCTGCCGTCATCGGCGTGGTCGAAGTCGTCCACTTCATGGTTCAGCAGCAGGCTGAAATGCGGGTTGTCCTGCAGACGGGCGACCATGTTGCGGGTGAGCGAGCCAAAATCCACATCGGCACCGTAGGCAACCCGGGTGGCGGCCACTTTTTCGGCCGGATCGCGGCCGTTCATCACCAGTGGCATCCATTCACGCAGTACCGCCGGGTCTTCGCTGTACTCCATATCTTTAAACAGATGATGGGCGCTGAGTTTTTCATAGCGCTGGCGCAGGAAAGCGACGTTGGCTTCGCCCCACACAAAGCTGAGGTGCGGCGTGGTGTTGATAAAGCGTGACGGCTCTGGCAGGCCACCGGTTTCCACCAGATGGGTCCAGAACTGCAGGGAGATTTCAAAATTGGCGTTGATGGTCAGCGCGCGGTCGATGCTGACATTACCCTGAGCATCTTCGGGGGTGTAGTTCAGCTCACAGTAGCCGGCGTGGCCGGTACCGGCATTATTCCAGCCATCGGTGCTTTCATGAGCGACATGGTCGAGCCGTTCAACCATGGTAATTTTGAGGGACGGGTCCAGCCTGGTAAGCAGGGTTCCCAGCGTCGCACTCATCACCCCGCCACCGACGAGGAGCACATCGACCTTTTGTATAGTCATCAGGATTTCGCCTTTAATTCAGAAAATCAAAATCTGCAGGTGCCTGTCACTCCCGCCGTGGGCTTGTGGCCCGGATTTCTGCCGGACTTCTGATCCTGAGAAATGGGGGAGCATTAAACCGACGCTTTATACACAGCGCCATCGACCGGGACAACCACTGAGTCCCGTGTTACTACTAACGTATATCCCGGGGTGGCTGCCAGAGGTAGCCGCCTGTAATCGCCCGCTATTATAGCGCCGACTGCGCATCAGAGCAGGTAGCAACTGCGAAAAGGTTGTTACAGATCGGACTTGCCAGTATTCCACACCGTCAGAAAGGCCGTTGGCGGTTGACTTTTCCTTACGTCCTGAGCGGTTTTTCGTTGATTTTACGCATAGAGATGCCGGTTAAAACTTTTTAGACTGGTCGCAACTGTTACTTATGCTTTGCAGGGATGTGGTATGCCGGATTCTGCTGAACGTTCATCGTCTGTCCCACCGTTGTATCAATTGACCGCTGCCACCGTGCGGCAGCAATTACACGCCAGTGAGCCTTTGTCAGCGGCGCAAGCCGCTGCTCGTCTGCAACAACATGGGCCGAACAGCATTCCCGCGCAGCCGCCGCGCAGCCTGTTGGCGCGGTTGTGGGCGCAGGTCAGCAACCTGCTGATTCTGGTGCTGGTCAGTGCGTCAGTCATTACCGCCATGCTCGGCCACTGGGTCGACAGTGGCGTGATTATGGCGGTGGTGGTGCTGCAAACCCTGATTGGTCTGATTCAGGAAGGTAAGGCCGAGCAGGCGCTGGCCGCCATTCACCATATGCTGGCACCGACCGCGGCGGTGATCCGTGACGGTCATGGTCAGCGCATTGCAGCGGTTGAACTGGTGCCCGGCGATACCGTGCTGCTGGAACCTGGCGACCGGGTGCCGGCGGATATCCGCCTGGAGCGCTGCGCCAACCTGACCATTGATGAATCCGTTCTGACCGGTGAATCGCTGGCGGTGGAAAAAAATGCCGACGCACTCAGCGGTGAACAACCGCTGGGCGACCAGCTGAATATGGCTTTTTCCGGCACGCTGGTAACCCGTGGTACCGGCCGTGGCGTGGTGGTGGCGACGGGCAGCAAGACTGAAATCGGCCGTATTTCCGGCTTATTACAAAGCACCACGCAGCTGCAGACACCGCTGCTGGCGCAGATGGATGAGTTTGCCCGTTTTATTTCGCTGGTGGTGATCGGCACCGGTGCCGCCATTCTGGGGCTGGGCTACTTACTCAGTGATTTACCCTTCCCGGAATTATTTATGGCGGTGGTGGGTTTAACGGTGGCGGCGATTCCGGAAGGCTTGCCGGCCATTCTCACCATTACCCTGGCCGTCGGCGTGCGCCGCATGGCCAGCCGCAAAGCGGTGATCCGGCGCATGCCGGCGATTGAAACCCTGGGCGCGGTGTCGGTGATCTGCTCGGATAAAACCGGCACTTTAACGCGCAATGAAATGATGGTGGCCGCGGTGGCGGCCGCCGAGCAGCAGCTGGCGGTGAGCGGCGCGGGTTATGCAATGGATGGTGAGCTGGCGACGGGGTTATCGGCGGAGCTGCAACAGCAGATCGCCCGCGCCGCCAGCCTGTGCAACGACGCCTCGGTCAGCCGGCAGGACGGCCAGGTCAGCATTCATGGCGACCCGATGGAAGCTGCCTTGCAGGTGCTGGCGCACAAACTGGGTGAGTTGCCGGATGACCTCAGTCGCCAATGGCCGCGCAGCGATGAAATTCCCTTTGATGCTGAGCATCGCTTTATGGCAACGCTGAATCACGACCACCGTGGTCAGCGTATGATCTGGGTAAAAGGGGCGCCGGAGGCCATTCTGCAGCGTTGCAGCACTCAACTGGATAACAACCTGCAGCCGCAGCCTCTGCAACCGGAAACCTGGCAACAGGTGATTGCGGATTTTGCCGCCCAGGGGCAGCGGGTGCTGGCATTGGCCTGCAAGCCGGCCGAGCGGCCGGAATTACAGATGGACGATATTCAGGAGCTGCAGTTGCTCGCGCTGGTGGGTCTGATGGACCCGCCACGGCAGGAAGCCATTGACGCCGTGGCCGAATGTCAGGCCGCCGGCATTCAGGTAAAAATGATCACCGGCGACCATGCCCTTACCGCCGGAGCCATTGCCGCCCGGCTGGGGCTGCAGAACCCTGAGCAGGTGATGACCGGGGCGGAGCTGGATGGCCTGAGTGATGAGCAGCTGCAGCAGCGGGTTGGACAGGTAAGCGTATTTGCCCGCACCAGCCCGGAGCACAAGCTGCGACTGGTACAGGCCATTCAGCAGGAACATGGCGTGGTGGCCATGACCGGCGATGGTGTTAACGATGCACCGGCGCTGAAAACCGCCGATGTCGGCATTGCCATGGGCCAGAAAGGTTCGGAAGCGGCGCGGGAAGCTTCAGCCGTGGTGCTGCTGGATGATAACTTCGCCAGCCTGGCGGCGGCGGTGCAGGAAGGCCGTACCGTCTACCAGAACCTGAAAAAATCCGTGGCCTTTCTGCTGCCGATTAACGGCGGTGAATCCATCAGCCTGATTGTGGCGCTGCTGTGGGGCTTAACCCTGCCCATCGCGCCGCTGCAAATTTTATGGGTGAACATGGTCAGCTCGGTGATTCTGGCCATGACACTGGCGTTTGAACCGGCCGAACCGGATGTGATGCAACGCCAGCCGCGCCGGCGCGATGAACCGCTGCTCAGCCGCTTTCTGGTGGAGCGGGTGGTGCTGGTATCGCTGCTGTTTCTGGCGGGTATTTTTGCCGCCTGGAACTGGGGCATGGCCCGTACCGGTGATGGCACTTACGCCAGCACGCTGGCGGTGAATGCGCTGGTGGCCATGGAGCTGTTTTATTTATTTGCGGTGCGCTACCTCGATACCCCGTCTATTACCCTGCGTGGCGTGCTGGGTACGCCGTTGATCTGGCTGGCCATTGCTGCGCTGGTATTGGTGCAGAGCCTGTTCACCTGGGTGCCCTGGTTCCAGCGCACCTTTAACACCGCATCACTCGATGCTCCGGCGCTGCTGTTTGCCGTGGGCTGCGGTGTGGCGGTGTTGCTGATTCTGGAACTGGAAAGCGCGGTGCGGCGGCGGTTTTTTACCGCCGCCTGACCGGCCTGCTTACGGCTGACCCGCCAGCTGGCGGGTCAAATACTGCGCCTCGCCATACACACGGATTTTCTCCCGTACTTCCGCCTGCTGCGATACCGGATGTTCGCTGTGAAACCCATAGCGCTGCCAGAAGGGCTGTGAGCCCTGAATCGCAATCAGGCTGGCCTGTGCCAGTTGGCGTTGCTGCGCGGCGTGGAAAAATGCCTGCATTAAGGGCTGGCTGAGTTTTAGCCCGCGTGCGGCCGGGTCAATCGCTAAGTCGTGCAGATACAAGCTGTCGGCCGCAGCTGGCAGGGTTAAATCATCGGCATCCAGCGCCGGTGGCTTAGCCAGTTGGATGGGCAGCGCGAACACATACGCCAGCAAACCCGCACCGGAGCCCTGCTCCACCACAAAGGCACAATCGGGCGCGATGGCCAGCTTATTGGCGTAGGCCGAGGCCCGTTCCGGCTCGATGCTGGTGTAACAGAGCGCCTGAATGCGCAGAATTTCAGGAATATCGGCAGGCAGAGCGGGGCGGAGAGCAGGCATAGCAAAGACACAAAGGCATGAATATTGGAGCGGGGAGTGTAACCGATTGGCACGGTGAAGGGCATGGATGGGGTATCCCGCGCAATACGCTATAAACCGTAATGCACAATAAGCTATAAATGGTAATACATAATAAGCTATAAACATCTGGCTCCCACGCTCGGCGTGGTAGCCCTTGCTGGTACCGTTGCGTTCCCACGCGGAGCGGGGGAACGAGGAAATTGCGTTTTCATCATCTAACTGGCTCCCTCGCTCTGCGTGGCAGCCCTTGCTGGTACCGTTGCATTCCCACGCGGAGCGTGGGAACGAGGAAAGCAGGTTAACTGGCTCCCACGCTCTGCGTGGTAGCCTTGAGCTGGAAACAAGGAGTGTTTCATGGGCCGTAGTCGTTACAGATTTATTTATCCCGATCAACCGCATTTTATGACCCTGACGGTGCAGGGGTGGTTGCCTGTCTTTACCCGACCTGAGTCTGTAGACATTCTGCTGCAATCGTTTCGCTTTTTGATGAATGAAGGTCTGCGCATTCACGCCTGGGTTATTCTTGAAAACCACCTGCACCTGATAGCTCAAAGTCAGCAGCTTGATAAAGACATTACCCGGTTCAAATCCTTCACCGCTCGTCAGCTTCTGGATTACTTACAGCAGAGAAAAGCCACGACCTTGCTGAACCAGTTTCAGCAACTAAAACTTGCCCATAAAACCGACCGTCAATGGCAGCTCTGGCAAGAAGGTGTTCATCCTGAATGGATCAGCAGTTCGGAGATGATGAAGCAAAAGATCGAATATATTCATCAGAATCCGGTCAAGCGGGGATATGTTGATAACGCCGAACACTGGCGCTATTCCAGTGCCAGAGACTACGCCTATAGCGAAGGACTGCTGCCGGTGGATAAGAGCTGGTGGTCTGAATAGGTCTCACTGGCTCCGACGCTCGGCGTGGCAGCCCTTGCTGGTACCGTTGCATTCCCACGCGGAGCGTGGGAACGAGGAATGCGGAGCGTTGGAATAACTGGCTCCCACGCTCGGCGTGGTAGTCCTTGCTGGTACCGTTGCATTCCCACACAGAGCGTGGGAACGAGGAAAGAGCTGGTGGTCTGAATAGGTCTCACTGGCTCCCACGCTCGGCGTGGCAGCCCTTGCTGGTACCGTTGCATTCCCACGCGGAGCGTGGGAACGAGGAAAGATTTTTAACTGGCTCCCACGCTCTGCGTGGTAGTCCTTGCTGGTACCATTGCATTCCCACGCGGAGCGTGGGAACGAGGAATGTGGAGCGTTGGAATAACTGGCTCCCACGC
Source organism: Venatoribacter cucullus (assembly GCF_016132445.1). NCBI lineage: Bacteria > Pseudomonadati > Pseudomonadota > Gammaproteobacteria > Oceanospirillales > Oceanospirillaceae > Venatoribacter > Venatoribacter cucullus. The sequence goes on along the minus strand of NZ_CP046056.1, from coordinate 2,237,165 downwards.
TCTGCGTGGTAGTCCTTGCTGGTACCGTTGCGTTCCCACGCGGAGCATGGGAACGAGGAAAGATTCATCTGGCTCCCACGCTCTGCGTGGTAGCCCTTGCTGGTACTGTTGTGTTCCCACACGGAGCGTGGGAACGAGGAAACGCGGAGCATGGGAACGAGGAAAGATTTTTCGCCGGGAATACCGCCAGTTCACGGCCGTAACACAGGCACGGCCAGCTTATTCGCAGGTGGCAGCGTAAGCGTCGGCGTCCAGCAGGTTGTCCAGGTCGGCAGCATCGACCGGCTCAATTTTGAAAAACCAGCCTTTGCCGTACGGGTCTTCATTCACCAGTTCCGGCGTGTCCGGCAGCGCTTCGTTAATAGCAGTAATACGGCCAGCCACCGGGGCGTAGACGTCGGAGGCACTTTTTACCGATTCAACCACGGCCACATCCTGTTCTGCGCCCACATCGGCACCGTTTTCCGGCAGTTCAACAAACACCACATCACCAAGTTGTTGTTGGGCAAAGTCGGTGATGCCAACGGTAAAAGTGCCATCGGCTTCGGCACGGATCCACTGATGCGAGGTGCTGTATTTCAGATCGGTCGGGTTATTGCTCATGCGGTTTCTCCATGGTTAACCGGTAATGCGCTGCGGGCATAGTATAAAACCGGCGAGTATAACGGGTTCGTTGCAAGCGGGCATCTGTCCGGTTGTGTCAGTTCAGGCCGGGCAGGGGTTGTGGCTGTTGCTGCAGGCTGCGCAGGGTGAACTGAATCTGCCGCTGCAGCATGATGTCGATACTGGCCGGCAGTGGCCGGCGGGCGAACAGGTCGTCGATGCTGAGCAGGGCAAAACCGTGAATATTCGACCAGCAGGCGTTGGCCAGCAGCAGGGGGGAATGCGCTATAAATTCGCCGCTGCTTATGCCCTGTTCAATCAGTTGCAGCAAAATGCTGAAGCCGCGATTGCCCGCCTGTACCAGCGCCGGATATTGGTCGCGCTGCACAATGGCGCTGCCGAACATCAGGCGGTATTTTTCCGGATTCTGCAGGGCATAACGCAGATAGGCTTCGCCAGCCAGTTGCATATTGGCGGCGGCACTTTGCTGTGGGCGGATCAGTGCTGCGGTGCTGTCGGCCAGTTCGTTAAACGCCTGGGTGGCCAGCTCGGCCAGCAGGGCGTTTTTGTCGGTGAAATGGCGGTAGGGGGCGGTTTGCGAGACGCCGATATTGCGTGCCAGCGCCCGCAGGCTGAGGTTTTCTACGCCTTCGCGGCGGATGCACAGAATGGCTTCCTGCAGCAGGGCTTCGCGCAGGTTGCCATGATGGTAGCTGCTGGTTTCTGCGCTTTGATGTTGATCCGGGCCGGACATGCTGGGCTTCCTATAAGGTCTGCGGCCATTCAACCTGCCTGTTGCCGCAGCGTCAATAGCACAGCCGTTGACCGCGCGACCCGCTCCGGCATAGTATGTTTTCGGTGTAAACATGGCGACCGCCAGGTCGCTGTTCAGCCCATCCCACTGATAACAATAACCGGGGTTCTGTCATGCTGATGTCTGTTACCACAGGTCTGCGCCTGTGCCTGTTCGTATTCCTGGGTTGGTTGCCGTTCGTGCAGGCCCAGCCGGCCGCTACGCCACAATCTGCTTTGCCGGTTGAGGTGGTGACGGTTGAGTGGCAGGACTATGCCCGCCCGGTGCGTTTCAGTGGGGTGCTGGAAAATAAATCGGAACAGAATCTGGCCTTTAAAATCAGTGGGTTAGTGCGCAAAGTTCTGGTGAATGAAGGCCAGTGGGTCAAAGAAGGTCAGCTGCTGGCGGCGCTCGATCTGGAGGAAATTGACGCACAGGTCGCCAAGGCCGAATCGGTACTGGCCAATGCCGAGCGTAATCTGGCCCGTTTTCAGTCGTTGCAGGGTTCCGATGCCTTATCGGTTGAACAATTACAAACGGCGGAAACGCAGGCCGATGTGGCGCGTTCCGATCTGACCGTGGCGCGTTTTAATCAGCGTCATGCGGTTATTCGCGCACCGGCCGACGGCCGTATTCTGAAACGGGTCATCGAAAATAACGAAATGGTTGCCCCCGGTACCCCCGCCTTTTTGTTTGCGCCGCGCCAGAGCGGCTGGGTGTTACGCGGTGGCGTCAGCGACCGCGATATTGTGCGCTTAAGCCTGGAAGATCAGGCCGCGGTGCAGTTTGATGCCTTTCCTGGTCAGTCTTTCCCTGCCCGTATCAGCGAACTGGCGGCGCGGGCAGATCAGAGCCAAACCTTTGGGGTAGAACTGCGGGTGCTGGAGCAAGGCAGTCAGCCGTTACTGGCCGGTTTTGTTGGCCATGCCAGTATTACCCCGGTGCATACCCGTCCGGCCATTTTGCTGCCGCCGGCCGCCATGGTGCGCGCCTTCCGCAGTGAGCAGGCGCGCCAGCTGGGCATGCAAAGTGAAGTGGAAGTCTTTGTGGTGAACGCGCAGCAGCAGGCCGAATTGCGGCGCCTGCCGCTGCTGGCGCTGGAGTCGGGCCAGCTGGTCATTACCGGCGGGCTGGACGAGGGCGAGCAGGTGGTGGTGGCCGGTGCCGCGTATTTAAGCCCTGGCCGTGCGGTCAGTGTTGTGCAACAGCGCGGCCACTGAGGGCAGACCATGCAATTACCTGAGCTGGCGATCCGCAATCACCAATTTACCTGGGTGATGTTTTTATTGTTGGTGCTGCTGGGGGTGGTGTCATTTTTTACCATGCCCCGGTCGGAAGACCCGCAATTCGATTTTTCTGCCGCCATGATTAAGGTGGTGAATCCGGGTACCACGCCACTGGATATGGAAAAACTGGTGGTCGATCCGATTGAAGACGTCCTGAATGAACTGGACGATGTGCGCGAAATTAAAACCGACATTGAAGATGGCCTGGCGGTGATCCGCATTGAGTTTTTATACGGCACCAATGCGGAAGATAAATACGATGATGTGGTAGCGGCGGTGGCCCGTATCCGCAACGAGTTACCGGCCAGTATTGTGGCGCTGGATATCGATAAAATTTCCCCCGCCGATGTCAGCATTCTGCAACTGGCGCTGGTATCAGAACAGGCGGACTACAGCGAGTTGAAAAAACACGCCGAAACCCTGGAGCAACAGCTGGAACGGGTGGCGGGGGTTAAACGGGTCGATATTGCCGCGCTGCCAGCGCTGGAAGTACAGATTCAGATTCAGCAACGCAAAGCCAATGCACTGGGTATCAGTCTGGATAGCATTGCCGCCGCGGTACAAAGTGCGGCACAGAATTTACCCGGTGGTCACGCCCATGCCGGCGACCGGCGGTTTACGGTGCGCACCAGCGGCGATTATGAATCGCTGGAAGCCATTGCCGCGACGGTGGTGCGCGCCGAAGGCAGCCGCATTATTTATTTGCGCGACCTGGCTCACATTACCCTGGCCGAAACCCTGCCCGGTTACCGGGCCCGGTTGAACGGTGAAAAAGCGGTTTTTCTGGCGGCGGTACAACGCAAAGGCAGCCAGATTTTTCAGGTCCGTGATGGCATGGAAACCGTGCTGCAGAACTATCAACAAAATCGCTTACCGGGGCATATCCGTCTCGATGTGGTGATGGATCAATCCCTGAGTGTGGCGCGTCAGATCAGCCATTTTTTTGATAATTTAAATCAGGGTCTGGTGCTGGTGGCGGTGCTGTCGGTTCTGGTGTTGGGGTTGCGCCCGGCGCTGGTGGTGGTGGCGGCGATTCCGTTATCCATTTTTATTGCCATTGGCTGGGTGGATATTGCCGGTTTCGGTTTGCAGCAGATGTCCATTGTCGGTCTGGTGATTGCACTGGGTTTGCTGGTGGACAACGCCATTGTGGTGGTGGAAAACGTCAGTCGTCATTTGCGTGATGGGGATACTCCGGCCGAAGCCGCGGTGCGTGGCAGCTCCCAGGTCGCCTGGGCAGTGGCGTCAGGGACGTTAACCACAGTGTTGGCGTTTTTACCCATGCTGCTGATGCAGAACGGCTCGGGTACCTTTATGCGCGCCATGCCGGTGACCGTGGTGCTGACGTTATTTGCGTCATTATTGGTGGCGTTAACCCTGACGCCGTTGCTGGCCAGCCGGCTGGGGCGTTCGGATAAAATCCCCCTGGCGCAGCGCTTATTAATGCGCGTCGCCGGTGGTAGCTATGAGCGTCATTTAAACCGTGCATTGCAGCGGCCGGGACGGGTGTTAAGCATTTCGGTGCTGCTGTTAATCGGCTCGCTGACGTTGTTTCCTTTTATCGGCGTCAGCTTATTTCCGAAAGCGGAAAAACCCATGTTGCTGGTGAATATTGATATGCCGGAAGGCAGCAGTTTTGACCAGACCGATGCCATGACGGCACGGGTTGAAGCGCTGGTGCGCCAGCATCCGCTGGTGGTGGATATTGCCGCCAATATTGGCCGCGGTAATCCGCGCGTGTATTACAACACCATGCCGTCGCGGCAGACGGTGAATTATGCACAATTATTTGTCAGCCTCAGCGCGCATGAATTAGCTCAGGTAGAACCGTTAGTGGCGACCTTACGCCAGCAACTGGTGCAGATTCCCGGCGCACAAATTACCGTAAAAGAATTCCTGCAGGGGCCGGCGGTGGAAGCGCCGGTGGAAATCCGCGTGCTGGGTGAAGTATTAAGCGATATTCAGCAGGTGGCGCAGCAGGTCACCGAACAGATGGAACAAACGCCCGGGCTGGTGGGCATTGATAACCCGGCCGGGCATTTTAAAGTGGATCTGCACGTACAGATTAACCGCGATAAAGCCGCGTTACTGGGCATTCCGTTAAGCACCATTGACCGCACCATCCGCACCGCACTGGTGGGCACGCCGGTGGGGCTGTTCCGGGACAGCGATGGCGAGGAATATCAGCTGGTATTGCGGCTGTCGGAATACAGTTCGCCGCAGTTGCAGACCTTTGCCGATATTCAGATTCCCACCGCTCAGGGCACATTGGTGCCGCTGTTGCAGCTGGCGTCGCTGGAACCGGAAACCAGCATTGCCCGCTTCCAGCATTTTGATACCGAACGCATGGCCCGGGTAACCGCCGATGTGTTACCCGGTTTTACCACCGAAGCGGTGACCAATGATCTGGTGGCGCGCTTACAGCAACTGCAATTACCCACCGGCGTGCATTTTACCGTGGGCGGTGAACAGGCAAACCGCAAAGAAGCTTTCGGTGGTATGGCGAAAGCCCTGCTGCTGACGGTGATGGGCATTTTTGCCGTGCTGGTGCTGCAGTTCCGTTCCTTTGTGCAGCCGCTGATTGTGTTTGCGGCCATTCCTTTCGCCATTATCGGCGCGTTACTGGCGTTATTTTTCACCGGCTTTACCTTCAGTTTTACCGCCTTTATCGGCTTAACCTCGCTGGTCGGTATTGTGGTGAATAACTCCATTATTCTGGTGGATTACGCCAACCAGATGCGCCGCGATGGCATGACGGTCATGGAAGCCATTGCGGCAGCCGCGCAAACCCGTTTTGTGCCCATTGTGCTGACCACATTGACGACCGTGGGTGGGTTATTACCGCTGACGCTGTCGGGTTCTGGCATGTGGGCACCGATGGGCTGGGCCATTATCGGTGGTTTGCTGGTATCGACCCTGCTGACGCTGATTGTGGTGCCGGTGTTGTACCGGATGTTGGCGGGCAAAACGGCGGGTTAGGGGTTCTGGGTTGAGCGTTGGGCGTGCTTTGTCATTCAACGCCGGGCACACAGAACCCTGAACGCATAACGCTTAACCATTTTACTCTTCCGTCTTAATCGTCGGCCGGAATATGTAGTCGGCCGGCAACTCCGCCGGCACCGGCGGGAACGGGTTGGCGGCCATTACGGCTTTCATGGCCCAGTCATCCAGCCTGGGGTTGCCGCTGCTGTGAATTACCTGAATGTTCGTGGCCAGTTGGCGGTAGCTGAACTGAATTTCCAGCCGTACGCTGCCCTTTAAACCGGCCGGTGCGCGCAAGCGCTGGCGCAGGTGCGCTAATAATTGTTGCTGGTAGCTGTATTCCAGCGGGTCGCTGGCTTGTTCTTCTTTACTGAAGGTCAGGCCCGGGCGGCTGTCGGGCTGTTCGCCATCAGGGGTGGTTGATACTGCGCTGCTGGTGTTCTTATTGGTGGTCTGCGCGGTTTGTTCAGGGCTGGCAGGCTGTGGCACGGATGGCAGCGGGCGGCTGGCGGCGTTAGTGGTCTGTAGCGGCTTAGTTGGTGGCTGCGGTTGAGGGGGTGTTGGCGGTAATGGCTGGTTCGCAGGAGCGGCCGTCTGACTTGCCGCTGTATCGTGGCGGACAGGGGCCTGCGGCTCGGGGCTGCGGATTTTCGCCAGAATAACCACCGGCTGGGGCTGAGCCTGTGGCCAGTGCCAGCCCGGTGCCAGTAACAGGCTGTGCAGCAACAGGGAAGCAGCCAGCATTCCCAGCAACAGACGGTGCTGGTTAAGCCGTATGACTAATGCAGAAAATCCTTTCAGCACAAGGACTTATCCTGTTTCTGGTGAGCGGTTACAGGCGCTGCCGGCATTCTTGTTGTGGGTAGGCGCTGCCCGATACGCCATGTATGATACCAGCTCTGTACCGTTCTGCCGCCCGGCAGCCGGTTGATCCGATGATGTATTTCTGCAACTCAAAGGGAGTTAAACAATGAGCGTTCTGGTAGGTAAAAAAGCCCCCGATTTCACCGTTCCGGCGGTACTGGGTAATGGCACCATCGTAGATTCCTATAACTTCGCTGAAGCCACCAAAGGCAAATACGCCCTGGTGTTCTTCTACCCGCTGGATTTCACCTTCGTGTGCCCGTCTGAGCTGATCGCTCTGGATCACCGTATGGATGCCTTCAAGCAACTGGGTGTGGAAGTGATCTCGGTTTCCATCGATTCACATTTCACTCACAACGCCTGGCGTAACACCCCGGTGGATAAAGGCGGCATTGGTGCGGTTAAGTACACCATGGCGGCTGACGTTGACCACGGTATCTGTAAAGCCTACGACGTAGAAACCGCCGGTGGCGTGGCGCTGCGTGGTGCGTTCCTGATCGACAAAGAAGGCGTGATCCGCGCTGCCAACATCAACGACCTGCCGCTGGGCCGTAACATTGATGAGCTGGTGCGTCTGGTTGAAGCCCTGCAATTCCACGAAGCCCACGGCGAAGTGTGCCCGGCTGGCTGGAAGAAAGGCGATAAAGGTATGAACGCTTCTCCGGAAGGCGTAGCTAAATACCTGGCCGAAGAAGCCGGCAAGCTGTAAGCAGCGCCGCTTTTTCGCTTCCATAAAAAAACCGCCGCAGTTATCTGCGGCGGTTTTTTTATAGGTCTTATAAAGGGGTTACGGCGAACCGTAACCCCTTATTGCAACCATCAACCGGCGGATTACCGGTCTTCGTAACGCTGATGCTTGAAGAAGATGCCGGAGTCGCCGAAAGCGGAGGCAGCAAATTCAGAGGTCAGCACAATCTCACCCACTTTCACCGCGCTGTTGCGGCGTTCAGAGGCATAGCGGGCGGCAATGCTGCTGAAAATGGAGTTCTGGATCGATTTGTCAGTCGCGTAGACATCGTACAGCTTGGTGCCGGCCGGCAGGCTCAGCAGGTCAGTACGGAAATCGTGTGCCGCGGTGCTGAAGCGGTTTTTCACGTCAGCCGCCGGTACGAAGTAGATCTGGGTCGGTGACTTGGCATTCGCAGCCGCGCTACCGTCAGAGTTTACTTCGGCCATGGCGTTCACCATCAGTTGCGTCGGCTTGGTGGTGACCAGCGAGAACAGAATGGTGCTGCCCAGAGTGTCGTTGGCTTCCGGACGCACATATTGTGACAGCTCGTTGGCAAACAGGTTGTAGTTGTTGCCCTGGCCGGTCAGAGTGTACAGCGCAGCAACGTTTTCAGACGGCTTGCCATCGATAAAGGTTTTCCATGCCAGACCTGGCTGGACGCCACGTTTGGCCGGATCACCGGTTACCGACATGCGCAGCAGACCACATTCGTTACCTTTGAACACACCGGTATACGGATGGTTGGCGGTGGCATTAAAGGCTACTTTGGCCACCGCACCGTGCGGATGGATCGGCTTGGTATGGCCAACCGGAGCAACGTCGCCAACGTAGCGGACTTTGTCCCACAGAATGCGGCTGATCATAGCGCGGGTGTCTACATCCGGAATCGCCGGCAGTTCGCCTTCGGCATAGGTCGTGCGCTTCACACCGTTGGTCCACAGCAGCTCCTGCTTGGCACAGGCATCCCACTGATCGTAGTCAGCCGGAATGTTCAGACCCCAGGGTTTGAAGGCGTTATCGACGCCCACCAGAGAGGTGTTCAGTTGCGGGAAGTGACGGTTCAGCACGTCCACCATGGTGTTGTTTTCTACCCAGTCATAACCTTCCTGAGTATAAACTTCCGGGGTGTAGTGCGAGGTGAAGAAACGGTCAGCAATGATGCGACGGGAAGCGTTCATGATGAAAATCTGGAATGCGGTTTCGCCGAAGGCGAAGCCTTCCGGACGCACAGTTTCCGCCATCATGCCGACCAGTGTGTCGATCATTTCAACGTTGTTGTTATACAAACGCTTCAGATCGGCCAGGGTTTTCGGATCTTTGGTCAGATCTTCAAACTTGGTGATCGGGTTCAGGCCAATCTGACGACGGAATTCGTTGTAACGCGGTACACCACGCTCACGGTCACGGATTACGTCGATAGCGGCGATGTCCATTTTGCCGACGATCGGCAGATCCAGATTACGCAGGAATTCCGGGTTGTTGTTCAGTACCAGGGCGCCCGGGTTGGTGATACCGAAGGAGTACCACAGACGGTCAGAACCTTCACGGTCCAGCATGTCTTCGGCGGCGCCGTCACGGGTTTCTTCCAGGGCAACGCTCTTGTCGACGACGTTAGAACCGATGTCGTAAATATCGATATTGTCACGCATCAGCGGGTGCATACGGTAAACCGAGACGAATTCTTCGGTCAGGGTAAACGGAACACCGGCGTTGTCAGACTTACGCGCACCAGCCAGACCGGTAATCGCCCATTCCAGGAAGTCGCCTTTTTCCATGGCTTCAGCCAGTTTCGGGTCAAGACCCAGAATGCGGCGGATCCAGGAATCTTTTTTGGCCAGATCTTCATAAATCTTGTCCAGTTCGGCGCCGTACTTGTCACGCTTGTTGGCGTCACCAGCCAGACCCCACCAGTTGGCGTACATGGCACGCTCGGTAACCGGGTTGGCAATGATGGCCGGCGTCCATTCAACAGTGTGAATTTTCGCCATCAGGGCGGAGTTGACCAGACGGGCTTTGTCGTACAGCCACTGATCATCTTTATCCGGGTAGCTGGCCGCCAGTGTTTCAGCAATAGCGTTGTGCTCTTTTACGAACAGCTGGTGCAGCATGCTCAGACCGACCCACCAGTTATCCACAAAACCGGTTTTCGGCAGACCAGAGAAGAATTCACGCGGCAGGGTGCCATCGGCATTCACGGTCAGACGACCGCCCTGGAATTCACGGATGCTGTTGGAGGTTTCCAGATCACTGCCGTAAATCTGCGAGCCATCCCACCAGTGGGTAACATGGTTCTGATAGCTGTCCGGCAAGTGTGCTTCAGAGGCGATGCGGGTGGTATCCGGTTGGGTACGACGCACTTTCAGAGTACCGGAACCCATGCTGTCGCCGGCCGGCAGCGGCACTTCAATCGGGTTTTCGGCGCTGTTTTCGCCATGGAAGAACCAGTCGTGGGTCATGAACTGAATCCAGCTGGCAGCAATGAAGTTAACCGAGGTGGCCGGTTTGAAATCATCGCCACGGGACAGCAGTACGTTACTGACTTCACGCGGGTTCGGAGTTAACAGGGTGTCGGCTTCCGTTTCGCCCTGAGCGGCGGACAGTTCAACGTTACGGCCGAAACGACGCATAACCGAACCTTCTGACGGGTTTTCCAGAATGTTACAGGTACCGTTTTCGGTACGGGCATTCAGGCTGCGTTCATCACAGTTGATGTCGGCGTTGTATTCATCCCAGCGTTCGAAATCAAACAGGTTGTTTTTGAACAACTCCTGCCGTTCGGCAGCCAGTGTAATTAAGCCAGCAAAAATCCCGAGGGTGCCGAGCTTGACCAGCGAGGGCCAGGTAACCCAGATACTGTTCATGTGGTGATCTCCGTTTATCGTTATTGTTGGGCCGTGCGTTGAGTACTGACGGCATAACCGGCAGCTGCGGCAGTGAATCACGATAAAAGAGAGGGTGGCTGGTGGTTTTTTGTAGGTATTCTGAGTTTGGCCTGAAGGGTTACATTGTGTAACTTTTTAGTGGTCTTTGTGTAACGTGGTGGCGCAAGTGGTCTTACATTGTCCGGTTGTTTCCGGCCAGTAGGGGTTATTTCCCGCCTCAGTGCTGGCTGGTTTGCTTCAGTACCCGGGCTTCAAAGCCCGCTTCGCTGAGAATATAGGCGGCCGCTTCGGCCCGGCCTTCGCCGGCCACAACATAGACAAAAGCGTTAGACAATTCATTCAGGCGGTTGCGTAGCTGGGCCAGTGGAATAGTCTGGGCGCGGTGCAGCGGGTTAGCGGCTACTTCCTGCGGCAGGCGGACATCCAGCATCACGGTACCGGTATCGCCATCGGCGATCAGGCTTTCCAGCTCGTCCTCGCTGACGTAGCTCAGTACCGGTTGCTTCAGCAGTACGTCGAAATCTTCTTTGGTCAGCACCATTAATACCCCATCACTGCTCATGGTGATGCTGGCATTGCGGGGCAGGTTGCTGATCAGGGCATCTTCACCAAACAGGTCACCATTACTGAGCGCGGCCAGTGTCTCGGTTTTGTTGTTGTGCTGGCGGGTTACCAGCGCCTTGCCTTGTTTGATGACATAGCATTCGTGGCCTTCTTCGCCTTCGCGGATAATCTGTTCGCCCAGTGCCACTGGCCGTTCATTAAAGCGGCTGAGCAGCTTCTGAATATTGCCCGGCGGTATGCGGTTGAACAGCCCGGAGGTAAGCAGGGTTTCCAGCCAGTCGGCGTTATCGTCATCCTGTTGCCAGGACTGGGTTAATTCCGACCAGGTGGTAATCAGTTCCAGATGCTGACGCTTAACCGCGAACAGGGTACAGGGCGTCTGACTGATGGCAGCATGGCGATGAATACTGTGGCTGGCATCCAGGGCGAGAAAGTTTTCGTCGTCATCGCCCTTGATCGGGGTGATGCGGAACTGATCATCGGCCAGGTCAACGCTGCCGGTGAGTAAGAAATGGCATTCGCTGTCTTCTTCGCCACGTTTGAACAGCACTTTTTTGGCATCGACCCGGTAAAAACGGAAATGCGGCAGCAGTTCAGTGATCGCGCCGACGGACAGTTCATCGAACGGGATAAAATGCTGAATCTGTTCCGGGGTTAAGTCCGGGCTGGTCGTACCTTCCATGCGGGATGCCTTGGTTGCAGTGTTAATAAGTCAATAAAAGTATATGCACTATAACAAAGGCTGTCCGCCAGCGTCAGTTGGCGTTGTGTTGCTGTGCCGTGTGCGGGCCTGGCTTTGCGATACCCCGGCGGTGAGGGCAAAGCGCATGGCATCCTCAAATGACCAGTCCACCTCGGTCAGGCGTGAGCGGGGAATAAATAAGGTATAGCCCCCCACCATGTAGCTCATCGGCAGGTAGACGGCCACCAGATCGCTGGCACTGTTAACGGTCTGAATCTGGGGCGGAATGCGGGTGGCGGTAATAAACCCGATAACCTGTCCAAGCCCCGGCATATCCACCAGTACAACCGCCTGCGCCTGTTGCTTGTCTTTGTCCAGCATGGCGGCAAAGTCTTTTACGGCACCGTACAGCGTTTTGACCAGCGGGAAGCGCAGCAGGGCGTCTTCCACATACTGGTAGAGCCAGGTGACCGGGTTCAGCTGAAACAGCATGCCGACCAGCAACAGAGCCAGCAGCATGATTATCAGCCCCATGCCCGGGAACATAATGTCGATGCCCAGCGCCGTCAGGGCATTGCTGCCCAGGCTGTTCAGCCACAGTAAGGCCGACCACAACAACCAGATGGTCACCAGTAACGGGATTACTACCATCGAGCCTTTGATCAGGGGTTGCAACAGGTAGCGTTTCATAGCAGGTCTCACAGAATGGCGGTGGCGGGAAACTGGCGCGGAGTCTGGCACAGGGGATTTCAATCGCCAAGACATACCGTGGCTGTGCCATTTTAACCTTAGATTTATTTCATGTTTGTAATTACTAACGCCGTAAAATTTTCATAAATCATAATGTTAGTGGGTGCTAACTTTATACTTTACTTTAACTTCCCTATGCAGGTTTGTGGTGTTGTTCGGTATTTGAACACCGGCGTTCTGCCACCTGTTGCAGTCTGTGTCTAAGTGCTTGTGGCACCTAGTAAAAATGCCGCTCCGGCGGGGTTTTGGGTGCTTGCAAAAGACCAACTGGGTTTCTATAGTGTCGCAAAGTGGAAAAATGTGGGCAGAAGTGGGTTCTTGTGGTTATTTGCTTGCGTTAGTAAGCACCCACCTCTGCTAATCATGATCAACAGGATGGACCTATGTTCCGTGGGCTGCACACGATCAATCTGGATGCTAAAGGGCGTCTGGCGATCCCGACCAAACATCGGGATGCGCTGGCGGCGCTCTGTGGCGGCCGTTTGGTGGCAACCATCGACACGGAAGAGCACTGCCTGTTGATTTACCCGGTTAATGAGTGGGAGCCGATTCAGGCTCAGATTGAAGCCTTACCCAGCTTTAACCCGGCGGCCCGCCGTATTCAGCGTTTGCTGATTGGTCACGCAACGGATCTGGAGCTGGATGGCAGTGGCCGTATTCTGGTGCCGCCGTCATTGCGCGAATACGCCGGTCTGGAGAAAGAGGCCGTGCTGCTGGGCCAGGGTAAGAAGCTGGAATTATGGAGCAAGTCGCAGTGGGATAACCGCCGCGATGCGTATCTGGATATGGTCAGTCAGCCGGATCAGTTACCGGCTGAAATGTTGAGTTTGTCATTATGAGCCTGCCTGAATCAGCCCACACCACGGTGTTGCTGCACGAAACCGTGGATGGTTGTCTGAACGACCCGGCCGGCATTTATGTGGACGGTACCTTTGGCCGCGGCGGTCACAGCCGTTTACTGCTCAGTAAGCTGGCGCCGGCCGGCCGCCTGATTGGTATTGATAAAGACCCGCTGGCGATTGCCAGTGGTCATGAGCTGGCTGCCGAAGACAGCCGCTTTCAGATTGTGCAGGGCAGTTTTGCCGATATGAAGGCGGCGCTGGCGCAGCTGGGTATCACTAAGGTGAATGGCATTCTGCTCGATCTGGGCGTGTCTTCCCCACAGCTGGATGATGCCGAGCGTGGGTTCAGCTTTATGAAAGATGGCCCGCTGGATATGCGCATGAACCCGCAGGCCGGTATCAGTGCCGCCGACTGGGTAATGACCACGGCCGAAGATGAAATGGCGCGGGTGTTCAAAGAGTACGGTGAAGAGCGTTTTGGCCGGCGCATGGCCCGCGCCATTGTACTGGCCCGTCAGGAAGCACCCATTACCCGCACCCTGCAGCTGGCGGAAATTGTGAAGCAGGCCAACCCGGCCTGGGAAAAACACAAGCACCCGGCCACCCGGGCATTTCAGGCTATCCGTATTGCCGTGAATAACGAACTGGGTGATCTGGAGCGTGCGCTGGCCGACAGTGTCGATCTGTTGTTACCCGGTGGCCGGCTGGCGGTTATCAGTTTCCACTCGCTGGAAGACCGTATGGTAAAGCGCTTTATCCGCACGCAGGAAAATGGCCGCGAGTTACCCCGTGGCATTCCAGTGACCGACGATATGCTGGGCCGCACCATGAAGAAAATCGGCAAAGCCATTATGCCCGGCGATGACGAAGTGCGTGCCAACGCCCGCGCCCGCAGTGCGGTGTTGCGGCTTGCCGAGCGGTTGCATTGATGCCGCTGCTGATGTGGTTGCTGGTGTTGGCAGCGGCGCTGGCGCAGGTGGCGGTGAGCCATCAGCACCGCGAATTGCTGCAGCAATGGCAACAACAGGATGCGCGGCGTTTGTCGTTGCAGCAGGAGTACACAAGGCTGTTGCTGGAACGCAGCACGCTGAGTGCCCATGGCCGGCTGGATCAGCTGGCCCGCAAACAATTAAACATGACCGACCCACAACAAGTGCAGGTGTTGCGTAAATGAACGCTCAGCCGCGTAAACAGGAACCACAACCACAAGGCATTACCCGCTGGCGTTTCAGGCTGGTGCTGGGCATGTTTGCGTTGTTGTTGCTGGCGGTGCTGGTGCGGCTGGTGATGCTGCACACCGTGGAACAGCCGTTCCTGTTTGAACAGGGCGAAAAGCGTACGGTACGTACCGAGGTTCAGCCGGCCATGCGCGGCATGATTACCGATCGTTTTGGTAAGCCGCTGGCCGTCAGTACGCCGGTGGTGAACCTGTGGCTGAATCCGCAGCAGGTGAATGTGCAGCAGTTGCCTGCCGTGGCTGTTGACCTGGGCATAAACGTACGCGAACTGGTGCGCCGTACGGAGCGGGCCGCCGCGGCCGGACGTTCCTTTTTATACCTGCGCCGGCAAGTGGAGCCAGCGCTGGCGCAGCAGGTACTGGACCGCCGGGTGGCCGGTGTTTATGGCGAAGATGATTTCCGCCGTTTTTATCCGGCTGCCGAAGTCACCGCGCACACACTGGGTATTGTGAATATTGACGGTCGTGGCCAGGAAGGTCTGGAGCTGGCCTACGATGCGTATTTGCAGGGTAAGCCCGGTTCCCGGCAGGTGGTTAAAGACTTATACGGCAATGTTATCAAGCAGCTGCAGGTACGCGACGTGGCACAGCCGGGCGGTGATCTGCAGCTGACGCTGGATCTGCGTCTGCAGTATCTGGCCTACCGGGAATTAAAAGCGGCCGTAAATCAGCATAAAGCCAGTTCCGGCAGCGCGGTATTGCTGGATGCGCGCAGCGGCGATGTGCTGGCCCTGGTCAGTCAGCCGTCTTATAACCCGAATAACCGCGCGGCCTTACGGCCGGAACATATGCGTAACCGCGCCGTTGCCGATTTAATTGAACCTGGCTCGACCATTAAGCCTTTTACCGTGGCGGCGGCATTAATGTCCGGCCGTTACTCCCCTGGCACTGAAGTCAATACCGCGCCGGGGTTTATGCGTATCCGCAATAAAACCATCCGCGATCACCGTAATTACGGCGTGCTGGATATTACCGGTGTGATTACCAAATCCAGCAATATTGGTGTGGTGAAGCTGGCGCATCAAATGGGTGCGGAATCCTTGTGGCAGTTTTTTACTCAGGCCGGTATCGGTCAGGCCAGTGTGCTGGGGTTTCCCGGCGAAGCCATCAGTCAGATGCCCTATCCGGAGCAGATGGATAATTTACGTCTGGCCACTGTTTCTTATGGCTACGGTCTGGCCATGTCACCGCTGCAGTTAGCCTATGCCTACACCAATTTTACCCAGGGTGCCTGCCATAAGCCGCTGCGGCTGGTGATGGAGCAGGGGGTGGCAATGCCCTGTCAGCCGGTAATGTCGGAAAAAGTGGCCCGCCAGATGCTGGATATGCTGGAAACCGTTATTTCCAAAGCCGGCACCGGCAGTCGCGCCGCTGTGCCGGGTTACCGTGCCGGGGGCAAAACCGGTACGGCGCATAAAGTCGGTGGCAGTGGTTACAAAGACGATGTTTATACCGCGGTATTTTCCGGTATTGCGCCGGTGTCTGATCCGGATCTGGTGCTGGTGGTGGTGATTGATGAGCCGAAAGGTCGTGAGTATTACGGCGGTGAAGTCGCAGCGCCGGTATTTTCACGGATTATGGAACAGGCGCTGCGCTTGCGTCAGGTGGCGCCGGATGATGGCAGTGTAAAAAACTTACAGATGGCGGGAGGTCCGGCATGAAGCTGACTGAATTAATTGCCGGTGATTTCTTTCTGCCACCGGAATGGAATCGTGAATTTAACCATATTGTTACCGACAGCCGCGATGTACAGAAAGGCGATGTGTTTATTGCCCGTCGTGGCTTGAGTGTTCATGGTGATGAATATATTCAGGCTGCCATCGCCAATGGCGCTGTAGCCGTGCTGGCCGAAGGCGATATGGGTTTTCGCTGTGAAAGCAGCCCGCATTTTCCCATGGTGCCGGTCTTTCTGGCGCCGGAAGTTGGCAGTCACCTGCAGCAATGGCTGTACCGCCGTTATGACCCTTCCGCTATGCAATTAATAGCGGTTACCGGCACCAATGGTAAAAGCTCTGTTACTCAATACATTGCTCAACTGGCGGAATTATGCGGTGTGCCCTGTGGTGTGTTGGGCACCCTGGGTAATGGTCGCTGGGGCGATCTGCAACCGACCCGTAATACCACCGCCGATCTGGCCGTAATTTTGCGCCAGCTGGAACAATTACAGCAGCAGGGCGTGAACCTTGTGGCGCTGGAAGTGTCTTCGCATGGCCTGCAGCAGGAACGGGTGGCAGGGTTATCCTTTGCGGTATCGGTGTTAACCAACATTACTCAGGATCATCTGGATTATCACGGCAGCATGGAACAGTACGTCGCTGCCAAACGCCGGTTGTTCACCGATTACAGCGCGGCTCACGCGCTGATTAATACCGAGGGTGAATATGGCCGCTTGCTGGCCGCCGGAAAAAATCTGCGCGCTCCGGTAACCACCTACGGCCATGATACGGATGCGCAAATCCGTTATCAGCTGCTGGCGCTGGATATGCAGGGCATGCATGCGGAATTAACCACGCCCTGGGGCATTGCTCAGCTGGTGTTGCCATTAATTGGTGAATTTAATCTGGCCAATGTCTGTGCCGCTATTACTGTGCTGAGCTGGCAGGGCCAGGATTTCAATGCCTTGTGTGCCGCAGCATCGCGCTTACAGGCAGTAGCCGGACGGATGGAATTATACGTAAAAGACAATGCCCCGCTGGCAGTGGTGGATTTTGCCCATACTCCGGATGCGTTGCGTAATGTGCTGGAAGCCCTGCGTGCATGGCAGCGTCCTTTGACCACAGTATTTGGTTGTGGTGGCGAGCGTGATCGCAGCAAGCGGCCATTAATGGCGGCGGTGGTTAAAGAACTGAGCCAGCAGGTGTGGCTGACCGACGATAATCCGCGCCATGAAAATCCACAGCAGATCTTTAACGATGTACTGGCCGGTGTTGCGGGTATTAATACCGAACATGATCGTCGTCAGGCCATCGTTAAAGCACTGGCGGCAACGACCACCGACGGCATTGTACTGATTGCCGGCAAGGGCCATGAACATTATCAGGATATTGCCGGGGTTAAACATCCTTACCGGGATGCGGATGTGTTGTTGCAGCAGGGCTATCGGCGCGCCGGAGTACAGCATGCTTAAGTCTTTTACGGTGCAGGAAATTGCAGCGGTTACCGGTGCTCAGGTAGTGGCTGATGCTGACCTGATGGTAACCGGTATCAGCACTGACAGCCGCACGGTTCAGCCGGGTGATCTGTATGTGGCGCTGCGTGGCGAGCGTTTTGATGGCCATGATTTTATTGCACCGGCCGGTAACGCCGGTGCCGTCGCGGCACTGGTTGAAACAGCACAGGCCAATGCCGGCATCGTACAGCTGCAGGTGGCCAATACACTGCAGGCGCTGGGTGAACTTGCCGGTTATAACCGTTCGCTGTTTAACGGCCCGGTAGTGGCAGTTACCGGCAGTGCCGGTAAAACCAGCGTTAAACAATTAATGCACAGTGTACTGAGCCAACAGTTCAATACCTGGATGACGCAAGGCAACCTGAATAACCATATCGGCGCCCCGTTATCCTTGCTGGCGTTACAGCCGCAGCATGAAGCGGCGGTAATTGAATTAGGTGCCAGCGGTGCCGGCGAAATTGCCTACACCGCGCAGTGGGTAAAACCTGTGGTGGGCATTATTACCAATGCCGCGGAAGCGCATATTGAAGGCTTTGGCAGCCTGGAAGGGGTAATGCAGACCAAAGGTGAATTACTGGATTTTATTCAGCCCGGTGGTGTTGCGGTACTGAATGCTGATGATCCGTTTTACAGCCGCTGGTCTCAGCGCGCGGCGGATAAACAGCAACTGAGTTTTGGTTTCAGCGCTGCTGCTGATGTGCGGGCACAGAATATCCAGACCGATTTGCAGGGCAGCCATTTCACGTTGTTATTTGGCGCACAGCAATGGCCGGTGAATTTACCGCTGCTGGGTGAGCACAATATCCGTAACGCCCTGGCTGTGGCCGCTGCAGGATTTGCTCTGCAATTGCCGGCGGAAGCAATTATTGCCGGTTTGCAGAGTGCCGGTGCAGTGGCCGGCCGTTTGCAATGGGTAAGCGGTGCGCAGGGGCAGCGTATTCTGAATGACGCCTATAACGCCAACCCGGCTTCGGTTAAAGCCGCTATTCATGTACTGAAGCACGCCCCGCGCAGTTGGTTGGTGCTGGGTGATATGGCCGAGCTTGGCGCCGATGCCGTGCAGCAACATGCGGATATCGGTGTATATGCCCGTCGTCAGGGAATTCAGCATGTGCTGGCCACCGGGCCGCTGAGCAAAGCTACCACGGACGCATTTGGTGCCGGAGCGCACTGGTTCGCAACCCAAAATGATTTGGTGCGATTTTTACAACAACAGACCAACCAGCAGGATGTCATTCTGGTGAAAGGGTCGCGCAGTGCCGGTATGGATCAGGTTGTTACCGCACTGCAAAAAAATTCAGAGGAACACTGATCATGTTGCTATGGCTGGGAGACTGGTTAGCTCAGTACCACACCGGATTTGCGGTGGTTAATTATTTAACCCTGCGGGCTATTTTGTCGGTTATTACCGCCTTGCTGGTGGCGTTACTGCTGGGGCCGCTGGTTATCCGCAAATTACGTGAATATCAGATTGGTCAGGCGATCCGTGAAGTGGGGCCAAAATCCCATCTCAGCAAAGCCGGTACGCCGACCATGGGCGGCGTATTAATTCTGCTGTCCATCGCCGTCAGTACCTTGCTGTGGGGCAATCTGGAAAACCGCTTTGTCTGGGTCGTACTGCTGGTGACGCTGGCGTTCGGTGCCATTGGTTGGGTGGATGATTACCGTAAAGTGGTGGAAAAAAATTCCCGTGGTTTACCGGGACGCTGGAAGTATTTCTGGCAGTCAGTGCTGGCGCTGATTACCGGCGCGTATTTGTTTTACAGCGCCCAAAGCCCACAGGAAACCCAGCTGGTGGTGCCGTTTCTGAAAGATGTGATGCCGCAGCTGGGGCTGCTGTTTATTCTGCTTACCTATTTTGTCATCGTTGGTTCCAGCAATGCGGTCAACCTAACCGATGGTCTGGATGGTCTGGCCATTATGCCCACCGTCATGGTGGGTGCGGCGCTGGGCGTGTGCGCGTACTTAGCGGGTAACGTCAATTTTGCTAATTATCTGCACATTCCGTATATCGCCGGTGCAGGGGAACTGGTGGTGTTCTGCGCCGCCATTGTCGGTGCCGGTATCGGTTTCCTGTGGTTTAACACCTACCCGGCACAGGTATTTATGGGGGATGTCGGATCGCTGGCCTTAGGCGCTGCACTGGGCGTGGTCGCGGTCATCGTGCGGCAGGAAATTGTGCTGTTTATTATGGGCGGTATTTTTGTGGCTGAAACCGTCTCCGTTATTTTGCAGGTAGCCTCGTTCAAAATGACCGGTAAGCGTATTTTCCGGATGGCGCCGCTGCATCACCATTACGAATTAAAAGGCTGGCCGGAGCCGCGGGTTATTGTCCGCTTCTGGATCATCACCATTATTCTGGTGCTGGTCGGTCTGGCCACATTAAAAATCCGTTAAGAGACTGTTATGACTGCCATTCACACCATTAACAAACGCATGATTGTCGGTCTGGGTATGACCGGGCTGTCGGCTGCGCGCTGGTGTCAGCGTCAGGGCTATGCGTTTGATTTGTGTGATACCCGCACGCAAGTGCCGGGTCTGGCGGCGGTAAAGGCAGAATTTCCCCGGGCCACTATTTTTACCGGCCCGCTGCAGGCGGATATTTTATCGGCGTACGACCAGTTAATTGTCAGCCCCGGAGTGGCCATTCATGAGCCGGCTATTCAGGCGGCAGCTGCGGCCGGCGCCGAGATCAGCGGTGACGTGCAATTATTTGCCGAGCGTTGTCAGCAACCCATTATTGCCATTACCGGTTCTAACGGTAAAAGCACCGTGACCACGCTGGTGGGTGAATTATTAGCCGCGGCCGGTAAGCAGGTGGCCGTGGGCGGCAACATTGGTGTGCCAGTGCTGGATTTACCGGCGGCGGAAATCTATGTGCTGGAGTTATCCAGTTTTCAGCTGGAAACCACCCGCAACCTCAATGCCGCGGCTGCCGTTATTCTGAATCTGAGTGAAGATCATCTGGACCGTTACGACGGTATGGCGGGTTATCTGCAGGCCAAGCAGCGTATTTTTCAGGGCTGCCGGCTGGCGGTTGTTAATCGTGACGATGCTGCCACGTCCGCCCCGGCTGGCACCGCGGTAATCCGTTTTGGTCTGGATGCTCCGGTTGCCGGCGCTTTTGGTTTACAGCGTGTTCAGAATGAAAGCTGGATTGTACTGGGTGAACAACCGGTTATTGCGGCGTCAGAATTAAAAATCAAAGGTCAGCATAATCTGGCCAATGTGATGGCCGCACTGGCTCTGGTGCAGGCGGTGGGTGTGGCGCCACAGACGGTACTGCCGGCGTTGCGGCAGTTTGCCGGGCTGGAACATCGTTGTCAGTGGTTGGGGCAGCGCGAGGGGGTGAGTTTTTATAATGATTCCAAAGGCACCAATGTCGGTTCAACCCTGGCGGCCATTAACGGTCTGGGGCCGGAAATTAACGGTAAAATATGGTTGCTGGCCGGTGGTGAAGGCAAGGGCCAGGATTTTAAACCGCTGGCGGATTCCTGCCATCAGTACGCTGCCGCGGTACTGACCTTTGGTGCCGACGGTGGCAAAATTTCTGCCGCTGTTAACGGCCATTGTCCGACGGAAAATTTTGCCACGCTGGATGACGCCTTTGCCACCGCCCTGCAGCACGCCCAAAACGGCGACGTAATTTTATTATCCCCGGCCTGCGCCAGTTTTGATCAGTTCCGCAACTATGTGCAGCGCGGTGAGTATTTTCGCACCTTAGTGGAGGCGCAGTTATGAACCTGCAGCGTTTGCACTGGCAGCATCAGAATCCATTATTTTTTCCCTGGCTGGCTTTGTTAATGCTGGGCTGGCTGATGGTCAGTTCTGCTTCCACCGGTATTGCTGATTACTACACCGGCAACGCCGCTTATTTTTCCATTCGCCAGGGCGTTTATTTGCTGGCCGGCGTATTGGCTCTCTACGCCGTCAGCCAGATTTCGTTACAACGCTGGGCCAGACTGGATGTGTGGTTTTTATTGCTGTCTGTGGTTGGTCTGATTCTGGTGTTTGCCCCTGTTATTGGCCATGAAGTGAACGGCAGCCGGCGCTGGCTGAATCTGGGAATTATTAAAGTACAGGCCTCTGAGCTGGCGAAGCTGGCAGCGGTATTCTATGTCGCCGGATATCTGGTCCGCCGTCAGGATGAAGTGCAAAGCAGCTGGAAAGGTTTTTTAAAGCCGGTGGGATTGCTGTTGTTTGTGGTCTTGCTGTTATTGCTGGAACCGGATTTTGGTGCCGTTGTGGTGTTAATGGGCGCGGTGCTGACGCAGCTGTTTTTAGGTGGGGTAAAGGCCGGGCAGTTTTTCCTGGCATTGCTGGTGACGTTAGTGCTCAGTGGCATCGCCCTGGGGGCTGAAAGCTACCGGGTTGAACGTTTAATGGCATACCTTGATCCCTGGAATCCGGATCATGTTTACGGTACCGGTTACCAGTTAACGCAGTCACTAATTGCCTTTGGCCGTGGTGAGTGGCTGGGTGTCGGGCTGGGTGAAAGCGTACAGAAATTATTTTATCTGCCGGAAGCGCATACCGATTTTGTGTTCGCTATCTGGGCGGAAGAAACCGGTTTACTGGGCGCCGTGGCAGCATTGGGCTTACTGGTCTGGCTGCTGTCCCGTATCTGGTCTGTGGCCTGGCAGGCACAACAGAATGGCCATTTATATGCAGCTTATATCGCCATTGGCATTGCCACCTTATTTGGTCTGCAGGTGCTGATTAACGTCGGCGTTAATATTGGTTTATTACCCACCAAAGGCTTAACCCTGCCGTTTTACAGTTACGGCGGCAGCAGTTTGCTGGTGTGCTGTGCCATGGTTGGTATTGTGATGCGAATTGCGCATGAGACCGCTGTTCCGCTGACAGAAACGGAGGTGGCCTATGCCTGAAGCCTGCACCGTTCTGATGATGGCGGGGGGTACCGGTGGCCATGTTTTTCCGGCGCTGGCGGTTGCGCGTGAATTGCGTGCTGCCGGCATCGATGTGCACTGGTTAGGCACCGCCCGTGGTATTGAAAATGATCTGGTGCCGGCACAGGGTTTGCCGCTGCATTTTCTCGATATTGCCGGTCTGCGCGGTAAAGGTGTTAGCGGGTTATTGGCTGCTCCTCTGCGTATTATCCGTGCGGTGTGGCAGGCGCGCCGGATAATTAAGCGGATTAAACCGGATGTGGTGGTCGGTTTTGGTGGTTACGCTACTGGTCCGGGTGGGGTAGCCGCCCGGCTGGCCGGCATTCCGTTGATTATTCATGAACAGAATGCCATTGCCGGGTTAACCAACCGCTTGCTCAGTCGCATCAGTCAGCGGGTGTTGCAGGCTTTTCCCGGCGCGTTACCAGGTGCGGTAACGGTTGGTAATCCGGTGCGTACCGATGTGGTGGCGTTGCCGGCACCGGCTGAGCGTTTTGCCGGCCGCAACGGACAACCACTGCAGGTACTGGTGGTGGGCGGCAGTCTTGGCGCGGTGGCGCTGAATAATGTGGTGCTGCAGGCGATGCAGATTTTACCGCCAGAACAACGTCCGCAGTTGCGTCATCAGGCCGGTAAAAATAATGCCACAGCTTTACAGCAACAGTATCAGGCCGCCGGCATTGAGGCTGAGGTGTTGCCTTTTATTGATGATATGGCGTCCGCTTACCAGTGGGCTGATCTGGTTATTTGCCGTGCCGGTGCGTTAACGGTTGCCGAAATTGCCGCGGCCGGTTGTGCCGCCTTGTTCGTGCCTTTCCCGTTTGCGGTTGACGATCATCAGACTGCAAATGCCCGCTATCTGGCGGATCAGAAGGCGGCTTTGTTGCAGCAACAACGTGAATCAGACGGCCAGAAACTGGCCGCAGTCTGGCAGCATTTTGCCGGCCATAAAAACGAATTACAGGCAATGGCTGAACGTGCCCGGGCACTGGCCATTACCACCGCCACAAGTGATGTGGTGCAACATATCAAGGGGTTTTGCCGTGGTTGAACAAAATCATCCGAGCCACCGTCATCTTATTCCGGAAATGCGCCGTATCCGGCACATGCATTTTGTCGGTATTGGTGGAGCGGGTATGTGTGGCATTGCCGAGGTGCTGCACAACCAGGGGTATCGTATTTCCGGCTCCGATCTGCGTCAGTCGCTGGTCACCGAGCGTCTGGAAAATATGGGTATTAAAGTACATATAGGCCATCAGGCGGCGCACGTTGATGCAGCCAATGTGGTGGTGGTGTCTACGGCTATTGATGCCGCTAACCCGGAAATTAAAGCGGCACTGGAGCGCCGGGTACCGGTGGTGCGCCGGGCAGAAATGCTGGCTGAATTAATGCGTTTCCGCCACGGCATTGCGGTAGCCGGTACTCATGGTAAAACCACCACCACCAGCATGGTGACGTCGGTGCTGGCCGAGGCCGGACTGGACCCGACTTTTGTGATTGGCGGCAAACTGAACAGCGCCGGTACCAATGCCCGCCTGGGGGCCAGCCGCTATCTGGTGGCCGAAGCCGATGAAAGCGATGCGTCCTTTCTGCATCTGCAGCCCATGGTATCCATTGTTACCAATATTGATGCCGACCATATGAGTACTTACGGCGGTGATTTTGAAACGCTGAAAAATACCTTTATTGAATTTCTGCACAATCTGCCTTTTTATGGTCTGGCCGTAGTGTGCATTGATGATGAAGTCGTGCGCGAATTATTACCCCGCATCAGTCGTCAGACCATTACTTACGGCTTTGCAGAAGATGCCGATTACCGCGCAGTTGACCTGCAGCAACAGGGTTTATTTACCCATTTTACCGTGCTGCGGCCGGCCGGCCGGGCCCCTCTGCACATTACGTTGCGGATGCCGGGCCAGCATAATGTTCTGAATGCGCTGGCCACCATTGCGGTTGCCGATGATGAAGGCGTTGCCGATGACGATATTATCCGGGCGCTGGAAAAATTCTCTGGGGTTGGCCGGCGCTTTACCGTACTGGGTGAATACCCGTTCGGTGAGCGTGATGTGATGCTGGTGGATGATTACGGCCATCATCCGCGGGAACTGGAAGTCACCATCGATGCCATCCGTAAAGGCTTTCCGGAACGGCGTCTGGTGATGGTGTTTCAGCCGCATCGTTACAGCCGCACCCGGGATTTATACGAAGATTTTGTAAGAGTATTGGCCAACGCCGATGTGCTGTTGCTGCTGGAAGTATACCCGGCCGGTGAAAAAGCCATTGCCGGAGCCGATGGCCGTTCGTTATGCGGCAGCATCCGTCAGCGTGGCAAGCTGGATCCGGTCTTTATCGGTCGTGATGATTCTCTGGAAGCGCCGCTGAAAACCCTGCTGCAGCCGGGCGATTTATTATTGATGCAGGGGGCCGGAGACGTCGGCGCACTGGCACAGAATATGGCACAACAATTACCGCAATGGTTAAAAGAGGTTCAGGTATGAGTGTGGCGGCACTGGGAAAAATCGCTGTCCTTATGGGTGGCAATTCAGCCGAGCGGGAAGTATCGCTGCGCAGTGGTCAGGCTGTGCTGCAGGCGTTGCAGTCGTTGCAGGCGGATGTGTTCGCTATTGATATTCAGGGCCACGCAGTTAACCAGCTCACCGATGCCGAATTTGATGTGGCATTTATTGCCATGCACGGCCGTGGTGGTGAAGACGGCACTCTGCAGGGGGTGTTGGAATGGCTGGATAAACCCTATACCGGCAGCGGTGTTATGGCTTCCGCTCTGGCGATGGATAAGTGGCGCACGAAATTAATCTGGACGGCCGCCGGTTTGCCGACTCCCGCTGCATTTTTACTGCAGCAAGACAGTGACTGGGATGCCTTAATTACGGCCTTGCAGGCCGATGCCATTGTAAAACCGGCCCGTGAAGGTTCCAGCATTGGTATGCGTAAAGTACACAGTGCCAAAGAGCTGCAGGAAAGTTTTGGTTACGCCAGTCAGTTTGATGCATTGGTACTGGCTGAGCGCTGGGTGCAGGGCGCGGAATTTACCGTCGCTATTGTTAATGGTGAAGCGCTGCCTCCGATTCAGCTGAAAACCACCCATGAGTTTTACGATTACGACGCCAAATATCAGGCCACTGATACTCAGTATCTGTTGCCCTGTGGTTTGGCGCCGGAAAAAGAAACGGAATTAAAGCAACTGGCACTGCGGGCTTTTGATGTGCTGGGTTGCCAGGGCTGGGGCCGGATTGATGTGATGCAGGATAAACAAGGTGATTTCTGGTTGCTCGAAGCCAACACTGCGCCGGGCATGACTGATCACAGCCTGGTGCCGATGGCGGCCCGTGCGGCAGGCATGGATTTTCCCCGCCTGGTAACGCTGTTGTTGCAGGAAGCGAAGGGTCGTAACCGTGGCTAAAAAAAAGCCGGATATTCCGCGCGGTGCAACCCCCCGGCCGGTGGCGAAACCCGCCCGGCAGTGGCGGCTGCCGCAGCTGAATATCCGCTGGCAATGGTTGTTGCTGCCACTGCTGCTGGTGGCGCTGGTAGCGGGGATGCGCTGGGGCTATCAAAGCTGGCCGGTAACCGCCATTGATGTAAGTGGTCGTTTATCTGTCTGGCAGGCGGATGAAATTGCCCGCCAGCTGGTGTGGGTAAAGGGTGAAAGTTTTTTTTCACTGGATGTCGAAAAAGTACACCGCCAGTTGCAGGCTTTGCCGCTGGTGTTGCAGGTAAGCGTCCGCAAGCGTTGGCCGGGTACGCTGGATATCCGCCTGTATGAAGATGTGCCGGTGGCGTTGTGGAATAACGATCAGTTGCTCAGTGCCAGTGGCATGCTCAGTGCAGTGCCGGCAGGGCTGGAAACTGCCGGGCTGACCCGGATGCAGGGCAGCAGCGTTCAGGCTGAGCAGGCGGTACGTTATTTTCGCCGTATTCAGCAGGTTCTGGCAGGGAATGCCGTGCGGGTAGAGCAGTTGCACATAACGGCAACCGGAGCGGTGCGGACGCAACTGAATAATGGCTGGCAGGTTGAGTTTGGCCGCCAGTATTTTGAAGAACGGGTATTGCGGTTAGCAGCCTTATTGGCACGCCTGCCGCAGGAAAAAGTGCAAGCAGTGGATTTACGTTACGGAAAAGGTGCAGCGATACGCTGGCACCAGGATCAGGAGATGGGATCATGAATCCGGTACAACAAAAAAAGATGCTGGTTGGCCTGGATATCGGCACCTCAAAAATTGTCTGCATCGTGGGCGAAATGGGTGTTGATGGCACCATTGAAATTGTTGGTCTGGGTTCCCATCCCAGTCGCGGCATGAAAAAAGGTGTGGTGGTTAATATTGAATCCACCGTGCAGTCCATCCGCCGTGCCGTGGAAGAAGCAGAGCTGATGGCCGGTTGCACCATTCATTCGGTGTATGCCGGTATTGCCGGCAGCCATATTCAGTCTATGAATTCCCACGGCATCGTGGCAGTGCGTGATCGTGAAGTAACACCGGCCGATATTGAACGGGTTATTGATGCTGCGCAGGCCGTGGCTATTCCGCAGGATCAGCGCATTCTGCATGTGCTGCCGCAGGAATATGTGGTCGATAATCAGGAAGGCATTAAAGAGCCTATTGGCATGTCCGGGGTGCGCCTGGAAGCCAAGGTGCATCTGGTGACCGGTGCCGTTAATGCCGCCCAGAATATTGAACGCTGTGTGCAGCGCTGCGGTTTGCAGACTGATGCCATTATTCTGGAACAACTGGCGTCCAGTTATGCCGTATTAACCGATGATGAACGCGAACTGGGTGTGTGTCTGGTCGACATCGGTGGCGGTACTACCGATATTGCCATTTTTACCGAAGGTGCCATCCGCCATACTGCCGTTATTCCGATTGCCGGTGACCAGGTAACCAATGACATCGCCATGGCCTTGCGTACCCCGACCCAGCATGCGGAAAAAATCAAAATCAAATACGCCTGTGCGTTAACGCAGCTGGCCAAGGCCGATGAAACGATTAAAGTTCCGAGTGTTGGTGACCGGCCGCCCCGGGATCTTTCCCGGCAGTCTCTGGCCGAGGTGGTTGAGCCACGCTATGACGAATTATTTACCCTGATTCAGGCTGAACTGCGGCGCAGTGGCTTTGAAGATATGGTCGCTGCCGGCATCGTTTTAACCGGTGGTACGGCGAAAATGGAAGGTGTCGTGGATCTGGCTGAAGAAATTTTCCATATGCCGGTTCGTCTTGCCCGTCCACAAGGGGTCAGTGGTCTCACCGACGTGATTAATAATCCCATTTATTCAACCGGTGTCGGCTTACTTTTGTTCGCCGCCCAGCAGCAAACGAATAACCGCAAAAATATGCCTGCAGAAGAACCGCAGGATAGTTATTTATCGCGGATAAAAGATTGGATTAAAGTCAATTTTTAAGATTAAATAATAACCAGCGCGCGCTAAGGAGATAACGCTATGTCTCAGCAAAGAGAAGGGGATATGTTCGAACTTGCCGATGATCTGCAGCAATCTGCAGTTATTAAAGTTGTAGGGGTAGGTGGTGGCGGTGGTAATGCCGTTCAGCACATGGTGGCAAACGATATTGAAGGCGTGGATTTTATCTGTGCCAATACCGATGCCCAGGCCCTGCGTAATGTAAGTTCACGTTCCATTATCCAGTTGGGTAATGGATTAACCAAAGGATTGGGTGCCGGAGCAAATCCGGAAGTTGGCCGACAAGCAGCGCTGGAAGATCGCGAGCGTATTGCCGAAGCACTGAAAGGTTCAGACATGGTATTTATCACCGCGGGTATGGGTGGTGGTACCGGTACCGGTGGTGCGCCGGTGGTGGCTGAAGTGGCCAAAGAAATGGGTATTCTGACGGTGGCTGTGGTTACCCGTCCGTTCCCGTTCGAAGGTAAAAAACGCATGCTGATTGCTGACCAGGGACTGAAGCAGCTGAGTGAGCATGTGGATTCGCTGATCACCATTCCGAACGAAAAATTACTGGCCGTGTTGGGTAAAAACACTTCACTGCTGGATGCTTTTAAAGAAGCAAATAATGTTTTGCAGGGTGCTGTACAGGGCATTGCCGATCTGATTACCCGTCCGGGTATGATCAACGTCGACTTTGCTGACGTGCGTACTGTGATGTCTGAAATGGGTCAGGCCATGATGGGTACCGGTGTTGCCCGTGGTGAAAACCGTGCCCGTGAAGCGGCCGAGCGTGCTATCCGCAGCCCGCTGCTGGAAGACGTTAATCTGCAGGGCGCCCGCGGCATTCTGGTTAACGTGACGGCAGGTTTTGATCTGTCGTTGGGTGAATTCAGTGAAGTGGGTGACCTGGTTGCCGAATTCGCATCAGAAACCGCCACCGTTGTAGTCGGTACTGTTATTGATCCGGAAATGACCGACGAGTTACGGGTAACCGTGGTGGCAACGGGTCTGGGTGGTGCGCAAGCGGCTCAGGAACCAAAGCCGACCAAAGTGGTCGATAATACGGCAACGCGTAAAGCCGATGGTACGCCGGATTACAGTCAGCTGGATCGTCCGACCATCACCCGTCAGGCCGGCAACGCCGCGCGGAAGATAGATGTCGCAGACAGTCCTGATATGGATTATCTCGATATTCCTGCTTTCCTGCGACGTCAGGCTGATTAAAGAATGCGCTATCGCGCATTCTTTTTTTGTTGCTATAATGTCGGCCCATTACATTTGTATGAAATTTGCACAATAACGGCAGGACAGTCAGATGATCTCACAACGTACGCTTAAAAACGTAATCCGCGCCACAGGTGTCGGCCTGCACTCCGGGGAAAAGGTTTACCTGACCCTGAAGCCGGCTGCCCCTGATACCGGGATTGTGTTCCGCCGTACCGATCTGACCCCTGTCGTGGACATTCCTGCTCATGCACTGAATGTCGGTGAAACCACCTTGTCGACCACTCTGGTTAAAGATCATGCCCGTGTGGATACCGTCGAGCACCTGCTGTCAGCGATGGCGGGCCTGGGTATTGATAATGCCGTGGTTGAACTGAGTGCGCAGGAAGTGCCGATTATGGACGGCAGCTCCGGTCCTTTTGTATTCCTGCTGCAGTCGGCCGGTATTGCCGAGCAGAACGTACCGAAGCGCTTTATCCGCATCAAACGCAAAGTTGAAGTCCGTGATGGTGACAAAATTGCCTCCTTCGTGCCCTACGAAGGCTTCAAAGTCAGCTTTGAAATTGACTTTGACCATCCGGTATTCCGTCAGAGCGGACAGAAAGCCAGTCTGGATTTCTCGTCCACCTCTTACGTTAAAGAAGTCAGCCGTGCCCGTACCTTTGGTTTCACCAAAGACCTGGAGTACATGCGCTCCAAGAACCTGGCATTGGGCGGCAGTGTTAAAAACGCCATTGTTGTTGACGACTACCGGGTTCTGAACGAAGACGGTCTGCGTTATGACGATGAGTTTGTAAAGCACAAGATTCTGGATGCCGTGGGTGACTTATACCTGTTAGGGCACAGCCTGATTGGTGAATTTGTCGGTTACAAATCCGGCCACGGCCTGAATAACAAACTCCTGCGCGAGCTGTTACAGCAGCAGGATGCCTGGGAATTTGTTGAATTTCCTGAAGAAACCGCACCTATTTCGTACATGCGTCCGGCGGCCGCTGGTTAACGTATTGAAACAGGAATGCATTTGAGAAACGTCAGACAAAGGCCATAATCAAGTTGTGGCCTTTGTCGTTTGAGTCGCTTACTGCTACAAGCCGCTTAACGAGAGTTTCTTAACCGCAGGCAGAAAGATCGGGAAAAGACAGAGTATGAACATAATCATCGTTGGCCGGCGTCATGGAGAATCCAGAACCTACACCATCAGTGCGTCTGCACGGGCGGTGTTGCTGGGTGTTCTGTTTGCGCTGCCGTTTGCCATGGGTGCCAGTGGTTACTGGCTGGCCCAGCATCTGGCCGACGAAGGTATTCTGGATCTCAATGCTGCCAAAGCCTGGGAGCGTGATCTTTCCATGCAGCGTCAGGAGCTGCAGCAGATCCGCCAGCAAACCGATCAGGAGCTCGAAGCCCTGACCATGCGGCTGGCGCAATTACAGGCCAAGTTGTTACGCCTGGATGCGCTTGGTGAACGCCTGGTTGATGTGTCCAATCTGCAGCCGGATGAGTTTGATTTCAGTGCTCAGCCTGCTGTTGGCGGCCCTGCCGGCACGCTCGGTGAAGCCTATCAGGTGACCGAAATTAACCAGGTTCTGGATGGTCTGGCTGAGCGCATAGACAGTCGTGAACAGCAGCTGGAAGTGCTGGGTTCGCTGATGAGCGCCAACCGTATCAGTGCTGACACCTTTGTTGCCGGCCGTCCTATCACCAAAGGCTGGATGTCTTCCCGTTATGGTCAGCGTACCGATCCCTTTACCGGCCGTCTGGCCTGGCATGCGGGGGTCGATTTTGCCGGTAAACAAGGTGCCGATATTATCGCCGTGGCCTCCGGTGTCGTGACCTGGTCGGCCGATCGTTACGGCTACGGCAAGATGGTTGAGATCAACCATGGTAACGGTTACAAAACCCGCTACGCTCACTGCGATGAGCTGAAAGTAAGTACCGGTGACATTGTCCGCAAAGGGGATGTCGTCGCTCTGATGGGCAGTACTGGTCGTTCGACCGGTCCGCACGTCCATTTTGAGGTGTATAAAAACGGCCGTACGGTCGATCCTGCCGCTTATATCCATCGCACCCTGCGATAATCTTCTGATTCAAGCGCTTGTCATTATTCAGGGTTATAAGTAGCCTTTAGCGCTTTGGCCCTGTGCCCCTATTTTGTTTTCCGGATAACGATAATTCCATGATTGGTAACCTCTTCCGCAAGATTTTTGGCAGTAAAAACAGCCGCGAACTGAAACGCATGGGTAAATTGGTCGAGCAGATCAATGCCTTTGAAACCGAATTACAAGCCCTCAGCGATACCGACCTGCAGGCCAGAACGCCGGCGTTGCGCCAGCGTTTAACTGATGGTGCCGGCATAGACAGCATTTTGCCTGAAGCCTTTGCCGTGTGCCGCGAGGCCAGCCGGCGGGTAATGGGCATGCGTCATTTCGATGTGCAGATGATTGGTGGTATTACCCTGCACGAAGGCCGCATTGCTGAAATGCGTACCGGTGAAGGTAAGACGCTGGTTGCCACGCTGCCGACCTATCTGAACGCCTTAACCGGCAACAGTGTGCACGTCGTGACCGTGAACGAATATCTGGCCCGTCGTGACGCCAACTGGATGCGTCCGTTATACGAATTCCTTGGTTTATCCGTCGGTGTGGTGGTGCCAGGCCAGAATCCGCTGGAGAAACGCGAGCAGTATCAGGCCGATATCGTCTACGGTACCAATAACGAATTCGGCTTTGACTATCTGCGCGATAACATGGCGTTTTCGCTGGAAGACAAAGTTCAGCGTGGCCTGCACTTTGCCATTGTCGATGAAGTGGACTCCATTCTTATTGATGAAGCCCGTACCCCGCTGATTATCTCCGGTCCGGCCGAAGACAGCTCCGAGATGTACAAGGCCATCAACCGGCTGGTACCGAACCTGATCCGGGGCGAAGAAAGCGACGAAGAGCAGGAACGTGGTAACGGTCATTATTTCGTCGATGAAAAAAGTCGCAGTATTGAGCTGACCGAAGAAGGTCATGAATACATTGAAGAATTGCTGATCAACGATGGCATCCTCAAAGAAGGTGAAAGCCTGTACGCGGCCAATAACCTGCCACTGTTGCATCATGTTCATGCGGCGCTGAAAGCACACGCCATTTACCAGAAGAATGTTGAATACATTATTCAGAATGGTCAGGTAGTGATTGTTGATGAGCACACCGGTCGTACCATGCCGGGCCGGCGCTGGAGCGATGGTTTGCATCAGGCGGTGGAAGCCAAAGAAGGGCTGAAAATTCAGCCGGAAAGCCAGACCCTGGCCTCCACCACCTTCCAGAACTACTTCCGTTTGTACGAAAAACTGTCCGGTATGACCGGTACCGCCGATACCGAAGCCTTTGAATTTCATCAGATTTACGGGCTGGATGTGGTGGTCATTCCGACCAACAAAGAAGTGCGCCGGATTGATTTCAACGACGTTATCTATGCCACCCAGAAAGAAAAATACGATGCGGTTATTGAAGAAATCCGCACCGTTACGGCCGCCGGCCGGCCGGTGCTGGTCGGTACTGCATCGATTGAATCATCCGAATATGTGTCGGCCTTGTTAACCAAAGCCAAGGTGGCCCATAACGTACTGAACGCCAAAGAAAACGCCCGCGAAGCGCAGATTATTGCCGAAGCCGGTCGTCCGGGTGCGGTGACCATTGCCACCAACATGGCCGGTCGTGGTACCGACATTATGCTGGGCGGTAACTGGGAAGCCGAAGTCGCGGCGCTGGAAAACCCTGCCGAAGAACAGATTGCAGCCATTAAAGCCGATTGGCAGAAGCGCCATGATGGTGTGCTGGAAGCCGGTGGTCTGCACATTATTGGTACTGAGCGGCACGAGTCCCGCCGTATCGATAACCAGCTGCGCGGCCGTGCCGGTCGTCAGGGCGATGCCGGCTCGACCCGTTTCTTCCTGTCGCTGGAAGACAACCTGATGCGTATTTTCATGTCCGAGCGGATGCGCGGCATGATGCAGGCCCTGGGTATGAAAGACGGCGAATCCATCGAGCACAAGATGGTGACCAACGCGGTGGAAAAGGCCCAACGTAAAGTAGAAGGCCGTAACTTTGATATCCGTAAACAGCTGCTGGAATACGATGACGTGGCCAACGATCAGCGCCGGGTAGTGTACAACCAGCGCAACGATCTGATGGCCATGGACAATATCGGTGAGATCATCAGCAATATCCGTCAGGACGTGGTCACCGAAACCATCAGCCAGTTTATTGCCCCGCAGAGTCTCGAAGAGCAGTGGGACATTGAAGGTCTGGAAGCCACATTAAAGGAGCAGTTTGATATTGAACTGCCGGTGCGCCAGTGGCTGGATACTGAAGAAAAACTGTACGAAGAAACCCTGCGCGAACGCATCTTGCAGGCCATTCAGGCGGCTTACGACGCCAAGGCCGAGCAGGCGGGTGTGGCCGTACTGCACCAGTTTGAAAAACAGGTGATGCTGCAGGTGCTGGATAACCTCTGGAAAGAACATCTGGCCACCATGGATTATCTGCGTCAGGGCATTCACCTGCGGGGTTATGGCCAGAAAAATCCGAAGCAGGAATACAAGCGCGAGTCGTTCTTACTGTTTGAACAGTTACTGAAGAATATCAAACACGACACCATCCGCATTCTGTCGCACGTTAAGGTGCGTCAGGAAGAAGAAGTGCAGCGGCTGGAAGAAGAACGCCGGGCCGCCGCCGCCGCCCTGGCTGAGCGGGCAAAGTATCAGCATGAAGAGGCAGAATCCCTGACCGGTAACGGTCCGCAGGACGAAGAAGCGCCAGCGGCGCAGCCTTTCGTGCGCGATGAAAAGAAAGTCGGCCGCAACGACCCCTGTCCATGCGGTTCCGGTAAAAAGTACAAACATTGTCACGGCACATTGTCGTAAGGCGTCAGCACAAAATGGCAGTTAATTTCACAGTATTTGAACAGTTCAAAGCGGTTGATGGTATTCGTCTGGGTGTGGCTCAGGCGCATGTGCGTTATGCCAACCGCGATGACATGGTGGTTATTGAGCTGGCCGAGGGCAGCTCGGTGGCCGGTGTGTTCACCACCAACGCATTTTGTGCGGCGCCGGTGCACATCAGCAAGGCGCATCTGCAACAAACTGCACCGCGTTACCTGCTGATCAACACTGGTAACGCCAATGCCGGTACCGGCAAGGCCGGTTTTGCCAATGCCACCCGCAGCTGTGAGTTGCTGGCCCAGGCCACCGGAGTGAAAGCTGCGGAAGTACTGCCATTTTCCACCGGTGTGATCGGTGAGCCGCTGAATATGCCGGCCTTTGAACGCGGTATTCCGGCGGCGCTGGACAACCTGAGCGCTGATAACTGGGCCCGGGCTGCCAAGGGCATCATGACCACCGACACCCTGCCGAAGGGGTACAGCACCCAGTTTGACGTGAACGGCAAAACCGTCACCATTACTGGTATTTCCAAGGGTGCCGGCATGATTATGCCGAACATGGCCACCATGCTGGGCTTTATCGGCACCGACGCCGGCATTGCGCCGGGCTTGCTGCAATCCTGGTGTAAAGAGCTGGCCGACTGTTCGTTCAACCGCATTACCATTGACGGTGACACGTCCACTAACGATTCCTGCATGCTGATGGCCACCGGCCGCAGCGGCGTGCAGATCAACGATGTGGCCAGCCCGGAAGCGCAGCTGGTGTTCAGCAAGCTGAAAGAAGCCTTCCAGATTCTGGCGCAGGCCATTGTCCGTGACGGCGAAGGGGCCACCAAGTTCGTCACCATCGAAGTGGGCGGAGCCGCCAGTCAGAAAGAAGCTCTGGACGTGGCCTATACCGTGGCGCATTCACCGCTGGTAAAAACCGCGATGTTTGCTTCCGATGCCAACTGGGGCCGTATTCTGGCCGCCGTGGGCCGCAGTGGTGTACAGAACTTCGATCTGGATAAGGTGCAGATTTATCTGGACGATGTACAGATTGTCGAAGATGGCGGTCGTCGTGAAGCCTATACCGAAGCGGATGGTGCGGCGGTGTTTGCCCGTACCGAATTCCGTGTGCGTATTGAGCTGGGCCGTGGCAACGCCCGCGAAGAGCTCTGGACTTGCGACTTCTCGCACGAGTACGTCACCATTAACGCCAATTACCGGTCCTGATGAAAACAGTGCACGTGGCGGTGGCGGTCGTGGTCGTTAATGACCACGATATTCTTATTGCCCGCCGCCCGGATGACAAACATCAGGGCGGGTTATGGGAATTTCCCGGCGGCAAAGTCGAAGCTGGTGAAACGGTACCAGCAGCCCTGGTGCGCGAACTGGATGAAGAAGTGGCACTGACCGTGCGGCCGGAACAGATGGCGCCGTTGCTGCAGATTCCGTTTCAGTACCCCGATAAAAGCGTGCTGCTGGATGTGTACTGGGTGGCAGCGGATATGAATTCAGCCTTACTGGCACACGGCGCCGAAGGCCAGGACGTGCGCTGGGTACCCTTTATGCGGTTGCCGGAATTTGAGTTTCCGGCGGCTAATCAGGGCATCGTACAGGCTATTCTGCAGCGTCTCGGCTGATACGCTGCCATCCCTCAGTTAAAAAAATTCACAAAGGGCCACAACATCAGGCCCAGAATAAAGGCAATGGCGACAGCAACGGCGACAAAATCCACCGGCCGTTCGCGGAAGCGTTGCCAGACGCCCGGAATTTCCCCGCTGTCCAGCCGTTGCTGAAAGTCTTGCTGCAGCCGCTGTGCGCGTTGCTGCTGGTAGTCTTCAATCAGCGCCCGTGCCTGTTCATAGTCGGCATCGGTGCGTAACCAGATGGCGGCCAGGGAAATACGCCAGCGACCGGCATCGGTTTCGTAGGTATCGAAGCCCGCCTCTGCCAGTAATTGCCGTACATCACCGGCTTCATCATCGCTGACGCCATTCAGGCGGAATAACAGTTTGGCCATGGGTTATCAGAGTTCCGTAAACGATTGGGACCGCCGGCGCCGCCAACCGGCCAGCCCCAGAATCAGCAGACTGAAGATGGCCAGCGGCCATACCCCCAGCTGCATATAAGGCGTACTGCCGTGGCGCATTTCAGCGCTGCCGCTGAGGGTGCCGCGTTGTTCGTAAGGCAGCCGCTCCAGCAGCCGCCCCTTGTGATCGACCAAAGCGGTAATACCGGTGTTGGTCGCACGCAGCAACCAGCGGCCGGTTTCCAGTGCCCGCATCTGTGCCAGCGCCATGTGTTGTTTGGGGCCTAAGGAATCGCCGAACCAGGCATCGTTGCTGACCGTCACCAGAAAATCCGCCTGCTGTGCCATACGGCTAACCAGCTGTGGATAAGCAATTTCGTAACAGATAAAGGGCGCCACCAGAAAGGTATCTGCGCCTTTAGCGGCTTTCAGCAATGGCTGATCGGCCGGACCGTGGCGGAAGCTGGACATCTCCAGATCAAAGAACGGGATCAGCCCCCGGATCTGCTGTTCAAAAGGCACAAATTCACCAAAGGGCACCAGCTGCTGTTTATGGTAAATACCTGCGCCGGCGCCGAAGGCCACAATGCTGTTGTGAAATTCACCGGCCAGCTCATGGCCGCGCGGGTAGCGGTAGGCAATGCCGGTGATGACCGTGGTGTTATGTTCCAGGGCTTCGGCGGCGATTTCATTCATGGCCGGACGGAACTGATCCAGCAATTTGGTGACGGCGGTTTCCGGCCACAGAATCAGATCGCTGTCCCAGTGCTGGCTGGTCTGGTCGTAATAAATACCAATGGTGGGATCCATCATTTCCGGCCGCCACTTCAGATTTTGCGGAATATTGCCCTGTACCGCACTGACGTTGAGTGAGCCGGTGATGTGCGTCCACTCCAGTGGCTGCAACAGTGCCCCGGCCGGCCATACCAGTAAGCCGGCCAGCAGGGCGTAACAGCGGCGTTGCCAGACTTCCAGCAGCAGGGTGACGCTCAGTACCAGTAAGACAGAAATGCCGTAGCTGCCGATAATGGGTGCCCAGCCCGCCAGCCAGCTGTGCAGATGGGCATCACCGGCAAACAACCAGGGGAAGCCGGTGAGGAAATTACCGCGCAACCATTCATACAAAAACCAGAATACCGGCAGGGTCAGCCAGGCCAGTGTCTGGCCAAACAGGTGCTGGCGCAGGGCAAAGACCAGCGCCGGAAAAATGGCCAGAAACCCGGCAAACAGAGCCACCATTAAAACGGCCAGTGGCGCGGGGGTACCACCAAAACGGTGAATACTCACGTAAATCCAGGACACGCCCACGGCAAATTTGGCAAAGCTGAACAGCCAGGTGTAAACAAAGGCCTGACGGGGCGTGTGGTTGTGCTGCAGGGCTGCCATCAGTACCGCAAGGCTCACTAATCCCAGTGGCCACCAGAAGAAAGGCGCCAGCGCCAGCGGAAACAACGCACCGGCAAGCAGTAACAGCAGGGGGATCAGCCAGCGTGGCATGGAACTTTCCTTGCGACAGGTTATAAAAGAAGGGCACACCGGTTGGTGTGCCCGCAGGTCAGATTTCCGGGCGGGTGACTTCCAGCAGATTGATCTGCCGGCTGGTACCGTTCACCACCTTGAACTGCCACTGATCGATACGGATGCTTTCATTGCATTCCGGTACCCGGCCAAAATGATGAATTACAATACCACCAACGGTATCAAAATCATCATCGGGCAAGTGGGTGTGGAAGTGTTCATTAAAATCTTCCACCGGTGTCAGTGCCTTAACCATAATGGCACCGTCATCCATCACTTTGATATTGCCGTCTTCGTCGTGCTCGTCGTGTTCATCTTCGATATCGCCGACAATCTGCTCCAGTACATCTTCAATGGTTACCAGGCCGGCGGCTCCGCCGAATTCATCCACCACCACTGCCATATGGTTGCGGGTAGCACGGAATTCACGCAGCAGTACGTTCAGGCGTTTGCTTTCCGGTACGAAGGTGGTGGGGCGCAGAATATCCTGCAGCACGAACGAATCGCGCTGGCCATTCAGAATCAGGGGTAACAGATCTTTGGCCAGCAGCACGCCCAGTACTTCATTCTGGCCTTCCCCCAGTACCGGGAAGCGCGAATGCGCCGACTCGATAATCCGCGGCAGGAATTCCTGAATGGGGTCGTTAATGCCGATGGCAACCATTTGCGAACGCGGCACCATGATGTCGCGGACCTGCATTTCCGACACCTGTAACGCACCCTCAAGGATGGTCAGGGTGTCGCTGTCGACAATGCTGCGCTCGGCAGCCTCACGCACAATGTCTTTAATATCCTGACGGCTTTGCGGGTCGTCGGAAAACAGGTCGGTAAATCTTTCCAGCCAACTTCGTGGCTGGCTTGATCGGTCGTCGCTCATGATGCCTCATCATCGGAGTAAGGGTCAGAAAACCCCAGCCCGGCCATAATCTGCCGCTCCAGGTTTTCCATGATTTCTGCTTCGTCGTCCTTTATATGGTCGTACCCCAGCAAATGCAAGCAGCCATGAACCACCATATGGGCCCAGTGGGCCGGTGGCGTTTTGTTCTGTTCTTCAGCTTCAGCCTGTACCACCGGGACGCAGATAATCAGGTCGCCGAGCAGCTCTATCGGCACTTCCGGCGGTGCATCAAAGGGAAAAGACAGCACATTGGTGGGCTTATCCTTGCCGCGATAGTCGCGGTTCAGCTCCTGGCTTTCCTCGTTATGCACTAAGCGAATGGTCAGCTCGGGCTCGGCAAAATCGGTGCGCCCCTGCAATGCGGCCGTTGCCCAGTGTTGCAGTTCGTCATCGGTGGGCAGGTACGCGCCCCAGCTGTCCAACTCTTCGGCAATCTGCACGTCCAGCAGCAGGTTCATGCGTTGTCTCCGGCATCGCGGGCCGCGCGTTGTGCGCTTTTACGTTGTTCGTCCTGTTCTTCAAAACGGTCGTAGGCATCCACAATGCGCTGCACCAGCGGGTGGCGGACCACATCGGCGTTGGTAAAGCGGGTAATGCCGATGCCGGGCACACCGTCCAGTACTTCCAGACCATGCTTAAGGCCGGAATAGACTCCGCGCGGTAAATCCACCTGGGTAACGTCACCGGTAATTACGGCTTTGGAGCCAAACCCCACCCGGGTGAGGAACATTTTCATCTGTTCTTTGGTGGTGTTCTGTGACTCATCCAGAATCACAAAGGAATGGCTCAGGGTGCGGCCGCGCATATAGGCCAGCGGGGCAATTTCGATCATATTGCGTTCGATGTAGCGTGCCACTTTCTCAAAACCGAGCATCTCATACAGGGCGTCGTACAACGGGCGCAGGTAGGGGTCAATCTTCTGCGCCAGATCGCCGGGCAGGAAGCCGAGTTTTTCACCGGCTTCCACCGCCGGGCGTACCAGCAGAATGCGTTTTACTTCATCGCGCTGCAGGGCTTCTACCGCTGCGGCGACGGCCAGGAAGGTCTTACCGGTACCGGCCGGACCAACGCCAAAATTGATATCAAATTCGCGCACGCGCTGCAGGTATTCCAGCTGATGCGGACCGCGCGGCTTAATAACCGCCTGCGGGGTTTTGATGATATGGCTGTCGTACTGGTTCTTTTTGCGGCCGCTGCTTTCTTCGGCGCCGTCTTCCTGCAAAAACAGATGAATCAGATCCGGGGTAATCAGGGTGCCGTTGGCGGTTTCTGCATACAGACGCTGCAGGAGTTTGGCGGCCCGCTGGGCCAGCTTCAGCTTGCCTTCCAGGGTGAACTGGCCGCCACGGTTATAGACCGTTAAACCAAAATGGTCGGCAATCTGCTCTATATGGCTGTCAAAGTGGCCACACAGATTGGCCAGCCGGCCGGCATCATCCGGTTCCAGCGTAAAGCTGATGCTGTGTTGGGTAGGGCTGGCGGGCTTGGT
Organism: Venatoribacter cucullus; assembly: GCF_016132445.1. NCBI lineage: Bacteria > Pseudomonadati > Pseudomonadota > Gammaproteobacteria > Oceanospirillales > Oceanospirillaceae > Venatoribacter > Venatoribacter cucullus. The sequence goes on along the minus strand of NZ_CP046056.1, from coordinate 2,197,389 downwards.
CGCCGTAGTCGGATGGTCGTCGGCAGGCAGAATAGGATCGGTCAAAGAATCTTTTCTCCGGGGCCGCACCAGCGGCCCGATGGTTTAAGGATGATCAGTAGGCGGCTTCAGGATTCAGAACCATACCACGCAGGCTGTTCGGGTAGGCGTCTTCGATACGCACTTTCACAAACTTGCCGATCAGGCTGTGGTCGTGGTGGCGGAAGTTCACCACCCGGTTGTTTTCAGTACGGCCGGCCAGTTCGCCCGGGTCTTTTTTTGATACGCCGGTTACCAGAATGGTCTCTTCACGGCCCACCATGCGGCGGCTGATCTGCATGGCTTGCTGCACGATACGGGTTTGCAGAATCTGCAGGCGCTGCTTTTTTACCTCGTCCGGGGTGTCGTCGGGCAGGTTCGCCGCCGGGGTGCCGGGGCGCGGGCTGTAAATAAAGCTGAACGAGGTATCGAAGCCGATGCGGTTGATCAGGTTCATGGTGTCTTCAAAATCGTCAGCGGTTTCCCCCGGGAAGCCGATGATAAAGTCAGACGAGAAGGAAATATCCGGCCGCAGGGCGCGGATGCGCTCCAGTTTATCAATGTACATATCCACTTCGTGGCCACGCTTCATAGCGGCCAGAATGCGGTTGGAACCGCTTTGCACCGGCAGGTGCAGGTGGCTGACCAGTTCCGGCACTTCGGCGTACACCTGAATTAAGCTGTCGCTGAATTCCAGCGGGTGTGAGGTGGTAAAACGGATGCGGTCGATGCCGTCGATATCGGCCACCAGCGTGATCAGCTCCGCCAGATCGGCCATGTCGCCGTCTTCGGTGGCGCCACGGTAGGCGTTTACGTTCTGACCCAGCAGGTTTACTTCACGCACGCCCTGACGGGCCAGTGACTGCACTTCTTTCAATACATCGGCCAGCGGGCGGCTGACTTCTTCACCGCGGGTGTAGGGCACCACGCAGAAGGTACAGTATTTGGAGCAGCCTTCCATAATAGAGACGAAGGCGCTGCAGCCGTCCACTTTCGGTTCCGGCAGGTGGTCGAACTTTTCGATTTCCGGGAAGGTAACGTCCACCACCTGAATGGCGTTGGCGGCTTTGTTCACCATGTCTGGCAGGCGGTGCAGGGTTTGCGGGCCGAACACCATGTCCACGAAGGGCGCGCGCTTGATAATGGCATCGCCTTCCTGGGAGGCCACACAGCCGCCCACACCGATTTTCAGGTCGGGATTTTTGGCTTTCAGCCCTTTCCAGCGGCCCAGTTCATGGAACACTTTTTCCTGCGCCTTTTCGCGGATCGAGCAGGTGTTCAGCAGAATCACATCCGCTTCTTCCGGATTGTCGGTCAGCTCCATCTTATGACTGGCACCCAGCATATCGGCCATGCGCGATGAATCGTATTCGTTCATCTGGCAACCGTGGGTTTTGATGTACAGTTTTTTCACCTGATCAGTCATAACGCTGTGTCCGGCCTCGTCAGCAGGGATAAATGGCCGGGCATTATACTGCTTCGTAAGGGCATATCGCCAGTGCGGGCGGCTGCGGCGGCGCGGGCTGCGTGTTATACTGCGCGCCCGCAAACCGGCGCTGCCGGTTCCTCAGTCCGGAAAGACATTCCATGAGCAGTAAAGACAAAACAGAACCCCTGTACCGGGTGGTATTTCAGCAGCAGGGTGAGGTGTATGAAATATACGCCCGTTACCTGTATCAGAGCGATCTGTACGGCTTTATCGAGCTGGAGCAGCTGGTGTTCGGTGAGCGCTCGGCACTGGTGCTGGATCCGGGTGAGGAAAAGCTGAAAAGCACCTTTCAGGGTGTGAAGCGTACCTTTATTCCTTTACCGGCAGTTATCCGTATTGATGAGGTGGACAGCGAAGGCCCGCCGCGCATTACCGAAGCGCTGGAACCGGATATGAAATCCAACGTTACGCATTTTCCGACCCACTTTTTCCCGCCCCGCGACGACCTTTAACCCGTTCCGGCGATGCCGGCCGGTGCTTGTATGCACTGGCGGGCGCTGCTATATAAGGACTATTGGTAATCAAACGGAGGCACAATTCACCCTTTGCATGCAGGCTCCTCTCACCCGGTAGCAACGGAGTAAATCTTATGAGCACAGAGATGCAACCCCTGTTCTGGCGTATCAGCGACCATGATCAAAGCGGTTTTGAAGCCGTGAGTCTGTTAATGCCTGCCGGTGTCAGCGACCAGACACCGACTGAGTTTCCCACCGAAGTGAGTTTCCGCTCCAACCGCAGCAGCACCCATCCGGTCGACCTGCGCTGGTCGGAAGAAGATTCCGATTTGTTTATGACCCTGCTCGACCGGCTGGCCGATGAAGAACTGGAAGGCGATGTCGAACTGAACCTCAGCGACAGCGTGATTCAGGGCATTGTGCAGCTGGTGGCTCTGGCACGCTTCAAAACCCCATGGCCAACGGACGAACTGACCGGGGATGACTTTATTACTGAGCGGGAAGAGCTGGAAATGGGCGATGTGGTGGCGCTGAATACCCGTTACGGCTATCCGCTGGCCATTATTGTCGGGCTGGATTCTGTGGATGCGACCTGCATTCTGCTGGACCCGGTGTTCAGCAACAGTCAGGTATTAATACCTGACCACAGCGTGCTGATCGTAAACCGTCTGTCCGTGCTACCGGCTACCTTTGCCGACAGTGATGGTGGCGAAGAGGCCATCCGTCACTGAGTCTGTCTGCTCAGCTGCGCTGGCTGGCCCGCTGGCGCAGTTGCTGCAGGGTTAACTGGGTTAAAACATCGTAAAAAGCCGTCTGCTGGCGGCTTTTGCCGGCCACACTGTGGGTGTGGGGCAGGGTTGCGGTAGTGGTTGTGGCAGCCTGTTTGTTCATGTTCTGCTCCTGTTGTCCAGCCTGAATGAATGTTCATTCCGCTTAAAGTGTCATAAAAAGGGGCTGTTGCCCCGGATACTGCCTGTGGCAGTGGTGTTAATGGCTGTGTACGCAGATGGCGTCCCAGCACATATTCAGTAAATCCTGCAGCTGCACCGGTTTGGTAAACGTTCCGGGTTTTTGCAGCTGCTTCTTCAGCAGGGTAAACAAGCTGCCGAAGGTCATGGTCAGCAACAGTTCATCGGCCAGCGGCTTGATCAGTCCGGCTTGCTTGCCGTCATCCAGCAACCTGATGATTTCCTGATGCATGGTCTGCATGCCTTGCTCGCGCAATTCACTGCAAATCACCGGCGATGCCCACAACTGGTCAAATAAACACACTTCGCGCGGATGTGCGCGTAAAAATTGGTAAAAACTGCCCCAGAAATGGTCAAAGCGTTTACGGATACACTCCGCGTCGCTTAATCCGGACAGGCAGTGCTGGGCCATTTTTTCATTCAGGTGCAGATACAGCTGCTGCACCAGTTCATCTTTGGTACTGAAATAGCGATAAATGGTACCGGCACCACAACCCGCATGGCGCGCGACCTTGGCCATCGGACAATCCTGCAGACCCTGCTCAGCAATCAGATCAGCGGTGGCTTCAAGAATTTGTTCGCGTTTATCCATAGTGATCATCCGGAATGAACGTTCATTCTGTTGTAACAGGGCTCAGAGATCAAGCCGCTATTGTTTCATCAGTGGACAGGCTCGTTGCTGTCAGCGGGTTGTTCTGCCGGCAGATGGAACAACATCAGCAACGCCAGCGCCGCCGTAACCAGCATCAGGCCGACCATGGGCAGTGGTGAGCCATCGTGCAGTTGCGACCAGATCAGCCCGGCCAGCGCACCGCCACAGAACTGTAAGACACCGGCCAGGGCATTGGCGGTGGCGCTGATGTCACGGAAGTGGTGCAGCACCATGGCAATGGCATTGGCACCAATCAGGCCCAGGCTGCCGATAAACACCATAATCAGCGGCAAAATCAGCCACAGGCTAACTTGTGGCTGCAGCGCAAAACCCAGCACCAGCAACGAGGCACAAGCGGCTTGCAGAATTAAGCCAGCGCGCAGAATGACCTGGCTGTGGTAACGGTTCAGCAGCGCAATGTTCAGGCGGTTCATGGCCATCATCACCAGAATATTGGCGCCGAACAGCCACGGAAAGCGCTCCGGCGACTGGCCAAAATGTTCCAGGTAAAGATAGGGCGAGGCCGTAATAAAGATAAACATACCGCTGTACGACAGGCTCAGTGCCAGCAGAATACGCCGTGCCCGGGGGTGGCCGATAACCCGGCGGTAATCCTGCCAGGGCCAGCGCTTATGGCGGGCGGCCGGTGGGTGACTTTCCGGCAACTGCCAGCTGAGCAGCAACAGCGCAATGCCACCGTAAGCCGTGAGCGTTAAGAAAATGGTGCGCCAGCCGCTGAAGTTCAGTGTTATCGCCCCCAGTACCGGCGCCAGCAGGGGAGCCATCATGGTAATCATCGCCACCATCGACAAGGTGCGGGCGACATCGGCGCCCCGGAACAAGTCGCGCACAATGGCAGCGGCGTTAACGGTGGCCAGGCCGCCGCCAAGCGCCTGCAGTACCCGCAACCATAATAGCTGGGTCAGGTCTGCCGTGCTGATCAGGAAAAAACTGCTGAGAGTAAAAATGAGCAGGCCGCTGATAATCAGCGGTTTGCGCCCCCAGCGGTCGGACAGCGGGCCGCCACTGAGCTGGCCGATGGCAAAACCGATCAGATAGGCGCTGACCGACAATTCCACCCAGTGAATATCGGTGTGCAGGTCGCTGGCCATCATGGCCATGGCGGGCAGATACATATCCACCGCTAATGGGGAAATAGCCGTCAGCATCGCCAGCAGAACGGGCAATGGTAAGGTAAGGGCAGGCATGGGAATCCGGTGGAACAAGAAAAGAGCCGCCATTGTAACGGCTACGAATGGGGTTGCCGAGTAGCGCAAACGGAACGCACTGTTGAGCCGCCAGGCAACCTGTTGGGCTGATTAATCCGGGCTATCAGAGGCATACAAAGGCTGTGGATGACCCGGCCCGGCCGCTCGGTTAAACTTCAACAAAACTTATACAAGGCAGGAGAGCAGACTGTGACAGCCCAACGTCCCCCTTTTGGTGTGTTGCTGGTGAATCTGGGTACCCCGAAAGCACCGACCACCGCCGCCGTAAGGGAATATCTGGCCGAGTTTCTGTGGGACAAACGGGTGGTGGATGTACCACGCCCGTTGTGGTGGCTGATTCTGCACGGGATTATTCTGCGCTTCCGGCCGCGCCGGGTGGCCAAAGCTTACGCTTCGGTGTGGACAGACGAGGGCTCACCGCTGATGGCCATCTCCCGCCGTCAGCAACAGGCACTGGCGGCGGCCTTAAAAGAACAGTACGGCTGTGATATTCCGGTAACGCTGGCCATGACCTATGGCGAACCCAGCATGGAACAGGCCGGTCGTGAGCTGCGGGCGGCCGGGGTCAGCCGGATGCTGGTGTTGCCGCTGTATCCGCAGTTTTCCTCCAGTACCACCGCCGCCGTGTATGACCGTCTGGCGACCGGTTTAAAAGGTTGCCCGCACCTGCCGGAAACCCGCTGGGTGAACGAATACCACGTGCATCCGCAGTACATTAAGGCGCTGGCCGACTCGGTACGTGAATACCGGGCCCGGCATGGCACTGGCGACAAGCTGCTGCTGTCCTTCCACGGCATTCCGCAGCGCTACGAAGACCGTGGTGACCCCTACCCGTCACAGTGCCGTGCTACCGCGGCGGCGGTTGCCAGCGAGTTGGGGCTTAGCGAAGAACAGTGGCTCTGTAGTTTTCAGTCACGCTTTGGCCGCGAAGAGTGGGTGAAGCCCTATACCGATTACACCCTGGAAGCCTGGGGCAAAGCAGGCCTTGGGCGGGTGGATGTGATCAGCCCGGCCTTTGCCGCAGACTGCCTGGAAACCCTGGAAGAACTGGACGTGGAAAACCGCGAACTGTTTCTGCGCAGCGGCGGCAAGGACTACCACTATATTCCCTGCCTGAACGACCGCCCCGACCATATCGGCCTGCTGGCGTCGTTGGTGCGTGAACACAGCACAGGCTGGGAATAACAGCGACTGCATAAGGTTGCTGTTAGTAACGGTTACGCCAATGTCCGGAATGATCATGGCGGGTCTGCCAGTGCTGTGGAATGATGCCGGCTGTGGGCCATCTGGCTGAATGAACGAGCAGGAATAATGTATGAGCACTGAACAACGGGTTGTGTGTGAAATCCGCGATCATATCGCCTGGGTATGGCTGAACCGGCCGGAAAAACTCAATGGTCTGGATATGGCCATGTTCAGGGAAATGGTTGCCACCGCCAAAGCGCTGCGGAAAAACCGCAGCGTGCGCGCGGTAATCCTGGCGGCCAGAGGGGAATCCTTCTGCGCCGGGCTGGATTTTAAGGCCGTGGCCAAAGACCCGATGATGATTCCGAAAGTGTTTCTTAAATGGCCCTGGACCAAACAGAATCTGGCGCAGGAAATTGCCCATTGCTGGCGTGATTTGCCGGTGCCGGTGATCTGCGCCATTCACGGTAATTGTTTCGGCGGTGGTATGCAGATTGCGCTGGCCTGCGATTACCGCATCGCCACGCCGGACGCCAACCTGTCGATTATGGAAATGAAATGGGGCCTGATTCCGGATATGAGCGGCATGGCTACCTTATCGCGTTTAACCCGGGTGGATATCGCTCAGGAACTGACCATGACCGGCCGTCAGTTTCCGGCCACTGAAGGTTATGAATACGGTCTGATCAGCAAGCTGGCTGCCGACCCATTGGCGGAAGCGGAAAAACTGGCCGAAATGATTGCCGGCAAATCACCGGATGCCATTGCCGCCACCAAATATTTATTCAAGAAAACCTGGAAAGCCGATACCTGGAAAGCGTTGCGCTGGGAGCGTTGGGTGCAGGCACGGTTACTGGGACGTAAAAATCAGAAAATTGCCATGGCCAATGGCCTGGCGGGTAAAGATAAAGAGCCGAAGCCCTTTCGGGACCGCAGCTCGTTTTTATAAACACCTTAATCAGCCCACCCTGTTGGTGGGCTGATTGTTCATCCCCTTTAATGATTTCAGCTATCGGCTCAGCGTAAAACCCGCGCCTGCGGCTGGGCTAATAATGGCAGTAACGGATTTTGTGCCATTACCCAGCGGTGCATACTCAGACCGATAATAATGCCGATAACAAATCCACCGATATGGGCCCAATAATCCACCCCGCCTTCATTCCCCACCATACCCAGCAGGTTAATACCCAGCCAGATACCGAAATACCAGAATGGCGACAGTTTTTTCTGCCACACAATAATCATAAATGTCAGGCTGGCATGGCGGAACCACAGCATATACATGCCGAATAAACCGGCAATGGCACCACTGGCACCGACGCTGGGAATATTGCTGTTCCAGTTCATCAGCACACTGATTAAACCGGCACCGAGTCCACACAATAAATACAGCCCAAGAAAACGCCAGTGGCCCAGTGCGTCTTCCAGGTTGTCGCCGGTCAGCCACAGAAAATACATATTACCGGCCAGATGCAGCAGGCTGCCGTGCAGGAAGGTAGCGGTTAACGGCGTCCACCACTGGTCCCCATTGGCTAACTCGGCCGGGGTGCTGCCAAAACTGGTAATGGCCGCCATCATGCTGTTATCGCTGCCGGCATAAGAAAAATAAATAAGCACATTGATCAGCACCAGGGCCCAGGTAACCCAGGGGGTGCGGTGCGGGCGGATGTTATATTCCACCGGCATTTGCGATAAAAACTGAAATACCCAGCTTTTCCAGTTAGGTTGTGTGTTCAGTTTTTCCAGCGTTTCACGCAGCCGTGGTGACTGCTGTACCGCTGCAATTTCGTCGCGGTCAATCCAAACGCCGTCACAGCCGTGACAAACATCCACTTCCAGATCGTAATGTTCCAGCAACTGATAATGCTGCAGCGATTTCTGGCAATCGGGGCACTGACGCTGGGAAACCCCGGAGCGTTTACCCAGCTGGCCGGTAAAATCGACGTTGTCATGGCCATTATCAATGGCCGACAACACGCTGTTCATTTCATCCTTTTCAAACCACAGGCCACCGCAGTGATAACAGGCATCAATTTCCTGACTGTGGTATTGCGTGGGCGTCAGAATGCTGTGGCGGCAAACCGGGCAGCCTTTGTTGGCCATTACTGTTGTCCTTCGTTCACGCTGCTGTAATCCGGCATGCGGATATTGTGCTGCAACAACCGCTGTTCCAGTTCGCTGATATTCTTTTTCAGCTGCGGTAACAGCGTGCTGTTTATCTGTTGCAGCTGTTCATCCAATAATTTTCTGGCATGGCTGGCGGCATAGGTGCGCTGTTCAGCTTTGCCAATAATGTCATTTACATCGCGGTAAAAGCGCTGGATACCATTCAGGAAATAACCGGGAATTTCCAGGGTAACCGGTGACTGCTGCATGCTGGTCCAGATGTAAAAAGATAAGTCCGGGTTGTTTTGCTGTAATTCCTGGCCAGAAATCTGTTTGCTGAGGTAGTTTTCTTTATAAGCCGTCAGCAACTGAATATTATCCTGTAATTCATCAATAAGAGCGGAGCGTACGTGGTGGCCCCGTTGCAGGCTGGTAATTTCATCAAACAGAATGGCTTGTTTTAAACCGGCCTGAGCCGCCAGATAAACACCGATAATGGTGGCCAGAATCATCAGGAAATGACCAATCCAGAAGCCGGAGCTTTTTAATTCGGTGTGGTCGGTATTGCGGATTTTTTCTTTTAACGGACGGGTAAGAACAGAAAACTTAATGGGCATACTGCCTCCTTGCACAAATGAAGGCGGCAGTATATTACCCGTTACCGGTCAGCTGAACCGGAGCAGGCGGATTTGTGACCGGTTTGGCGCAAAAAATCCATATTATAACGATTAACGGTGAAATTCCCCGGCGCGCTCCGGCTGGTAGATAATTTCCTCAATACGGACGCGCAGGGTCCGGCCTTTCGGGCTTGGCCACTCAATTTCAGCACCCACTGATAAACCCAGCAGCGCGGCGCCAACCGGTGCCAGAATGGATACCGTACCTTCCTGGCCAGCGTCTTTCGGATACACCAGGGTCAGGCTGAATTCGGCATCGTCCGGTAATTCGCGGAAGCGCACGGTGGAGTTCATGGTGACGACATCACCGGGAATATCCTTCGGGTCCATGACATTGGCCCGCTCCAGTTCCGATTCCAGTTCGTCTTTACCCGGGAATTGGGTTTTTTCCAGCAAGCGTTCCAGGCGTTCCAGATCCAGTGCCGACAGAATAATTTCGGGTTTTGTACTCACACTATCCTCACAATCAATAAACAGCCGCCGTTAAAAAACAGCAGGCGCAGTCATTAATATGCTGCGCTGCCGGACGGCGGTAATAAAAAATAATAAACAGAAGCTACCCCGCTTACGCTGGAAAAACAAGAGGGCGGGGCTGGGGATCCTCTGAATAACTCGGTTTAGTCGTCGCCGATAAATCCACCGGTCTGGTGCGCCCACAGCTGGGCGTAAATGCCGCCCCGGGCGATCAGTTCCTGATGCGTGCCCTGTTCGGCAATGCGGCCTTCGTCCAGCACAATCAGGCGGTCCATGGCGGCAATGGTCGATAACCGGTGGGCAATGGCGATGACGGTTTTGTTTTCCATCAGCCGGTACAGGCTGGCCTGAATGGCGGCTTCCACTTCCGAATCCAGTGCTGAGGTGGCTTCATCCAGAATCAGAACAGGCGCATCTTTTAACAGCACCCGGGCAATGGCAATACGCTGGCGCTGGCCACCGGACAGCTTTACGCCACGCTCACCGACCTGGGCATCCAGCCCGGTGTTGCCGTCGGGATCGTACAGGTCGACAATAAAGGTATCGGCTTCGGCCTGGCGACAGGCTTCCAGCAGTTCCGCTTCGCTGGCATCGGGTTTGCCGTACAGAATATTGTCGCGCACGCTGCGGTGCAGCAGCGAGGTATCCTGAGTAACCATACCAATATGCTTGCGCAGGGAATCCTGGGTGACGCTGCGGATATCCTGGCCATCAATCAGAATGCGGCCGCCGTTCAGGTCATAAAAACGCAGCAACAGGTTCACCAGCGTCGATTTGCCGGCGCCGGAGCGGCCAACCAGGCCGACTTTTTCACCGGCTTTGATATGAATGTTCAGGTCGCCGAACACCTCGCGGCCGGGTTTGCCATCGTGACCCGGATAATGAAAAGCGACGTGCTCCAGGCGGATTTCACCCTGTGGTACCTGCAGCTGGCCGGCATTATTGGCATCTTCAATCTGCGCCGGTTTGGCCAGGGTTTGCATGCCATCGGCCACCGTGCCGAGGTTTTCAAACAACGCGCCTACTTCCCACATAATCCACTGCGCCATACCGTTAATGCGCAGCGCCAGTGAAATGGCAATGGCAATGGCACCAACGCTGATGGCACTGTCCAGCCACAGCGCAATCGACAAGGCCGCCACGGCGAACACCAGCAGGTAGTTAATGGTGTTGACCGCTACGTTAAAACCGGTGGCCAGGCGCATTTGCCGGTACACGGTATCCATAAAGCCCTGCATGGAATCCTGCGCGTAGGCGGTTTCGCGGTCGGTGTGGGAAAACAGCTTCACCGTCTGGATGTTGGTGTAGCTGTCGACGATGCGGCCGGTCATGGCCGAACGGGCATCGGCCTGCTCGGTGGCTACCTGTTTCAACCGCGGCACAAAATAAAGCTGTACGCCGATATACAGCAGCAGCCAGGCCAGCATGGGCAGCATTAAGCGCCAGTCGGCCATCGCCACGATCACCAGCGCGGAGGTGAAATACACCAGGATGTACACCATCACATCCAGCAGCTTCATCACTGTTTCGCGCACCGACAGCGCGGTTTGCATGACCTTGGTAGCAATCCGGCCGGCAAAATCGTCCTGATAAAAAGATAAGCTTTGCTTCAGCAGATAGCGGTGGGCCTGCCAGCGGATGCGCATCGGGTAGTTGCCCAGCAAGGTCTGATGTACCAGAGCCGCATGCAGGAACACCACGGTCGGCATAATCACCACCAGTGTTACCGCCATCAGGCCCAGGCGCCAGCCTTCTTCCTGCAGCAGGGTGTCAGGGGTTTTCTGTACCAGCCAGTCCACCAGTTCGCCCATAAAACTGAACAGCGTGACTTCCAGCGTGGCCATCAGCGCCGTCAGCACTGACATGGTCAGCAGCGGCCATTCCAGCCCGCGGGTGTAATGACGGCAAAACGCATACAGCCCCTGTGGGGGTTGCTGCGGGTGTTCGGGCGGAAAGGGGTTCACAAAACGTTCAAACAGTCGGAGCATAATGACGAGGACAAATTGGTTGAAAAACAGCCCGACACCTTAGCCGAGAGGGGCTAAGATTGTAAGCGAAGCGGTTTGGTAACACTGTTCTGCAGAAATGATCAGCCGGCTTTGAGCAAAGAAACTGATCGCCAGTCGTGTTACGATCACAAACCATGATCGTTAAGACAAGGAATTATCGCTGTACATCAGCTCAGATAAGCCTATCTTTGCGCGACTTTTTTCACTCTTATCACTACCGAGTAAGGAGGTAGCGAGCCCAATGGTTATCAAGCCTGAAGACTACTACGACGCCGAGACCTTTGCCCGTCTTAAGACTTTTTCCGACCAGCACGATACCCCCTTTATGGTATTGGACAGTAAGACCTTCACCCGTCAGCTGGATGAGCTGATTGAAGCCTTTCCTTACGCCAAAACCTACTACGCCATTAAAGCGAATCCGATGCCGGAGTTGCTGCGTATTCTGCGTGACCGTGGCTGCTGTTTTGACGTGGCGTCCCGCTATGAGCTGGACAAGGTAATGGCCGAGGGTGTGACAGGCGATCGTATCAGCTACGGCAATACGATTAAAAAGCCTAAGGATATCCGCTACTTCTACGAGAAAGGCGTTACCCTGTTCGCTACCGATTCCGAAGCCGACCTGCGCAACATTGCCAAGGCCGCCCCGGGTTCGCGCGTATTTGTGCGCATTCTGACCGAAGGTTCAGAAACCGCTGACTGGCCGCTGTCACGTAAGTTCGGTTGTCAGACCGATATGGCGATGGACCTGTGCCTGCTGGCCCGTGACCTGGGTCTGGTGCCTTACGGCATTTCCTTCCACGTAGGTTCACAGCAGCGTGACATTGGCGCCTGGGATTCTGCGATTGCCAAAGTGAAGGTAATTTTTGAGCGTCTGAAAGACGAAGACGGCGTTAACCTGCGCATGATCAACCTGGGCGGTGGCTTCCCGGCCAACTACATCAGCCGTACCAACGACCTGAAAACCTACGCCGAAGAAATCACCCGTTTCCTGCGTGAAGACTTTGGTGATGAGTTCCCGGAAATCATCCTGGAACCGGGGCGTTCGCTGGTGGCCAACGCCGGCCTGCTGGTGAGCGAAGTGGTCCTGATCAGCCGCAAAGACCGCACCAGCCTGCACCGCTGGGTATTTACCGACATCGGTAAATTCGGTGGCCTGATCGAAACCATGGATGAGTCCATCAAGTATCCGCTGTTTGTGGAGAAAAAGGGCGAAACCGAAGAAGTGGTACTGGCCGGCCCGACCTGTGACAGCGCGGACATTCTGTACGAAAACTACAAGTACGAACTGCCGCTGAATCTGGCTATGGGTGACCGTCTGTACTGGTTCTCCACCGGTGCTTACACCACCACTTACAGTGCGATTGAATTCAACGGCTTCCCGCCGCTGAAATCTTTCTGCATCTGATTCAGCCGTAACACGACTGCCGAAAACACCGCCCTGCGTCAGCACGGCGGTGTTTTTTTATGAGCCTAATCCGGAATAAGCAATGGCAGACAGCCGGATTACTCCGGCTTGCGCAGCAGCGCCACAAACATACAGTCGCTGTCGTGGTGCGGGGCACCCAGTAAGCGCTGCTCCTGCACGCTGAAGCCACTGGCGGTGGCGAAGCGGGCCACTTGTTCTTCGTTCTCGGCGCTCAGCCAGCTGCAGGTGGCGTAGGCCAGCAGGCCACCGGGGCGCAGTGCGGCGGCAGCCTGGGTTAACAACTGTTGTTGCAGCGCCAGCAGTTCCTGCAGGCTGCTGTCGTTAAAGCGCCAGCGGGCGTCCGGGTTGCGGCGCCAGGTGCCGGTGGCGGTGCAGGGCGCATCGACCAGAATTTTGTCGAACCCACCGTGGCGGGCAATTTCCTGTGGCAACCGCAGCGGTTCGTTACCGTTCCAGACGAAGGTACGGATATTGCGCGCGCCGGCGCGGCTGGCGCGGCGTTTCAGTTCATCCAGTTTGTAGCTGTGCAGGTCGGTGGCCACTAACGCGCCCTTGTTCTGCAGTCGGCTGGCCAGTGCCAGGCTTTTGCCGCCGGCCCCGGCGCAGGTATCCCAGATTTTTTCACCCGGTTGCGGGTCCAGTGCCAGCACAATCTGCTGGCTGGCGAAATCCTGCACTTCAATGCGGCCGCTGCGGAACAGCGCACTTTGCTGCACGCCTTTGCCGCCGGTGGCGCACAGGGCGTTATCGCGCAGCTGGGCGCTGATGCCGTCTTCCTGCAGTTGTTGCTGCAGCTGGCGCAGGGTATCGGTATCGGCCGGGCCCTGCAGTTCATTCACCCGCAGCCACAGCGGTGGTTGCTGGTTCTGCATATTCAGAAAACGTTGCAGGTCGGCCGTGGCCCAGCCACTGCGGCGGGCGCGTTCCTGCAGCAGCGGCAGCCACTGCGGGCGTATGCCGTGCCAGAGCAGTGCCAGCGGGGATTGCGGCGCATTTTTTACCTGAGTTTCCAGGCGCTGAAATAAGGCCAGCCGCTGCTCCTGCTGGCGCACGGCGCGGGTAAAACCCCAGCCGCGCAGACTGCGCAGTTCAATCCAGTACCAGAAGGCGGTGGGGTGCAGCTGGCGGGTGTCGTCTTCCTGCCAGCGGCTATCCCAGGCGTTCAGATCAAGGTTGTTATCGTCCAGCAGGGCTTCCAGGGCGCAGGCCAGTTGCTGAAAGCGCAGGGCATGAAACATGGCTTCGCTGTGGGTCAGCACCTGGCTGAGTTCAGCTTTGGGATGGCGCTGGGCGCGCAGCCAGCGGTCCAGCGGAGGTTTGGGAGTGCTGTGTTGCCACTGCGTCCACAGGGTTTGCAGTTCTGCCCGGATACCGCTGTTCTGGGCAGCAGAGCGGCTTTTGCCGTTGTTGCGCGGTTTGGCCGGTGCGCGGCGGGAATTGGAAGCAGAGCGGGGACGGGAAGAACGCATGACACAACCTGAAGAAATATACCGGCGGCGATTCTAACACTGAAGGCTGTGGATGCGTGACGACAACCGGTACAAAGCCGCCGCCGGTCAGCGCCGGATTGCCCGTATTTCACCCGGCCAGCCTTATTTTGCTGTGCCATAGTGCCCGGGTGCCGGTGTTTATCCGGCCTGACGCGGAGAAACCCAATGAGCCAGAATAACCATAATCAACCCCGGCCATTTGAGATCAAACCACGGCGCATGGCCTTCGATACCGATGCCCCGATGAACAAATACACCTTTAATAACAACTCGCTGGTCAGTACGTTTTTTTACGCGCTGTCGGCGCTGTTTCCCGATGGCGAACGCTTCTTTATTCATTCGGTGCGCAATTACCAGAATGAAATCGACGATCCGGTATTACTGGCACAGATCCGCGGCTTTATTGGTCAGGAAGCGCATCACGGCCATTCGCACGAAGGTCTGAATAAGGCCATCGGTGACATGGGCTTCCCGATGCAGGAAATTACTGGTCGTTTGCAGCAACGGGTGGCCATGCTGAAAAAGCACCTCGGGCGTGGCCGGCAACTGGCCTTAACGGTGGCGATGGAACACTTTACGGCGTCTATGGCGGAGTTTCTGCTGAAAAATCCCGAGATTCTTGATCCGGTCGACCCTACCGTGCGCAATATGCTGATCTGGCATGCGGTGGAAGAAATCGAGCACAAAGCCGTGGCTTTTGATGTGTTCCGCCTGAAGGTGAACAACGAGCGGATGCGCAAACGGGTAATGGTGATTTCAATGTTCAGCCTGTTCTCGCGTATTGCCTATTACCAGTTCCTGTTACTGAAGGCCGACCGGCATTTTCCCAGCCTGAAAGAATGGGTTGAAGCCACGCGCTTTTTCTGGGGCAAAAAAGGCATTCTGCGCGACAACCTGAAATCCATGCGGCAATTCTTCCGCACCGGTTTTCACCCCTGGGATATTGACCAGCAGTACCTGATCGACGGCTGGCAACAACGCCACCCCGAGGTGGCTGCCTTACAGATTCAGTAAGCAGGCTTGTAATCCCGGCCCGGGCACCCATATAACGCTCTGTTGTTATTCACCGGAGCTGCCCGTGCCGTTTCTTATCCTCTTTATAGTGCTGCCGATTCTGGAACTGACCGTCATGATTAAGGTTGGTACGGCTATCGGCGCACTGTCGACCGTTGGTCTGATTCTTCTCACTGCCATTGTCGGTATGGTGCTGATCCGCGCCCAGGGCTTAATGACCTTGTTGCGGGCGCGTGAAAAACTGGCCGCCGGTACCTTGCCAGCCCGCGAGCTGGCCGAGGGTTTTCTGCTGGCCTTTGCCGGCGCGCTGTTGATTGTGCCCGGCTTTATTACCGACGCTCTCGGCGCGTTGTTGTTGCTGCCGCCGGTGCGTAAGGCTCTGGCGGGGTCAGCCTTAAAGGCGCTGCAGATGAAAGGAACCGTCACCATGTACCAGAGCCACAGCGTGGGCGGCGAGCGGGATGTATTCGATGCCACCGACAACCGCATTACCCGCCAGCCGGGGCAGCGTCAGCCGCCAGCGGATGTGATCGATGGTGAATACCGCCGCGAAGACTGAAAATTTTTACCCGGGGGTGTTGAAAAGCCTTGGTCTCACCCCCAGAAACCGAGCACACAATTTTGGGGCCCGCCTGATAAGGCTGCCCCGGTTATCAGCAAACATTGCTTAAACAGTGGAGAAAACCTCAAATGAAAATCCGTCCTTTACACGATCGCGTGGTAGTGCGTCGCAAGGAAGAAGAGCAAACCACCGCTGGTGGCATTCTGCTGCCGGGTTCTGCTGCTGAAAAACCGAATCAGGGTGAAGTGGTTGCCGTCGGTACTGGCCGTGTTTCCAACGATGGCAGCGTTGTTGCCATGTCGGTCAAAGTAGGCGACACCGTGGTATTCGGTAAGTACTCCGGCTCCAACACCATCAAAATCGATGGTGAAGACCTGCTGATCCTGAACGAAAGCGAAATCTACGGCGTTATCGAAGCGTAATTCTGTTGTTAACCGTATTTCACTGACCCCGAATTTAAGGAAACCGAAATGGCTGCTAAAGAAGTAAAATTTGGCAATGACGCCCGCGTAAAAATGCTGGCGGGTGTAAACGTACTGGCGAACGCCGTTAAAGTGACCCTGGGCCCGAAAGGCCGTAACGTGGTGCTGGAAAAATCCTTCGGCGCCCCGACCATCACCAAAGACGGTGTGTCCGTTGCGCGTGAAATTGAACTGGAAGACAAGTTCGAAAACATGGGCGCGCAGATGGTGAAAGAAGTGGCGTCCCAGGCCAACGATCAGGCCGGTGACGGCACCACCACCGCCACCGTACTGGCGCAGGCCATTGTGAACGAAGGCCTGAAGTCTGTGGCCGCGGGCATGAACCCGATGGACCTGAAGCGTGGTATCGACAAAGCCACTGCGGCGGTGGTTGAAGCCCTGAAAGCTCAGGCCAAACCCTGCACCGACACCAAGTCCATTGCTCAGGTTGGTACTATTTCTGCCAACGCCGATGAATCCGTCGGCCGCATCATTGCCGAAGCCATGGAAAAAGTCGGTAAAGAAGGCGTGATCACCGTTGAAGAAGGCAAAGGCCTGGAAGACGAACTGGAAGTGGTTGAAGGCATGCAGTTCGACCGTGGCTTCCTGTCTCCGTACTTCATCAACAACCAGGAAAAAATGGTCGTCGAGCTGGACCACCCGCTGGTGCTGCTGGTCGACAAAAAAGTCGACAACCTGCAGGAACTGATCCCGGTTCTGGAAGCAGTGGCTAAGTCTGGTCGTCCGCTGCTGATCGTCGCTGAAGACGTTGAAGGTCAGGCGCTGGCCACGCTGGTGGTGAACAACCTGCGCGGTACCTTCAAAGTAGCCGCCGTAAAAGCCCCGGGCTTTGGTGACCGTCGTAAAGCCATGCTGCAGGACATTGCTGTACTGACCGGTGGTCAGGTGATTTCTGAAGAAGTCGGTATGTCGCTGGAAACCACCACGCTGGACGTACTGGGTACTGCCAAGAAAGTGGTGATCAGCAAAGAAAACACCGTGATTGTTGACGGTGCCGGTTCCGCTGATGGTGTGAAAGCCCGTGTCGAGCAGATCCGTGCCGAAATCGCCGCTTCTACTTCTGACTACGACAAAGAAAAACTGCAGGAACGCGTGGCCAAACTGGCGGGCGGTGTTGCCGTCATCAAAGTCGGTGCCGGCTCTGAAGTGGAAATGAAAGAGAAGAAAGACCGCGTGGATGACGCTCTGCACGCAACCCGTGCCGCAGTAGAAGAAGGCGTGGTTCCTGGCGGTGGTGTGGCTCTGGTGCGCGCTCTGACTCAGGTGAAAGTGGTTGGCGACAACGAAGATCAGAACGTCGGTATCGCCCTGGCCCTGCGCGCCATGGAAGCCCCGATCCGTCAGATCGCTGCCAACGCCGGCGCGGAAGGCTCTGTGGTGGTGGATAAAGTGAAAGCCGGTTCCGGCGCCTTCGGTTACAACGCCGCCACTGGTGAGTACGGCGATATGATCGAGATGGGTATCCTTGACCCGGCCAAAGTAACCCGTACCTCACTGCAGGCGGCGGCGTCTGTGGCCGGTCTGATGATCACCACCGAAGCCATGGTCGCCGAGCTGCCGAAGAAAGACGCACCGGCCATGCCAGACATGGGTGGAATGGGCGGCATGGGCGGCATGGGCATGATGTAATGCCCAACCGCTGAGCCTGCTCAGCAGAACAGCGCCTGCATTCAGGGCACTGAAAAACCGGCCTCACGAGGGCCGGTTTTTTTATGGTCGTTATTCACTGCTCAGGATTGACGGGTATTGGTTGGAATCGGAGTGTTACTTAAACCGCAGCGACAATTTCTGAATGGTCGGGCCGGTAATAAACGCAATGACAAAAGCGGTCGGCCAGGCCAGTACCCAGGCTTTCAGCCAACGGGCGAAGAAGTCCGGGGCGGCGCCCAGATTGATAAAGGTGATCCACAGGGTCATCAGCACCGATAAGGTGAATGACATCATCAGAGTAAAGGCGAGGCGTTGTTTCATGATGTTTACGGACGGTCAGCCACAAAGCCCCAAGCCTACTACTTAAGAGGTAGCGGAAAAACCCGCTTTTCTGCAACGGGTTATTCAGATAAAGCAACAGTATAGCCGGAAGGTAATATACTGTCCGGTGGTTGGCTGCGATCAGTTCGGTTGCAGCAACAACAAATGCTCCGGCGCCACCGGTGCACTCAGATAGGCCAGCCCCAGTTTGTTCAGATAATCCATACGGTCGCCGCGCAGCGGATCGATGTCCGGCTTGCTGATACCACAGGCGTCGTACAGTTCCCCCAGCCACAGCAGATACAGGTTGCCCGGTTCCAGCACCAGTGCCGCACCACCGGCGTCGGTGGTTACCTGTTGTTGCAGGTCTTCCGGCAGGTTCAGTTCAAACACCACCGGCTGTTCGTCGCTTTTCATATAGACGCTGCGGGTGTGGGCTTTTTCATTGGCCCAGAAATACGCCAGCTCTTTGCTCTGGGTAATAAACAAGGGATCTTTGTGGTCGCTGATGTCGTGACCAATGGTACCCAGGGTTTTGAACTGACGGGTCAGCAGTTCCAGGTCACCGCTGCCATGCAGGCCGTGGGCCTGAATGGAAGGAATAAGGCCGGAGGCGGTGCCGTGATACCAGCGGCCGGTGCAGGCAAAGCCTGATTCAGACAACAGCTGGCGGGCATCCTGCAGGTAGGCGGGGACGGTGAATTCGTTCATAGCAGATTCCACAAGGCAGGCCCGTAAAGGGCATTTGGGCTTAACGGATACAGAAAGGCCGGCATTATAGCAGCTAGGGAGCCTCTGAATAACTCGGTGCCCGCTCTGGATTGCAGGAAAGTTCTGAATCACGAAGCTGGGTTGCAGGCATAGCGGGCTCTGGCAAAAACCGGCGACACCGAGTCAGGACTTTCCTGCAATTCCCGCAGGGCGCGGCTTTCCGGCCCACATAGCGGTGTTGGCGAATTTGAAAAGAACTCGCCATTCTCTGCATTCGCCGCCTTGCTCTGCCGTCCGGAAAGACTCGCGCAGAGCTGTGCAGAGTTATTCAGAGGCTCCCCGGGGCGCGGCGGAATAACCCGCCGCTACCGGTGATTCAGGCCGGTTGCCGGCGCGCGCGCAGCCAGCCGTAGACCAGCAGGTACGCCACCGAGCACAGCAGGGAGCTGGCGGTGCCCCAATGCAGCCCCAGCAGTGGGTACAGATAGCTGACCGCCAGGGCGTATACCACCAACGCACCAATACCATCCGGGTAATGTTTAATGGTGGCGCTGACCACCGCCGTGCCATAGCTGACGTGCAGAATCAGTAGCAGCGGGAAAAAGCTTACCGGAAAGGCCGCCAGCAGGCCGGCACGTTCCGGACCAATAACGGCCGCCAGTCCGGTAATCAGCAGAATGGAGCCGGCCGCGATATTGGCACGGAACATCAGGGTATTGGATTTTTTGCTCAGCAGGGCGGCCAGCCAGTTGGCCGGCGGTGCGCTGCGGTTAATCTGGGTTTCGGTAATGTCGCGGAACAGCGTACGGAACAGAAAAATGGCCGCGACCACCACCGTCAGGCTGACCCAGCGGTTGGCGGGTAAAAACTGCAGGATCAGGCTGCTGGCAAAAAAGCAGGCAAACCCACTCAGCACCGCCACCGGTAACCACCGCAGCCCGGCGCGGCGTTTCACCACCTGCCAGTAGCCATAGGCAAAGCAGATAGCCGAGGTCAGGCCTGCCAGGGCAAAGACCGCGCTGCGGGCGGCAAAGTCGGTGCCTTGTTCCCAGCCAAAAAAATACAGCGCAATGGCGGTGCCCAACGGAAAACCGGCCAATAAACCGGCATGGCGCGGGCTCATGCGCTCGGCCACCTGGGCCAGTAAGGACACGGTGAAAAACGTAACCAGAATTTTTGCCAGCAACAGCACAATGCATACTCCGCAACGGTGAGCCGGCAGTTTAGCACCCACGCCGTAATACAGAAGAGGCAGGGCGCCGGGCTGCGGCTAATGGCGTATAATCGCTATTTTTCTGCAGCCACTGTTATGAATAAAACCGCCCTGATTATTGGCTATGTCTGGCCCGAGCCCAATTCGTCAGCCGCCGGCAGCCGTATGCTGCAGCTGATCCGTGCCCTCCAGGACGGCGGCAATCAGGTGCATTACGCCTCGCCGGCGGAATTCAGTGAGCACGCGGCCGATTTACCGGCACTGGGCATTACCCCGCAACGCATTGCGTTAAATTGCTCGTCTTTTGATGATTATGTGCAGCAGCTGCAGCCCGCGCTGGTGTTGTTTGACCGCTTTATGATGGAAGAACAATTCGGCTGGCGGGTAGAAAAATTCTGTTCGCAGGCGCTGCGCATTCTGGATACCGAAGACCTGCATTGTTTGCGCCATGCGCGCCAGCAACAATTCAAAGCCGCAGTAAAATTGTTGGCTGAAGAGGCGCCGCTGCCGTTGCAGGTCGACAATGAGTTTTTATTCAGTGAAGTGGCGGTGCGGGAAATTGCCGCTATTTTGCGTTGTGATCTGAGCCTGATGATTTCAGCGGCGGAAATAGAAATATTGCAGCGGCGCTTTCAGGTGCCGGCCACGCAGCTGTTGTATCTGCCCTTTATGGAAGATCTGCCGCTTCGGGCGGCGGGACCGGATTTTTCTCAGCGCCAGCATTTTGTCGCTATTGGAAATTTCCGCCACGAACCGAACTGGGATGCCGTACGCTATTTAAAAGAAGCATTATGGCCGCGTATCCGCCAGCAATTACCCCAGGCTGAGTTGCATATTTATGGTGCTTACCCACCACCGAAAGCCACGCAGCTGCACAATGCCCGCGAGGGGTTTCTGGTAAAAGGCTGGGCCGATGATGCCATCCGGGTTATTCAGCAGGCACGGGTAATGCTGGCGCCGTTGCGTTTTGGAGCCGGTTTAAAAGGCAAATTAATCGATGCGGCGCGCAGTGGCACGCCGGCCGTTACCACCGGTATCGGTGCCGAAGGTATGTACGATGCCGGCGCGGAACCGGTACTGCTGGCCAATGGTGCCGAAGAGTTTGCTGCCGCGGCGGTGCGGTTATACCGCGATGAAACACTGTGGCAGTTATTGCAGCAGCAGGGGCTGGGGTTGATTCAGCAGCGCTTTGCCTATGCTGTGCATGCTCCACGCCTGCAGCAACAGTTACTGCAGTTGCAGGGCAGCATTGCTGAGCATCGCCGGCAACATTTTTACAGCCAGATGCTGCGTCACCACAGCCTGAAAAGCACTCAGTACATGGCGCAGTGGATTGAAGCCAAGACCCGGCGCTGATTTTCTTTTACAATTTTTCCTTATTCTTAACGGCCACCGGACTTCTGCTTATGACTCTTTCACCCGCTGATAATGCCTCTGCTGGTGCTGCCAAAGACCCGCTGCACGGAGTGACGCTGGAACAATTATTAACCCGGCTGGTGCAGGAACTGGGGTGGGCGACGCTCGGTGATCTGGTGCGGATTAATTGTTTCCGCAGTAACCCCGGTATTAAATCCAGCCTGAATTTTTTACGCCGCACACCCTGGGCGCGGGCGCAGACCGAGGCCGTATATATCGGCTGGGTACAGGGGGAGGATGTTGCGGCAATTCGTACGCGCCTGAAAAGTATGGCCGCCGCCGGGCCCGCCAAAAGCAAACCTGCGCCGGGGAAAAAAAACACTGCTAAGGCCGCGGTTAACCCCTGGCATAAGCACCCGGGTTAAACCGGGCCGCTGTTATTCTTCCCAGACTACCCGCACCGGTTCACCAAAATCGTCGTAAATCACTTTTTTACGCGGCCGTTTGGGTTTTTTTGAAGCGGCAGGTTTATGGGTTTTGCGCTGCTCTTCGCGGCGCTGGTCAATCACCTTCAGCACATCCGAGACCGGCGTGCGTTCTTCCCGGGGTTTATCGAACGCCACCGGCTGACCATAGCGGCCATCCTGCAAGCCCGAGGCACCGCGGGGTACTTCCGTAACGGCGCCGCCGTGCAGCAGAAAATCTTCTACTTCCTGCGACAGTTGTTCACGAACGGTGTTTTTCGAGGGGCGTTTCTGCATGGCATGGCGAAGCCGGGCGATGAATGATCCGTCAGTATAGTGAATCCGGCCGGAATAAGAACCCGCCAGGCCGGGGTTTCGGTGAATGTCGGCCGGGTGGCGGAATCCGGCCTTTACCTGGGTGTATTTTTTGTTAGCCTGCCAGTCTGATGACCCACACCGGGATCTTTGTTAATCGCCGTTTTTCCGGCTCCGACCAGGATGTTGTGCCAGTGTCTTTCTACTCCCGTTCTGGGCGTTCCTTGTCTTCTTTGTTGTTTGCGCTGTTGTTTATCCTGGCGGGACTGCTGCCGGCTGTTTGGCTGGTTTTGGTACCGGCACTGGAGGCCTGGCAAAGCCAGGGGTGGGACGGGCTGGCATACTTGCCGGTACGCCCGGATCAGCTGCTGTTTGTGGCGCTGTTATTGTTGCTGTTTGGCGGTATCGGCAGCGGTTTGTTGTATCTGTTCTGGACCACCGGCCGTGCCGATGTGCAGCAACGCGAATTGTTGCAGAATGGCCCGCCGGCGGGCGCCAGTATTGCCAGTATTCAGCAGCATGGCAGTTGGTTATTTGGCTGGCTGGGTGGTTTGTTGCTGGTGGTTTCGGTGCCGCTGTGGTGGTTTTTACCGCAAGCGCTGGCGCAGCAGCAATACGGCCGGCTGCTGCTGGTGTTGATACCGGTCGGCGGCCTGTGGTTGTGCTGGCGGGCGTTTACCTTGTGGCGGCGTTTTCAGCGTATTGGTGCCACACCGCTGGTGGCCGAAGCCTTACCCGGCCGGGTGGGCGGGGCGCTGAGTGGCTGGTTCCGCTGCCCGCCGGGACGGTTCCGGCAGCCACCTGCAGCGACACTCCGTTGTCTTGAGATGGTGCAGTCTGGCCCTGCGGACCGCCGGCGCACCGAGTTTTTTCTGCGCTGGCAACATCAGCAAACGGCCGTAGTGCAGCGCGGGCGGGTACAGATGTCGTTTTTAATTCCGCTGTCCTGTATGCCCACCGGTGACAGCCAGCAGGGCAGGATTCATTGGGAACTGAGTTGCGGCGGTGTTTTAGAACAGCCTGATGGTGAGCACACAGAATTTTTCCGCAGTTGGCGGGTGCCGGTGTTGCCGGTTTTACAAGCATCATCAATAAAAAGGACATAGTGGTATGGCTAAGCGGGCCGGCAGCGGTAAATCCATTGGCGGATTATTGTTTGGTTTATTTTTTTTGCTGGGCGGATTGGTAGCGGGTTATTTCTCCGTATTAAAACCGCTGGGACAGACGGCGCTGGCCATGGCCTGGCAACCTGTCCCGGCGCAGATGAGTGAGTTGCAGCTTAAATTCAATAAAGACTCTGCCAGTAAAGTGGTGGGCCGCTATGAATACCAATACGCCGGCCAGACCTACCAGTCCGGGCGCATCAGTTTTTATGCCGGCTATGACAATGTCGGTGATTACTGGGAACAACTTTACCGGCACCTGCAACGCCAGCAGGAAACGGGGCAAGTAACGGCCTGGGTGAATCCTCATCAGCCGGATGAGGCGGTGCTTGACCGCAGTGTCCGCGTTCCCATGCTGGTGTTTGGTGGCGTCTTTATGCTGCTATTTGGCGGCATCGGGGCGGGTATTATGGTCTGGTCGTGGCGCGCTGACCGCCGCGGTGAACAGGAGCAGCGTCTGTTAGCCGGTGAGCACAGTGCCTTACCCGCTGGTATTGCCAGCAATGAACGTCATTCCGGCTGGTTGCTGTATGGCATTGGTGCAACGTTTATTCTGATTACTTCGCCGGCCTGGTGGGCGCTTCCGGATGAACTGGGCAAAGGCAATCATGGCATTCTCGCGGTACTTATTTTTCCGTTAATTGGTGCTGGTCTGGTGCTGGCCGGCTGGTTGTCGTTCCGCGGTTATAAACGGATTGGTCCAACACCGTTTTTTCCGGATCCATTGCCCGGTTATGCCGGTGGCCAGGTCGGTGGTTATTTTGAGCTGGACGGCCGCAGTCCGGTGTCGCGTTTGCGCTGCCGGCTTGAATGTGTGCATGTGTACAGCAGTGGCAGCAGCAAGAATCGCAGAACACATAGGGATGTACTGTGGCAGGAAGAACGGCTGGCCATACCCGAACATGACCGGATGTATATGCAGTTTGAGGTGCCGGAAGAGTTACCCGCCAGCGGAGCGCCCGGTTACCGTGGCAGTATTCTCTGGACCTTAACCTGTGAAGGTGAATTACGGGTGCCGCAGCCCAACAGCGATACCAGGCTGCGGTTGCCGTTGTCGCGCAGCTGGACTATTCCGGTGGCCGCCGGTGCCGGGCGGGCGCAATGGCAGGCGCCGACCAGCGTACAGCAACAGGAACAGCAGCAACGCCGGCAACAGGCGGCAGAATCCGCTACCCGGCAGATTGCCGCCCGGCAACAGGGCGATACGCTGCAGCTGCACAGCGCCGCGGCCCGCAATGCCGGCACCAGTGTGCTGTTTATGCTGATGGGGCTGCTTTTTGCCGGTATCGGTATTTTTATGCTGCAGGTCGCCCGTGACGACGGCGGGATGTTGTGGCTGTTTCCGCTGCTGTTTACGCCAATGGGTTTGTTGGTGCTGTGGCTGGGTGTGTCGTCACTGGGGCGCAGCCTGGAGGCCGATATTCGCCCCGGCCAGGTACGCATGGTGCGCCGCTTTATGGGGCGCCCTTTGTATCAGCGGCAGGCCCAGCTACGCTCCCCGGAACAACTGCAGGTGGAACTGACCATGACGGCCAACATGAATGGCAAGGTAACGGAATACTTTCGCGTCGTGGCGACGGATGAACAACGCAAACTGGTACTGGCGGAAAGTATTGCCGGCCGTGAAGCGGCCGAGCAGATCCGTCAGAATATTATTGCGGTTGCCTGTCAGGACCTGACGGCTGAACTGATTATCTGACGACGCTTGATTGTTGGCGCTGCTGTCTGGCAGTCTGAACAAAAGCGGTTAGGGAGTTGATCTATGCAGTGGGAAGGAGATCTGCAACGCCAGCGCTGGCGTTGGCGGCAACGCATGGTACTGGTGGTGGTTGCCGTCAGTCTTATCAGTTCGGTGCTGGCAATTGCCCTGCATTATTATTTCAGCCGCAGCATGGCCCTCAGTTCCGCTGAGGCCCGCTACGAACTGGCCGCGACCACCACCCGCGATTACCTCAGCGGTATTGATAACCGCGCCAGTCAGATTGTGCGTATTCTGGCCCGGCACCCCAATCTGATGGAGCAGCAATGGGTGCATCCGGATACCGCAGAACTGTTTGCTGAAGTCATGCGCAGTAACCCGGTCTTTTATGCCATTTATATCGGCTTTGGTAACGGCGATTTTTACGAGCTGGTGAACCTGAATACCAGCGATGATGTCCGCCTCCAGCTGCAGGCAATGCCCAGTGACCGTTGGGTGGAAATTGTCGTGCAGGGGGAAGGAGC
This sequence comes from Venatoribacter cucullus, assembly GCF_016132445.1. Taxonomy (NCBI): domain Bacteria; kingdom Pseudomonadati; phylum Pseudomonadota; class Gammaproteobacteria; order Oceanospirillales; family Oceanospirillaceae; genus Venatoribacter; species Venatoribacter cucullus. The sequence goes on along the minus strand of NZ_CP046056.1, from coordinate 2,171,737 downwards.
CAAACGCGAACGCCGGTTTACCTACCTGAATGAACAGCTGCAGGCGAATTATTCCCGCAGCGAACGCAGTGATTACGACGCGACTCAGCGCTTATGGTTTACCAACGCCACCCGCAACAAAGTCTATAAAACCCGCCCGTATTTATTTCAGCATCTGCAGGCACCGGGGCAGAGTTTTTCCCTGCAGATTCCCGCCAGTCAGGCAGCCACTGAACGGCCGGCAGTGCTGACGGTGGATGTGGCCTTTTCGGCGCTGTCCGATCAATTACGCAGCCAGCCGCTGAGCCTCGATGGTGAATTATTTTTATTTCAGCGCAGCGGTGAATTACTGGCCAGTAATCATGCCACGGTACAGCAACGGGCGTTACCCAAACCACCACCGTTAGCCCTCAGCGAAGCGCAGCAAGCCTATATTAAAAGTCTGGGCAAAATCCGCGTTGCCAACGAGCCCGACTGGGCCCCTATTGATTTTGCCATTGCCGGCGAACCCAAAGGCTACAGTATTGATTTACTGCGCTTGCTGGCCGGTATGACCGGGCTGGAACTGGAATTTATTAATGGCTATCGCTGGCCGGAATTAGTTCAGCTGTTTAATAAAGGCGAGCTGGAAATACTGCAGCCGGTGATTGCGACGGATGAAAACCGGGCGCGGGGGATTTTTACCGACGCCTGGCTGACGCTGGATTACACGCTGGTTACCCGTAAAGACACTGCTGCCCCCGCCAATCTGGAGGATTTATACCCCAGAGTGCTGGTGATGCCGGAAGGCTGGTCGCTGAATGCGGTGCTGAAGCAACGCTACCCCAATCTGGCCGTGCGAATTGTTGATTCCACCCGGACGGCCCTGGAAATGGTGGCCAATGGTCAGGCGTTTGCCACCCTCGACAGCGAAACCATTTTAAGACGCACCGCGGGACAGTTTTTTCTGCGTGATCTGGTTTTTCACAGTGAAATAAACGGGCTGCAGGCATTACCGGCGACGGTACATTTTCAGTTGCGGCAAGATTTACAGCCACTGGCAGACATTCTGAACAGCGCCATCGCCGCTTTACCCGGCAATGTGTTGGCGCAACTGCAGGAACGCTGGCTGCATGACAGTGAAATACCCCGCGATATTGCCCTGTCGGTCGTACCCTATCCGGCGGTACTGGATATGGTTGCGCGGGGTAACGGCCGGGCCATGGTGCCGCAGGGTGAAAGTGGCGAACATTATTACTTTTTTGTGTCTTCCCTCAGCCGTATCAGCGACCGTGAAGAATATTTTGCCTTTGTGGTCACCGAACAACGGCTGTTTACCAGTGCCCTGCGGGACGTGCAGCGTTCGGCCTTTATTATCGGTTTATTCTGGTTGCTGCTGATGCCGGTTATTTTGTTTTTCCTGCTGCGGCCATTGCGAGCCGTGAATTCCGACCCGGCCTGAGCCGGGTCAATACCATTGTCATCATGCTGTGCCATGGTGAGAGCTCCTGAAAGCGTTCTGAACATTCAGGATCAAACTCACAAGGAGATTGTTATGAATTACGAAATGCAGGGTAAAAAAGCCATTGTTACCGGGGCGGCCTCCGGTATTGGTCTGGCCATTGCCGAAACCCTGGCCCGTTCCGGTGCCGATGTGGCGATCTGGGATATTAATCCGCAGCTGGATAACGCCGTGGCCCGCGTTGCTGCGCTGGGCGTGAAATGCATTGGTCTGAAGGTGGATGTCAGTGATGCCGCGGCCGTGGCGGCAGCAACCGCAGAAACCGTTAAGCAGCTGGGTGGTCTGGATCTGGCGGTGAATAACGCCGGCATCGGTGGCCCTTCCGCCAGCTCGGCCGATTATCCGCTGGATGGCTGGGATAAAGTGATCGCCATTAACCTGAACGGTGTCTATTACTGCCAGCGCGAACAGCTGCGGTATATGCGCGAACACGGCGGCGGCAGCATTGTGAATATGGCTTCCATTCTGGGGCAGGTTGCCTTTGCTGGTGCGCCGGCCTATGTGGCCGCCAAACACGGTGTGGTGGGGTTAACCAAATGTGCGGCGGTAGAACACGCGCAGGACAATATCCGCATCAACTCGGTGGGCCCTGCCTTTGTGCACACACCCATGGTCGACGGTGGTTTACCGGCGGAGGTGGTGGCAGCGCTGGAAAGCAAACACGCCGTCGGGCGTTTGGGACAACCGCAGGAAATTGCCGCTCTGGTGGCCTGGCTGCTCAGTGATGCCGCGTCCTTTGTTACCGGCGCCTACTACGCGGCCGATGGTGGTTATCTGGCGGTATAACCGCGCAACCGCGGCTGTGCTGGACTACCCGCCGGGGTTCCGGTACAGTCCGCCCCTTCTTAACGCCGGCACTGTCCGGTGGCAAAATCCCGGGCCTGCCCGGCGTGGTCTGGGTTGCTGACGCCGTACCGCTGTACCTCTTACGTCAGCTTCTCAGGAATACCTCTAGCATGACTCAGTTTACTGATCTCGGCCTGGCCGAACCTATTCTTAAAGCCGTGACCGAACAGGGTTACACCATTCCATCCCCCGTGCAGGCACAAGCCATTCCGGCCGTATTGGCCGGCCGCGATGTGATGGCCGCCGCCCAGACCGGTACCGGCAAAACCGCCGGCTTTACCTTACCGATGCTGCACCTGCTGCAGAATGGCAAATCCGCCGGTGCTAACCGCACCCGCGCCCTGGTATTAACCCCAACCCGCGAACTGGCCGCCCAGGTCGGCGAAAACGTCGCCGAATACGGCAAATACCTGCAGCTGCGCTCTACCGTGGTATTTGGTGGCGTCAGCATTAACCCGCAAATGATTGCCCTGCGTCGTGGTGTGGATGTGCTGGTGGCTTGCCCCGGTCGTCTGCTTGATCTGTACCAGCAAAACGCCATCCGCTTTGATGCGGTCGAGTTCCTGGTGCTGGACGAAGCCGACCGTATGCTCGACATGGGCTTTATTCACGACATTAAAAAAATTCTGGCGCTGCTGCCGAAACAGCGGCAGAACCTGCTGTTTTCCGCCACGTTCTCGCCCGAAATTCGCACCCTGGCCAAAGGCCTGGTGCACGATCCGCTGGAAATCGACGTCAGCCCGCGTAACAGCACCGCGCACAGTGTCGAGCAGTGGGTCATTCCGGCCGATAAAAAACGTAAGCCGCAACTGCTCAGCCAGCTGCTGAAAGACAACCAGTGGAAGCAGGTGCTGGTATTTACCCGTACCAAGCACGGTGCTAACCGCTTGGCGGAACACCTGCAGAAAAACGACATCACCGCCGCGGCCATTCATGGCAATAAAAGCCAGGGCGCCCGTACCCGCGCACTGGCCGAATTCAAAAGCGGTGATATTGCCGTGCTGGTGGCCACCGATATCGCCGCCCGTGGTCTGGATATTGAACAACTGCCTCATGTGGTGAACTTCGAACTGCCCAACGTGCCGGCCGACTATGTGCACCGCATTGGCCGTACCGGCCGCGCCGGCGCCACCGGTGAAGCCATTTCGCTGGTGTGCGCGGAAGAGCTGGAAGACCTGGAAGGCATTGAAGGCCTGATCGGTAAGAGCATTGAACGCCGCGTACTGGCCGGTTTTGAACCGCAGGTAGCGGTACCGGAATCGCGTCCGCGCGCACCGCGCAAACCGAAAAAAGCCAAAGATCCGAAAGGTTTTAAAGACACCTTTGACCGCGAACCCCGCGCGCCGGGTGCCGGCCGTGGCCAGCGTCGTCCGCAAGGTGACGGCCAGCGTCGTGCTGAAGGACAAGGTCAGAGCCAGAAACCCCGCAGCGCCGGTGCCGCGGCCAACGGAAACCGCAGTGCCGGTAACCGTGCCGATGGTAACCGCAGCGACAGCGCCCGCCCGCAGAACCGCTCCTCCGCACCGCGCCGTCCGCGTAACCCGCAGGCCTGATGCGTTCCGCCGGGGTTTGTGGACGACACAACCCCGGACATCGTTTACGGCAGCGGCACAGTCCGTTGCCGGCTTCACCTTTGACGCCATCCGTCAAACTGCCTATATTGCCGGCGCAGCCGGTAACCAGCCCGGTTGATCTTCAGCGAACCAACCGGAATCCGACACCATGACCAACAGCACTTTTGCTCCGCAACACCAACGCGTCGCCATTCTTCATGCCGCCTGGCATGCCGACATCGTGATGAAAGGCGTGGAAGGATTCCGTACCGAACTGCTCGCCCGTGGTTATGCCGCTGAAAATATTGATGCCATTGAAGTTCCGGGTGCTTACGAAATTCCCCTGCAGGCCAAATTACTGGCTAAAAGTGGCCGTTATCAGGCCATCGCCGCTACCGGACTGGTGGTGGACGGCGGTATTTACCGCCACGATTTTGTTGCCGCGGCCGTGTGTAATGGTCTGATGCAGGTGCAGCTGGAAACCGAAGTGCCGGTATTAACCGCCGTGCTGACCCCGCATCATTTCCACGAGCACGACGAACACAGCAATTATTTTATCCGTCATTTTGTGCTGAAAGGGCAGGAGTTGGCCAACGCGGCCGACCAGGCCATGCGCTTAGCCGCTGCCGCCCGTGCGCTGTAAGTTATGAGCAAGAAAAACCGCACCATTCCGGCCTACGGCCTGCCGATTATCGAGACCCACTTTCACCTCGATTATTTAAAAACCGCCGCCCCGGACGAGATTCTGGCCGCCGCCCGCGCCATTGGCGTAGAACGCTTTATGAGCATCAGCGTCGAGCCGGACAATATGCCCGGCGTACTGGCACTGGCGGAACGCTTTGCTGATGTGTTCGCCACCCTCGGCGTACACCCGCATGAAGCGGCGAAATTCAGCGACGATACCGCCGGCTACATTCAGACCCACGCCGCCCACGACAAAGTGGTGGCGGTAGGGGAAATCGGCCTGGATTATTTTTACGACCACTGCGACCGCACCGTGCAACGTCAGGTCTTTGCCCGCCAATTACAGCTGGCGGTCGAGTGTGATTTACCGGTGGTGATTCACACCCGCGAAGCCGACGACGACACCATGGCGATGCTGCGTGAATACGCGCCGCAGCTGCGCCGCAAAGGGGTGGTACACAGCTTCACTTCGGGTATGGAACTGGCACAGGTGGCGGTGGAACTGGGCTTTTGTTTAGGCATTAATGGCATTGTTACTTTCAATAAAGCCGACAACGTGCGCGAAGTAGTCGCGGCTACACCGCTGACGCATTTACTGCTGGAAACCGATGCACCGTTTTTAACCCCAGTGCCGTTCCGTGGCGTGGAAAATGCGCCGGTGTATTTGCCCTTTGTGGCTGAGAAAATCGCTGAAGTGAAAGGTATCCGCGTTGAGGACGTGCTCGAGCAAACGTACCGCAATGCCGTGCGGGAGTTTTTCAGCCCGCTGGGCTGATGTTATTGCCAGTCCGCTGCCAGCCCTGCCGGGCTGGTTTAGCCGTCACTGCGTGACGGCTTATGCGGCCTGCAGCCGCTGGACAGGCCGCCGTTGGCGACCTGATGCGGGGCTCCGCCCCTGCACCCCGATTGCGAGGAACTTATCCTCGCGCTCCAGCTTTGCGCTGTATAGCACGTATTTCCTCATTCACCGTCATTGCCGACGGCCACGGATCGTAAGGCACGTCGTGTGCCACGATCCTCGCCCGGAATCATCCGGGCGGACCTGTCAATGACGCTTCATTTCGGCGTGCTATAGGCGCGGTTCAAACCGCAGCGGCTTCGCCGGCAACGTTTTTTTGTGCGCTTCGCGCAAAACCAAAAAACCAAAAGAAAATATCCGGCCGTAGGCCGCAAAAATCTATTCAGATTGCTGCGGTTTTTCCCGGCCCATTCGGGCCAGCCCGCAGGTAAAAAATACGGTAGCCATGCCCGGATGACTCCGGGCAAGGATCGTGGCACAGGACGTGCCTTACGATCCGTTGGCTTAACCGGATTTTTTTAGCCAGGATCAGCTGGGACGCGGGCCAGAGAGGATTGTAAGGAGACACCTCTCCTTACATTGGGGTGCAGGGGCGGAGCCCCGCATCAGCTGCCGCGCAGCGGCAGCTCTAACAGCGGCTGGAAGCCGCAAAAAGCTGCCACGCAGTGGCAGCCAACCAGCCCGCCAGGGCTGGCAATAACCTCAGCCCGGCGGGCTGGCCAACAGCGTCAGTTAAGCGCCTCGTCAGGCAACAAATCCTGCAACTGCTCGATGCCCCCCACCACATCATCCGGCTGATGAAAGTACGCAATGTGAAACATTGCTTCACCCTCCTGCGCCAGCGGAATGTTCTGCTTGCCGATGATGATGCCTTCATAGCGGGAACGCACATCCGCCAGTACGGTGCCGAACGGGTCGCGGATGGTGGCCAGTAATTCCTGTTTTTTTACCCGGTCGCCCAGTTCTTTATGGTATTGCACAAAACCGCTGTCGGTGGCGCGTTCCCAGGCGCTGGTGCGTGCCACCACGGGTTCGATCAGGGCGGTTTTGCGGCTGCGGCTTTTCGGCAGCATGCCTAGGTGGCGCAGCACATTGATGGTGCCGCGCTCACCGGCGCGGATGCACAGTTCGTCAAAGCGCAGCGCTTCGCCGGCTTCGTACAGCAGGGTTTTTACGCCCCGTTCGGCGGCGCAGCCGCGTAATGAACCGTCGCGCACGTCGGAGTTCAGTAACACGGGAACGCCGAAAGCGCGCGCCATGGCGGCGGTTTCTTCATCGTCTAAATTGGCGCGGATCTGCGGCAGGTTAGAGCGGTGAATGGCGCCGGTATGAAAGTCGATGCCGTAATCGCATTTGCTGACGATTTCTTCCAGAAACATATTGGCCATGCGCGCCGCCAGCGAGCCTTTTTTACTGCCGGGGAAAGAGCGGTTTAAATCGCGGCGGTCGGGCAGGTAGCGGCTGTGGCTGATCACCCCGTACACATTCACCACCGGCACGGCGATAAGGGTACCGCGCAGGCTGTTCAGGGCTTTACTGGCGATCAGGCGCTGAATAATGGCGATGCCGTTCAGTTCATCGCCGTGCACGGCGGCGCTGATAAACAGGGTGGGGCCGGCGCGGCGGCCACGTTTTACATAGATGGGCATGGCCACCGAGGCATCGGTGTACAGGCGGCCAACCGGCAGCTCAATTTTTTGGGTTGTGCCGGGTTGGATGCTGACCCCGGCAATTTCAAGAACACTGCTTTGCATAGATTCCTTAATAGTATTTAACCATTGCCGCGGGTGCGGGTGCTGCTGCGGGTGGTTTTTTCCAGGAACTGATACACCATGGCGGCCACGTCTTTGCCGGTGGCACTTTCAATACCTTCGAGACCCGGTGAGGAATTCACTTCCATCACCAGCGGGCCGTTGTTGGAGCGCAGAATATCCACGCCGCACATATTCAGACCCATGGCCTTGGCGGCTTCCACCGCGGTGCGGCGTTCGGCGGCCGATAAACGCACAATTTCGGCGCTGCCACCCCGGTGCAGGTTCGAGCGGAATTCACCTTCGGCGGCCTGACGTTTCATCGCCGCCACCACCTTGCCGCCCACCACCAGACAGCGGATATCGGCACCGCCGGCTTCTTTAATGTATTCCTGAATCAGGATATTGGCGTTCAGGCCCATAAAGGCCTCGATGATGCTTTCGGCGGTTTTTTTGCTTTCTGCCAATACCACGCCAATGCCCTGGGTGCCTTCCAGCAGCTTGATCACCAGCGGCGCGCCGCCAACATTTTTGATCAGGTCGTCGACATTATCCGGACGATGAGCAAAACCCGTGCGCGGCAGGCCGATGCCTTTGCGGGATAACAGCTGCAGCGAGCGTAATTTGTCGCGCGAGCGGCTGATGGCCACCGACTCATTGATGGAGTAGGTGCCCATCATTTCAAACTGACGTACCACGGCGGTGCCGTAAAAGGTAACCGAGGCGCCGATGCGCGGAATCACGGCATCGTAATGCGGCAGCGCTTCGCCTTTATAGCGGACGGCGGGTTTGTTACTGGTGATGTCCATATAACAGTGCAGGGTGTCGATAATATCGACTTCGTGGCCCCGTTGTTCGCCGGCTTCTTTCAGGCGGCGGGTGGAATAGAGGTTGGAATTACGGGACAGAATAGCGATGCGCATGACGATTTCCGGTGAATCGGGGTGAATAAGCGCTAGTCTGCACCGGCCTTGGATAAAAGTCATCAGGGCGCTTCGGCTTCTGCGCACTGGCCGCTTCGGCGCGCCACAGCACAAGACCTGCGGCCCCTTAATGGCTACAATGCTGGCCTTATCTGATTGAGTTACCGGGTTGGTTATGGCACAGGGTTTTGTTCATCTGCGGGTTCATTCCGAGTTCTCGCTGTACGACAGTACCATCCGCATCAAGAAGCTGATTGGCACGGCGGCGGCACAGGAAATGCCGGCGGTGGCGCTGACCGATCAGGCCAATATGTTCGGCCTGGTGAAGTTTTATAAGGGCTGTCTGGATGCCGGCGTAAAACCCATTCTGGGTGCCGACCTGTGGCTGGAAAACCCGGATGATGTCACCCAGCCGTTCCGCGTTACTGCCCTGTGTCTGAATGCCGAGGGTTATCTGGGCCTGCGCGAACTGATTTCGCAGGCTTACGCCGAAAATCAGCATTACGATAAAGCGGTGGTAAAAAAAGACTGGCTGCTGGCGAAAAATACCGGCCTTATTTTGCTTTCCGGCTGCCGCGATGGCGATGTCGGCCAGCGCATTATCAAAGGCAAACCCGACGATGCCAGCCTGCTGGTGCAGGAATATCTGCAGCATTTTCCCGAGCGTTTTTATCTGGAAGTGCAGCGTACCGGCCGCCCCGGTGAAGAAACCATTATCCGCGCCAGCCTGGCCATGGCCGGTAAACTCGGTGTGCCGCTGGTGGCCACCAACGATGTGCGCTTTTTAACCGCCGACGATTACGAAGCCCATGAAACCCGGGTTGCCATTGGTCAGGGCTTTGCGCTGGAAGATAAACGCCGGCCGCGCGAATATTCCGATCAGCAATATTTCCGCAGCGCCGAAGAAATGGCGGCATTATTTCACGACATTCCCACCGCTATTGAAAACACCGTGGAAATTGCCCGCCGTTGTTCGGTGGAAGTGTTGCTGGGCAAATATTTCCTGCCCGACTTCCCGATTCCGCAAGGCATGACCGAAGCGGATTTTTTCCGCAGTATTTCGCAGGTGGGGCTGGAGCAGCGGCTGGATACGATTCTGGAAGGGCTGGATAAACAGTCGCCGGAATATGCCGAAAAACGTCAGCCCTACGATGAGCGTCTGACCTTCGAGCTGGATATTATTATTCAGATGGGGTTCCCCGGTTACTTCCTGATCGTGATGGACTTTATTCAATGGGCCAAAGACCACGATATTCCGGTTGGTCCGGGGCGGGGTTCCGGTGCCGGCTCGCTGGTCGCCTATGCGCTGAAAATTACCGATCTCGACCCGCTCGAATACGACCTGCTGTTCGAACGTTTCCTGAACCCGGAACGGGTATCTATGCCCGACTTCGATATCGACTTCTGCATGGAAAACCGTGAACAGGTGATTGCCTATGTGGCCGACACCTATGGCCGCGAAGCGGTATCGCAGATTGTGACGTTCGGCACCATGGCGGCCAAAGCGGTGGTGCGCGACGTGGCACGGGCGCAGGGTAAGTCGTTCGGTCTGGCGGATAAATTATCCAAACTGATTCCCGGCGATCCGGGCATGACCTTAGAAGTGGCGTTAAAAACCGAACCGCTGCTGAAAGAATTTCTCGACGAAGACGAAGAAGCCCAGGAAATCTGGGAAATGGCGCTCAAACTGGAAGGGGTGGCCCGCCAGACTGGTAAGCACGCCGGCGGCGTGGTGATTGCACCGACCAAACTCACCGATTTTTCGCCCACCGCCTGCGAACCCGACGGCACCGGTCTGGTAACGCAATTTGATAAAGGCGACGTGGAAGAAGCCGGTCTGGTGAAGTTCGACTTCCTCGGTCTGCGGACGTTAACCATCATCGATTGGGCGTTAAAAACCATCAATAAAAAGCAGCAGCAACTGGGGCTGCCGCTGGTGGATATTGACCGTATTCCGCTCGATGATGCGCCGTCCTATGCGCTGCTGAAAAAAGCCCAGACCACCGCAGTATTCCAGCTGGAATCGCGTGGTATGAAAGACCTTATCCGCCGTCTGCAGCCGGATAATATCGAAGACATGATCGCTCTGGTGGCACTGTTCCGCCCCGGCCCGCTGGAGTCGGGCATGGTGGATGACTTTATTAACCGGAAACACGGTCGTGCCAAAGTCGCTTACCCTCATCCGGATTTTGAACACGAAAATTTAAAAGAAATTCTCGAGCCGACCTACGGCGTTATCGTCTATCAGGAACAGGTGATGCAGATCGCCCAGGCGCTGTCGGGTTATACGCTCGGCGGTGCGGATATGCTGCGCCGGGCGATGGGTAAGAAAAAACCGGAAGAAATGGCCAAGCAGCGTGACACCTTCCGCGAAGGGGCGATTTCACAGGGCGTTGATCCTGACCTGGCGATGAAAATTTTCGACCTGGTGGAAAAATTCGCCGGTTACGGTTTTAACAAATCGCACTCGGCGGCGTATGCCGTGGTGTCGTACCAGACATTGTGGCTCAAGCAACATTATCCGGCCCCCTTTATGGCGGCAGTACTGACCTCTGATATGCAGAACACCGATAAAGTGGTGACCTTTATCGAAGAATGCCGCGAGATGGGGCTGGAGTTAATTTTGCCCGATGTAAACCAGAGCCAGTTTGGTTTTACCGTGAACGATGACAACGCCATTGTTTACGGTCTGGGCGCGGTTAAAGGCGTGGGCGAAGGCCCGATGGCCGCCATTATTGAGGCCCGTGAAGCCGGTGGGCCGTTCCAGGATTTATTCGATTTCTGCCAGCGCGTCGATGGTAAAAAACTGAATAAACGCGTTATGGAAGCACTGGTGCGCTGCGGTGCCTTTGACCGGCTAGCGGTCACCGCTCCGCGCGCGGTATTAATGGCCAGCCTTGAAGACGCCATTAAGAGCGCCGGTCAGACCGCCGCCAACGAAGCGGCCGGCATGATGGATTTATTCGGCGAAGTGCAGGAAGAAGAAGCGCAGCACGCCGACCCCTACGAACGCTTCCGCAACCTGCGTGACTGGTCGCTGAAAGAACGTCTGCAGGGCGAAAAAGACACCCTTGGTTTATTCGTCACCGGCCACCCCTTTGATGAATACGAAACCGAAGTGCGCAAACTGGTGCCGACTAAACTGTCGCACCTGCAGGAAGGCAAAGCCCCGCAGAAACTGGCCGGTCTGGTGGTGGATATGCGGCTGATGAAAAACAAACGTGGCGACAATATGTGCTTCGTTACCCTCGATGACCGCACCGGCCGGGTGGAGGTGGCGCTGTTTGCCGATATTTACGACAAAGTGCGCGACGTCGTGGCCAAAGACCGGGTGCTGGTAGTGGAAGCCATTATTGCCCACGATGATTATTCCGGCGGCCTCAAAGCCACCGGCCGCAACGTGATGGAAATCAGTCAGGCGCGGCTGAATTTTGCCAAAGCCATCCGTATCCGTGTCGACGGCGACCGCCACGAAGACAGTCTCTGCTCCGACCTGAAACGTCTGCTGCAACCGCTGGCAAACGGCTGCCCGGTGGTGCTGGATTTCCACAACAGCCTGGCCCGCTGCGATATTCAGCTGGGCGAGCGCTGGCGCGTGAACCCCAGCGACGAACAGCTGCAGGAACTGCGTTACGCCTACGGCGAGGACGCGGTGGAACTGGTGTTCAGCTGAGTCTATGAGCGCACCGTTTACGCCTGAGTGCTTGTTGCCGCTGCTGCAACCGCTGCTGAATCAGGGCGGGCGGTTGCTGGTGGGCTTCAGCGGCGGGCTGGATTCCACCGTACTGCTGCACAGTCTGGCCCGGTTGGCGGGCATAAAAGAACGTCTGCGGGCGCTGCACATTCATCACGGTTTATCCCTCAACGCTGACCACTGGGCGCAGCATTGCGCCAGCCAGTGCGCGCAGTTACAGATCCCGCTGCAGACGCTGCGCGTACAGGTAACACCAAGCGGCAATGGTATTGAGGAGGCTGCCCGCCAGGCCCGCTATGCGGCGTTCTGTGCCCACAGTCAGCCGGGTGATCTGCTGCTGCTGGCGCAGCATGCCGATGATCAGACCGAAACCTTTTTTATGCGCTTGCTGCGCGGCGCCGGTCTCGATGGCCTCGCTGGCATGCCGGCGCAGCGCCAATTACAGCCCGGTGTCACCTTATTCCGGCCTTTACTGGGTTATAGCCATGCGCAGCTGCAAGCCTGGGCGGTTGCAGAGAAGCTGGCATGGATTGAGGATGAATCCAACGCCGATAACCGCTACGACCGCAACTGGTGGCGCAATCATCTGCTGCCACAACTGTGGCAGCGCTTTCCCGGCCGGCAGGCGGCGCTAGCGCGCAGCCTGCAACAACTGCAGCAGGATCAGCAGGTGTTGCAGGCATTATTAGAACCGCACCTGCAGGCTTGTTTACAGCCCTGGCCCTGGCCGCAATGCGCCGCGCTGGCACTGGATGGCGAACAGCTGCTGCAACAGCCCGCGCTGTTACAACCCTATATTCTGCGCGGCTGGTTGCGCCGCTGCGGTGTAACAGCGCCGTCAGCGCAATGGCTGCAGCAGGTATTTACCGAGGTGCTAACAGCGCGCCCCGACCGCCAGCCGGTATTGGCGTTGGGCGAGTGGCGGCTGCATCGGCATCGGCACAGCCTGTACCTGCACCGGCCCGTTGCCTTGCCCGCATTGCAGACCCTGAACTGGCCGCCGGCCGTGGCGCTGCCCTGGGCGGGAGCGCCGGTTAGCGCCGTGGCTAATCCGCTTGGATTGCTGCCTGGCTGTTATCAGCTGGTACCGGCGGCCGCCAGCCCGGCGACGACATTGCGTGCCCATGATCGGCCGGAAAAATCGCTGGCAGTGTGGTTGCAACAGGCCGGCGTGCCGGTACCGTTGCGGCCGCACTGGCCGGTATGGGTGCAGGACGATCAGCTGGTGGCCATCAGCGGTATCGCCGTGGCTGAAACTTTTTGCGTCAGCGGTGGCCTAAGGCCGGATTGGTCTGCTTCATTGATTTGAAAAGGGCCGTATGCCTGTGGTAGCGTGCCGGCGGAAAATAGTGCTGCTGGCCAGCCAGCCCCAACCGAGAGAATGTGGTTCAGAACCTATGAAAGTCAGCTGGAGTATTACCCTCGCCGGAGCTGTTGTCGGCGGTCTGATGCTGGGTTCGTATCTGAGCCATCCGGACCGGGCGCCGGTACTGCGCGGCTACAAAATTCCGTTGCCTGAGCTGCTGCAACCATCCTCGTCAGAATCTGACCGCCAGCCTGGTGACAGTGTGGTGATCAGCGAGCCGGAGCCACCGGCCAATCTGTATCCTTTACCCGACAGTCCTGACAGCCCCGCCAGCATCCGCCGCTGGAATAAAGAACCAACGTCGGTGCCGGCACTGAACTTATCTCTGCCGGAACTGGAATGGGATGACCAGGGCTGGGCCGGAGATGCAGCGGCTTATCCGGATTTTTTCCGCCAGCAGCAAAGGGAAGAGCGCATGAACGTTTCCGGCCGTTTGCACTGGGATGAATCCGAAGAAGCCGAGGCTCTGCCGATTACCGACACCATTCTGGGCGCTGAAGTGGAATTGCAGTTACGGCTGCCCTGATCAGGCCGCCGTTTCCAGCAGTATTTTGGCCATTCCCAAAACCCCGGCATAGCCCACCAGGTAGGCCAGCAGCAGTGCCAGTAAATAGCGCAGGTAGCTGCCGAAAGTAAGCTCGTTGATTTTACTCATCGCAACAATACCGGCCGCCGAGCCGATGATCAGCAATGAACCACCCACCCCAACGGCGTAAGTCAGCCCCATCCACTCTGCCGTGTTCATCTGTACGTCGGCTTTTAACAGTGCGGCGGTTAACGGTACGTTATCGATAATGGCTGACAGCAGCCCCATCAGAAAATTAGCGACCCAGACCGGCACCACGGCATACAGATCAAGAAAACCATCCAGCGCATGAATTTCTTTCATCGCGCCCACAATCAGCAGGATGCCGAGGAAGAACATTAAGGTATCGAATTCGATCTGGCGGATGTAATCCATAATCGGGTCGTGCTCGGTGTCTTCACCATAGGCGCGGGCGAGCAGGAACATCACCGACAGACCGCTTAAGAAGGTTAATACCGGCGGAATATCAAACAGCACGTTGCCGGCCATGGTGGCCAGAATGGTAGTCATAAATACACAGGCAATCATCACATCGACCCGCTGCACATCATTGTGCTTGTGTTCAATGATGGCGGTTTCACGCAATGGCCGCGCCAGCATAAAGGCCAGCAGTAATACCGCCAGTAAGGCTGGTAACGATAACAGCAGCAGGTTGGTAATGCTGACTTTACCGGCCAGGAAAATCATCAGCGTAGTAACGTCGCCGGTAATCATGGCCACGCCGCCGGAGTTCACAGCAAACACCACTACGGTGGCAAAGCGCAGGGTTTTGGCGGCCGGTAAACGCAGCGATAAAATCAGCGCCACCGATACCAGGGTGGCGGTAATGTTGTCGGCCAGCGAGGAAAACACAAAGCTGAAAATACCGGTGAGGAATAATAATTTCCGTTCGGAAATCTGCGCCGGCAGTAGCCGGTAAATAATATTTTCGATCAGCCCTTTTTTGTTCAGGTAAGCCACAAAGGTCATGGCCGCGACCAGAAATAACCACAGGCTGGCGATCTCACTGATATTGTGTTCCAGCCCGGCTCTTACCTGCTCATGGATGGCCGGCTCTGGCGAGAACATAAAGAGTAAAATCCAGGAAAAAGCGCCGAAAAACAGTACCGACTGGGCTTTATTAATGTGGATAACTTCTTCGAAAATGACGGCCAGCAGACCAGCAATGGCCAGAGCGATCAGCAGATAGGGTAAAAATTCGGGCATAGGGTACCTCGGCGATTACGTCAGGAAGAGTAAAGCAGGCGCATTCTAGGCCTGCCGGGGTAACCGGCCAAGGGGTTTTTAAGCAACAGTCTGATGCGGCGTGGGTAAAGGCTCAGGCCTCATTCCAGGCGCACAGCAATTCGGCCGATTCATGGGCCTGATGGTGCAGAAAATGAAGTTCTTCCAGCGTCCCTTTTTCGCCATTAAACAGCGGCAGGGTGCGCAGGCGGGCAATCAGCGGATGCTCCGGGGTCTGCATTTTATTGCGCTCCAGATTCCAGCGGATGTTATTGGCCAGCATGCGGAAAAAACTGATTTTGGTTTTCAGGCTGAACAGCGTGAAATCATTCAGATCACTGAAGTGATGGAAATCAATACCGGCCAGCAGAGCGCTGCGGCCATGCACTTTAATGGAAGCCGAGCGTTTGAAGTTCAGAACCAGCGCCATTACTCCGAACATTTCACCAGGGTTAATTTCATTAATAACCGCACCGCTGTCATCATCCGCTAAAACGGCCAGCTGGCCTTTCAGCAAGAAATACAGCACGTTGGCCTCTTCGCCACGGTGCAGGATAATTTCATCCTGATCGGCCGTTACGAAGCGGGTAACGCTCATCAGCAGTTCAAACTGGCTGGGGTCGGTCTGAATCAATTCTTTGAAAAAGGTGACACCGTTGACAATGCGCTGCAGCGTATCAATCGGGTACTCTTCGCGGGTGATGCGATGCATGAAGGCTCCTGGAAAACAACGGCAACAACTCGTACTGCTACGAACAAAGCACTAAGACCGGTTGAAATATAGCATGCTGCGCCACTTATGAAAGGTGGCAAACCTGAGCCAGGTCACAGGTCTGCCGGAAAATAACCCTACCAAAGCAGGGGTTTTATTCCACCCCTTGTGAGCGCAGGTACTCGTCGTAAGTGCCGTGGAAGTCGACGATCTTGTTGTCGCGGATTTCCAGAATGCGAGTGGCCAGCGAGGATACGAACTCACGGTCGTGGGATACGAAGAGCAGGGTGCCTTCGTACATTTCCAGCGCCAGGTTCAGTGACTCGATGGACTCCATATCCATGTGGTTGGTCGGTTCGTCCATAATCAGCACGTTGTGGTTACCCATCATCAGCTTGCCGAACAGCAGGCGGCCTTTTTCACCACCCGAACACACCTTCACGTTCTTTTTAATGGCGTCGGCGTTAAACAACAACCGGCCCAGCGAAGCGCGTACCGCGGTTTCGTCCTGTGCTTCGGTTTTCCACTGTTCCATCCAGTCGAACAGGTTCATATCCTTATCAAATTCGTATTCGTGGTCCTGCGCGTAATAACCGACATCGGCGTTTTCCGCCCACTTAATGCTGCCGGCTGCTGGCGTAACGTGATTAACCAGGCACTTCAGGAAGGTGGTTTTACCCACACCATTAGCACCGATAACGGCGATCTTTTCGCCGGCTTCGATCATCAGGTCGACACCCTTAAACAGCGTTTCGCCACCGGCGTAGGTGTGCGACAGACCGGTAATTTCCAGCGCTGTGCGGTGCAGTTTCTTGTCCTGATTGAAACGGATAAAGGGGTTCTGACGACTGGATGGCTTGAACTCGTCAATCTTGATCTTCTCAATCTGCTTGGCGCGGCTGGTGGCCTGCTTGGACTTGGAGGCGTTGGCCGAGAAGCGTGATACGAACTGCTGCAGTTCGGCAATCTGGGCTTTCTTCTTGGCGTTATCCGCCTGCTGGCGTTCACGCGCCTGGGTGCTGGCGATCATAAAGTCGTCGTAGGTACCCGGATAAATCTTGATATCGCCGTAGTCGATATCGGCCATGTGGGTACAGACCGAGTTCAGGAAGTGACGATCGTGGGAGATGATGATCATCGTGCACTTCATGTTATTGATGATGTTTTCCAGCCAACGGATGGTGTTGATGTCCAGGTTGTTGGTCGGTTCGTCGAGCAGCAGGATGTCCGGATTGGAGAACAGCGCCTGCGCCAGCAGCACCCGCAGTTTCCAGCCAGGTGCGACTTCGCTCATCGGGCCGTTGTGCAGTTCACTGGCAATACCGGCACCCAGCAGCAGTTCGCCGGCACGGGATTCAGCGGTGTAGCCGTCCAGTTCAGCGAATTCGCCTTCCAGCTCGGCGGCGCGCATGTAATCGTCTTCGGTGGCTTCCGGATTGGCGTAAATGGCATCGCGCTCTTGCTTGATCGCCCACAGCTCTTTGTTGCCCATCATCACGGTGTCGAGCACGGTGAATTCTTCGTAGGCGAACTGGTCCTGGTTCAGCTTACCCAGGCGCTCGTTGGGCGACAGGCTCACGTTACCGGCGGTCGGCTCCAGGGAACCGTCCAGAATCTTCATGAAGGTGGATTTGCCGCAGCCGTTGGCACCGATCAGGCCGTAACGGTTGCCATCACCGAATTTAACGGAAATATTTTCAAACAGCGGCTTGGCACCAAATTGCATGGTGATATTAGCGGTAGAGAGCACGAGGTAATCCTGATAATCGGGGGGTTTTACGAAAGCGCGGGATTATACGCATTTCTGCATAAAAAACGAACGATGGCGCCCCGAAACAGGGCGCGCGCGGAATAATAAGGCCGGATCAGGCTTTTTTCGGTGTCCAGGCCCAGATCATTGTGGCTTTTACCGTTTCGGTACCGGTGCCGTCGGTGATGACCACCGGCACTTCGATGTCGCCTTTGTCGGTGTTCTTCACATAAGCCAGCTGCTCATCGCTGAAGGTCGCGGTGGCGGTCATATCGCCGCTGGCGCGCTTCAGGTACTCCAGCGTCATGCTGCGGATCACAATAATGCGGTTATCCGGTACGCTCATGCCGGTCATAAAACCGGTGGCCGATTCCGCCAGCAGCCCCATCGCGGCGGCGTGCACGCTGCCGATGTGGTTCTGCACCTTCTTCTTATTGCGCATCACAATCACGCACTTTTGCGGCGTCAGTTCCATTACCCGCGTCCCGGCGGTGCCGGCGAACGGAATCACCCGGCCCATCACCAGAGACAGCGCCAGTGGCCGCAGGCCCTGCGGCAGGGAATTAATCTTGCCGACCAGGCGGCTTAAACGATTATTTGTGCTCATTTGGAAATAGTCCTGTGCTTAATTTTGGCTAGTTTAGGGGAGAGGGTGCAGGCTTACCAGCCTGCTGTTATGCCAGCCTTGCCGGGCTGACCTGGCATTATGTACGCCAGCCCGCTGGGCTGGTTGGCTGCCACTGCGTGGCAGCTGATGCGGGGCTCCGCCCCTGCGCCCCGGATGTGGGGATCTTATCCCCACGCCCCTGCTTTTGCGCTGTATAGCACGTATTTCCTCATTCACCGTCATTGCCTGCGGCCACGGATCGTAAGGCGCATCGTGCGCCACGATCCTCGCCCGGTCCATCCGGGCGGGCCTGCCAATGCCGCTTCATTTCGGCGTGCTATAGGCGCGGATAAAACCGCAGCGGCTACGCCGGCACCGTTTTTGGTGCGCTTCGCGCAACCCAAAACCCAAAACCCAAAACCCAAAACCCAAAACCCAAAACCCAAAACCCAAAACCCAAAACCCAAAACCCAAAACCCAAAACCCAAAAATTCTTCCGGCCGCAGGCCGCCAAAAGCGATTCAGGTTGCTGAGGTTTTTCCCGGCCCATTCGTTCCAGCCCGATGGTTACCAAAGCCAATAGCATCGTTTGGATGATTCCAAACGAGCGGGTAGGGGCATGGACAATTTTGTTGGAACAAAATTGAACAGCCGAAGGCTGGCCCGCAGGGCGAAAGGCAGGATGCCTGAAGTCTCCCCCTTGGCCGCGTATGCTTAATTGGCTTTTGTAAACGAGGATCAGCTGGAACGCGGGCCAGAGGGGTTCGCAAGGGGATACCTCCCCTTGCATAGTCCGCGGGCGGAGCCCGCAAAAGGCCAGCAGCGGTAGCGGCGGCCGTACCAGCCCGGCAGGGCTGGCGTACAGTGCTGGTTACAGCTGCGCCTTAATAAAACGCTGATACCGCCCCGCGCTTTCCTGCGGATTCTCAAACATCGGCAAATGCCCGATGCCCTGGTAAATCTCGGTCTCTGCCTGCGGCAGCCGCTGCTTGAAGGCGGCCGCGGCGGATACATCCAGCACGCGGTCTTCCGCGCCCCAGATAATCAGCACCGGCATGGTGACGTTGGCGGTGAGTTGCTGATCAAAGTCAGCCGCGGCCAGTTGTTCGCGGGTGGCCAGCATGCCGGCAAAGATGGCTTCGTTGATGGCGCGGCGTTCGATGGTCTGGCGCACCAGCGCCGGGCGCAGTGGCCAGGGCAGCAGCGGCGGGCGGCTCATAATAAAGTCCCAGCGGTAATCAAAGCTGTCTTTGTCGGTGGCAATCAGCGGGTTGCGGCCCTGTTCCAGTGCCCGCATGTATTCGCTGGGGTTGGGGGCATCGACGCCGGCGGCGTTCATCAGCGTCAGGCTGGCGATCTGCTGCGGGTATTGGCTGGCGTAAATGGCACTGATCGCGCCGCCCATGGAGCTGCCGAGAATATGGAATTGCTGCAGGCCTAAATGCTCAGCCAGGGCGTGCAGGCGCTGGGCCTGGCGGGTAAGGGTATAGTCACCGCTGGCGGGCGCCGGGGTATCGCCGTGGCCGGCCAGATCCGGGGCAATAATGCGGTAATCGGCCGGCAGTTCGGCGGCAAAGCGCAGCCAGGTGTCTTTGTTGGCGGAAAAACCGTGCACCAGCATCACCACCGGGCCGTCGCCCGGACGCTCCAGATAGCTCATGGGCACATCGTCAGCCTGAGCAACGGCAGGGATCAGGCCCGCCTGCTGACGGCCGGTATCCGTTACTTTTTGCAGCAGGGTATCCTGCTGACTGGCGGTACAACCGCCCAGGGTGAACAGCAGGGTGGCGATGGCGGCTAATCGGTGTAGCAACATGGTCGTTCCTTGGGTGAGGTAATAAGCGGTTCAGTCGTGCCCGGCTGGCAGCCCGGCCTGACGTTGCAGCAGCCGGATCAGGCTCTGGGCGTGGTCGAGGGCGGCTTCCAGTTGTTCCGGTTCCAGCAGATGTCCGGGCCGGCACAGCAGCAGGATGCCAGCCGACCACTCAATGTGAAGGTGAGGATGCGCCAATAACCAGTCGCACAGCTCCGGCTGCAGAATATTCCACAGCTGCGCCGGTTCGCTGCTGAGCAGTTGCCACTGATGCAGGCGCGGCGGGCGCTGGTCTTTACGCAGCGGTTGCAGCGGGTGCTGCAGGGTTTCACTGAAACCGTCTTCGTCCAGCCAGGCGTGGCGGCCGATGCAGAACCGTTCGCAGTCGGGCAGCTGGCAGGGTAGCAGCAGCAGGGTCTGGGTACTGACGCCGTGGGCGGTAATCAGGCTGTAATCAAACAGGTTAAGGTAGCGGCCGTTGGTCAGGCTGCCTTCCAGCAGGTGGCGGAAGTGGCGGAACTGGCCGCAGTCGAGCAGCATAAAATGCGCTTCGCGCAGGCGCTCGCTGAGGCTGGCATAAGGGCGGTAGTGCAGCCCCAGCCGGGTTGCTTCAGCACTCAGCCGGCCGCCTCTGCGACCACGGTCGACTAGCGCCAGCCACAGCAGCACTCCGATAATTACAGCCACTACCAGTACGCTGAGTACAGATGTCATGGATACGTCCGCGGACAAACAGATGCCGGAAAGTGTACCATCCAGCCTGTTTCCTGCCAGTTAACCGGTTGTTGCAGAAGGAGTTTTCAGTGAAAGCAGACAGCCCGGTGGTTGCCACCACGCTCGCCGCCCGCAGTGGTCATAAGATCGGGGTATTAACCCTGAATGTTCCCGCCGCCATGAATGCGGTGGATCTGACCATGGTCAACCTGATCGACAAACAGCTGGCGCGCTGGGAAAAAAACGACAAGGTGGTGGCGGTATTAATGCGCGGTGCCGGCGATAAAGCCTTTTGTGCCGGTGGCGATATCCGCCAGTTGTATCAGAGTATGACGGCGGAGGGTGACGAGCAGTACCGCTATGCCGATGATTTTTTCCGCGGCGAATACGGCAAAAATTACCGCGTGCATCTGTTCAGTAAGCCCTTAATCGCCTGGGGCAATGGCTTTGTGATGGGGGGCGGGCTGGGGCTGTTTATCGGCGCCAATCACCGCGTCGGTACTGAAACCCTGAAGTTGGCGTGGCCGGAAATCCGTATCGGCTTGTTTCCCGATGTCGGTGGCAGCTGGTACCTGTCGCGGTTGCCGTACCCGGTCGGACACTGGATGGGGTTATCCGGCAGTCTGATGAATGCGCTCGATTGTCGTGAACTGAAGCTGATTCAGTATGCGCTGCGCCATGAGCAGCAGCAGGATGTTCTGAAGGCCCTGCGGCAGCTGCCCTGGGGCGGCAATGTGGCGGAAAATCATCATCAGGTGCGTTCGTTGTTGCATGGCATGGAGGCGGGGGCAGATGAATTGCCGGCCAGTCAGTTAGCCCTGGCCCGGGACGATTTAAAGGAATTGTTTGCGGCGCCCGATCTGCCCGCCATCGACCGCGCGTTACATGCCTGGCAGGGGGATAATCCCTGGGTGAAACAGGGCATTGAAAATTATTTGCGCGGCTGTCCAGGTACGGCCTGGGTGGTGATGGAGCAGCTGGCGCGTGGCGCTCAGATGAGCCTGCGCGAGGTGGCGCAATGGGAGCTGGTGCTGGCCTATCAGGCGGTACGGCATCCGGATTTTGCCGAAGGCATCCGCGCCATGGTGATCGATAAGGATTATCAACCGCGCTGGCAGCATGCGGCGGTGACTGAGGTTCCGCGCCGCTGGACGGAAGAGCTACTGCAATCGCCCTGGTCGGCGGACAATCATCCGTTACGGGAACTGCCGGGCTGGCAGCGCTGAGGCGCTGCCTCTTATTTGGATAGCAGCGCTGAAGCGCTGCCTTTTATATGGATAGCAGCGCTGAGGTGCTGCCGGTTGTGTCAATGCCGCAGTGCCGCCTGGCTGGCGCTCAGCTCGTCGGCCAGATCTTCCAGAATGGTCACTTCTTCGGCGGCATCCAGACCCAGCCGGCGGAACGACCCCAGTTCGCTGCAGTTAATGCGGGCCAGTGGGTGGTCACTGCCGGCGTAGCTTTGCAGCGTCGCCACCTGCACCAGATCGCTGTAATCCGCCTGCTCGGCCTGATGCTGCAGATTCAGATATTCCTTCGGCACCTCGGCCAGCGCTGGCTGAAACTTCCAGCTGCGCAGAATGTAGGCGCCCAGCGCCGGATGCAGTTTTTCCAGCACCAGATCCAGCGATAAGCTGTCACTCAGCAGCCCTTCATGGGTTTCGGCATAGGCCAGAATCGGCAGCATACCAATCTGGTGCACCAGCCCGGCCAGCATGGCCTGATCCGGCTGTAGTTTGGTGAAATGACGCGCCAACACCTGCGCCGAGGCGGCAATTTCCATGGAGTGTGACCAGCATTCGCGCAGGCGCCGGTCGATGATGTCGTGGGTGGCCTGGAACATCTGCTCCATGGCCAGACCAATGGCCAGATTGCTGGTGAAGTTAATGCCCAGCCGGGCAATGGCGGTACCCAGGTCGGTGACCGGACTGCTGGTGCGCACCAGCGGGCTGTTGGTGACCTTGATAATACGCGCGCTCAGGGCCGGATCGCGGGCAATAATCTGGGCCAGATCGGTAATGGTGGCATTGATATCTTCCGCCACATCCCGTACCTGCAGGGCCACTTCCGGCAGGGTCGGCAACACCAGCTCATCGTTCTTAATCTGTCTGACAATCTCATCTTTTACCTGCAGGGCCAGGTTGCTCATTGTGCGGGCTCCGTATCCGTTCCGTCGTTAATGCCGTCAGTATAGAAAAGTCCGGCGCCGGTGAGAGAAATATCACCGGCCAGCAGCGCCGCCGGCAGGGAACCGGCGTTAATAACCGCCAGACCCTGCTGGCCGGCCCAGCAGGCCACCTCGCCGATGGCTTTGCCCTGCTGATCCTGCAGTGGGGTTAACACCGCCAGATCAAGCGGCTGCTCACTGTAAAGCTGAATCACCTGCTTTTTGCTTTTGCCCAGATACTGCAGCCGCGCCACGATCTCCTGGCCGGTGTAGCAGCCTTTGCGGAAACTGATGCCGCCCTGATGGTGCCAGTCAATGTGCTGCGGCACCCATTGTTCACGGCTGGCTTCGGTTACCCAGATCAGGCCCTGACGGATATCGGCGGCGGCCCACTGGCCGTTATCCGGGGAGTGGCCGGCGGTGTTGCCGGCCTGCCAGCGTTCACGGCGGCCATCCGGCCACTGCAGTTCCAGCCCGTCAGCAATAACCGGCAGCGGTTGCGGCTGGGTCAGTAAGGCGGGGCTGCTCTGGGCCGGCACGGCGCCCAGTACCTGCCAGTCGTCGCTGCGGTCAGTGAGGGTGGTTTTAAAAAATACGGCGTAGCGACTTAAATGCTGGTGCAACGCCGCCACCTGTTCGCGTGGCAGGCGTAACCAGAAGGTGTTGTCCTGCCGGCCGATCACAAAATTAGCCACCATCCGGCCTTTGGCGGTGCAGCAGGCACCCAGCGTCCACCGGCCTGCCTGCAGCGCGGCGACGTCACAGGTTAATTGCCCTTGCAGAAAACGTTCGCTGTCAGGGCCGCTGATTTCCAGCAGGGCCAGGTCCGGCAGAACAGAAAAAACCGCGGTATCACTCATGTTGGCTCCGGCGTCGGATAAAAAAGATGGCACAGGCCGGCCAGTCTACTGCAAAAGCGGTAACCATTTAATGCCGGACTTCAGCGCGCTGGTGAACGCTTTGTGTCATTGGTGTGGCGGTGCCTTTTGCTATACTGCCGCCCTGTCTGAAATGACCTTGTTCTGAGGAGAAGCGGGTGACTGACGAATTAGAAGCCAAACGCGTCCGCTGGCACAGCCGCCGCGGCATGCTGGAACTGGATGTATTGTTGTTGCCCTTTGCTGAGCAGGTGTACACCACCCTCAGCGCGGACGATCAGGCCATCTACCGGCGGCTGCTGGAATGTGAAGACCCGGATTTATTTGCCTGGTTTATGGAGCATCAGACCCCGCCGGATGCGGAGCTGGAAGCCATGGTGAACCGGATTCTTGAGCGTGCCCGTAACCGCTGAAACCTGGTTGTTACAGCCCTCGCGCCGCCAGCGCTGGCTGGATGCGGCGTTTATGGCGGTTACGCTGGGGTTGCTGTGGCCGTTGCTCAGTCTGGCTGAACTGGCCGCGCTGGCCCTGGTGTGGGGATCCTTGTGGTGGTGGCGGCAGCGCCGTCATTGGCAGCGGGCCTATCTGCATCATGATGGCAGCGGCTGGTGGCTGGAGGCCGGCGGGCAACGTCAACCGCTGGTCTGGCGCACTGGCAGCAGCCGGCGCGCCGGATTAATCAGCTGGCGCTATGGCCTGTGGCCCTGGCAACGCTTGCTGATCCGCGCCGACAGCCTGCCGGCGGCGGATTTTCAGCGCCTGCTGAAGGCGCTGTATTTGCCCTGAACCCGCTGTACCGATCAGAGTTCGCCCAGTTCTTTCAGGTATTTGGGCGTCAGCACGGTATCAAAGGCACGCGGCAGTGGCTGCGGGTAATCGCGGCTGAAGTGCAGGCCGCGGCTTTCTTTGCGCAGCAGCGCCGAGCGGATAATCACATCCGCCACATCGACCAGGTTACGCAGTTCTAGTAAGTCGTTACTGACCCGGTAGTTGCTGTAAAACTCCTGAATTTCCTGGCGCAGCATCTGCACCCGGTGCTTGGCCCGCACCAGCCGTTTGGTGGTGCGCACAATGCCGACGTAGTCCCACATAAAACGGCGCAGCTCATCCCAGTTGTGGGAAATCACCACATCTTCGTCGGAATCTTTTACCTGGCTGGCGTCCCAGGCCGGAATATCCGGTACCGGCTCGCTGAAGTCGGTGTGGGCCGTAATGTGGGCTGCTGCAGAACGGGCAAACACCAGACATTCCAGTAAGGAGTTGCTGGCCAGCCGGTTGGCCCCGTGCAGGCCGGTGCTGGCGGTTTCGCCGATGGCGTACAGATGTTCGATGTCGGTGCGGCCATGCACGTCGGTGACCACGCCGCCGCAGGTGTAATGCGCCGCCGGCACCACCGGAATGGGCTGGCGGGTAATATCAATGCCCAGTTCCAGACAGCGTTCATAAATGGTGGGGAAATGTTCCTTAATAAAGGCCGCTGGTTTATGGCTGATATCGAGGAACAGACAGTCGGCCCCCAGACGTTTCATTTCATGGTCGATGGCGCGGGCAACAATATCGCGCGGCGCCAGCTCGGCGCGCTCATCAAAGCGCTGCATAAAGCGTCTGCCATTGGGCAGCAACAGTTTGCCACCTTCACCGCGTACCGCTTCGGTAATCAGGAATGACTTGGCCTGCGGATGGTACAGACAGGTGGGATGAAACTGGTTGAATTCCATATTGGCGACCCGGCAACCGGCGCGCCAGGCCATGGCAATGCCATCACCGGAGGCACCGTCGGGGTTGCTGGTATACAGATACACCTTGCTGGCGCCGCCAGTGGCCAGCACTACCGCGTGGGCGCTGATCACATCCACTTCGCCGGTGTCGTTATTCAGAAAATACGCGCCGATACAGCCGTGTCCGCCCAATCCGAGTTTTTCCCGGGTAATCAGGTCGATGGCGATGTAATTCTGCATCAGGGTCAGATTGGATTTGGCCCTGGCCCGTGCCAGTAAGGTGTCGGAAATGGCATGGCCGGTGGCGTCGGCGGCGTGAATAATGCGCCGCGCGCTGTGGCCGCCTTCACGGGTCAGGTGAAAATGATCGGGGCTGTCCTGAGTAAAAGGCACGCCCAGATCAATCAGCCACTGAATGGCGGCGGTGGAATGTTCCACGGTAAAGCGTACGGCGGGTTCATGACACAGGCCGGCCCCGGCCACTAAGGTGTCCTGTACATGGGCTTCGACACTGTCGTGTTCATCCAATACGGCGGCGACGCCGCCCTGCGCCCAGCGGGTAGAACCGGAATCCAGTTGTTCTTTGCTGATAATGGCCACCCGCAGATGATCCGGTAACGACAGCCCGAGGGTCAGGCCGGCGGCGCCGCTGCCGATAATCAGCACATCAAAACGGTAGGATTCGCTCATAATTATTCCGCTTGCCGAGAGTATTGGCTGCCATGTTACAGGCGCCGGGGCGGTGCATGATACACTGGCGCGCAATCTATGAATAAGCCGGGCCGGGAACTAAATCCGCCTTCAGTGTCTCTATCTGCATCATCTGACCTGAAGGGAAGTTATCTATGAGCCTGGCAGCAGTGGCAGAGAATGCCCGGTATACAACAGCGGAACGAGGCATGACAGACCAACAGAATAACGACCGCCAGCTGGTGGCGCGCGTCCAGAAAGGCGATCGCCGCGCCTTTGATTTGCTGGTTATCAAATACCAGCACCGTATCCTGGCGCTGGTCGGCCGCTTTATCCCCGATTTTGCCGAAGCCCAGGACGTTACCCAGGAAGCCTTTATTAAGGCCTACCGGGCGTTGCCGGGGTTTCGTGGCGACAGCCAGTTTTACACCTGGATGTACCGTATTGCGGTGAATACCGCCAAAAACTATCTGGTCAGCCGCGGGCGTAAAACCCCGACCCGCGATATTGATCTGGAAGATGCCGAATTTTTTACCGACGAAAAAAATCTGAAAGACATCGAAACCCCGGACAGCCTGCTGCAACGCGATCAGCTGCAGAAGGTGGTGTTTGATGCCATTGAGGCGTTACCGGAAGAACTGCGCATGGCCGTTACCCTGCGCGAGCTGGATGGCCTCAGTTATGAAGAAATTGCCGAAGTGATGGATTGCCCCATCGGCACGGTACGCTCGCGGATTTTCCGGGCCCGGGAAGCCATTGAGCGCAAAATGCAACCGCTGCTGGCCGACACGGCCGAAAGTCTGGCCTGAGTCAGGAGGTAACAACCGCCATGAATGAACGAATCAATGAATCCCTGTCGGCGCTGATGGATGGCGAGGCCGATGAACTGGAAGTGCGGCGTTTACTGAACCAGCTGGAACAGGATGATGAACTGCGTACGACCTGGCACCGTTACCAGTTATTGGGGGCGGTAATGCGGGGTGAACCGGTGGCCACCGTCGATTTGTCGCAGGGCATCCGCCAGGCGCTGGACGGTGAACCCATGGATGACTTACCGCACAGCGTACCGGCGGCGGTAATGGTGTCACCCCGCTGGCGCTGGCTGGCTTCCGGTGCCGTTGCCGCCAGTGTGATGCTGGCTGTGCTGGTGGGCGTACAGTGGCAGCAAACTGAGTCTGCCGCCGGTGGTGTGCCGCTGGCACAGCAGGCCGAACCGGCGCCGGTGGCTGAACAGCAGCTGGCACAAAGCCTCAGTCCGGAACAACAGGCGGAGCTGGAAGCGGCGCAGCACAAACTGCAGGAATATGTGATGCAACATACCGAGCAGGCCACCGTGGCACCGGCCCGCGCCATTGCGCCGTTCGCCCGGGTTGTGAACTTCGGTCAGGAGGCCGGCGCCCAGCAGTGATAAAACACGCTTTGCTGATGCTGAGCCTGCTGTTGGCAGCGCAGGCCAGCGCCGACGGCAGCAGTGCCTACGACTGGTTCGGACGCATGGTGCAGGCGGCCCGCGAACAGAATTACAGCGGTGTCCTGCTGTACGGCAACCAGCGCCACTGGGATTCCCTGGCGGTACAGCACGCCCTGCAGGACGGACAGGAATACGAACGGCTGCAACGCCTGACCGGCGCGCCGCTGGAGCAGTTGCGCCAGGGAGAGCAGGTGTTCTTTCTGAATCCGGCGGTGGGGCAGCCCCTGCAAAATCCTCTGCACAGTTTTTTACCCGGCCCGGATCTGCGCGATCAATATGAACTGACCCTGGGTGGCAATGACCGCATTGCCGGCCATTATGCCCGCCTGATTGTGTTGCAACCCAAAGACCAGCATCGCTACGCCATGCGCTTATGGCTGGAGCAGAAAACCGCGTTGTTGCTGCGTTCCGAACTGCTGGATGAGCGCCAGCAGGTGCTGGAGCGGGTGCAGTTTGCGCAGCTGGAAATCGGCAGTATCATGCCGGCCGAATTATTTACCCGCCCGGCCAGTGAACCGGTACCGCCGGCACCTTCGTATCCGGATGACGACGTCAGCTGGCAACCCGACTGGTTGCCGGCTGGTTTCAGCCGTTTGGCGGCGCGTCAGCAAGGCGATGATATTCAGCTGTTATTCAGCGATGGTCTGGCCGCCTTTTCGGTCTTTGTTGATCGTCCGGCCGCCACGATTGCCCCCCTGCAAAAGCGCTGGGGGGCCACTGCGGCGGTGGTGCAGCAGGTAAAGAATGAGGCCGGCGAGTCACGCCGGGTGACGGTGGTGGGGGAATTGCCGGCCACCACGCTGCAGAAAATTGCCGGCTCGGTGCAACCCGTGGCTGCGGCGGCACCCAAAGCGGCACAACAGGAGTAACCATGAATCAGGAAATGGTCGAAATTACCGCGCTGGGACAAGGCGGCGTCTGGGTCGAAGGTACCCAGCGCAGTGCCTGCCACAGCTGCAGTGCCCGGGCCGGTTGTGGGCAGCACAGCCTCAGCCAGCTGGGCCGGCCGTTACGCCTGTGGGTGCCCGCCAGTGGTCAGTGGCAGGTGGGCCAGCAGGTGTTATTAATACTGCCGCGCGGCAGCCTGGCCGGCAGCGCTTTATTACTCTACGGTTTGCCCTTATTAACTCTGCTGCCGGCGGCCGCGGTTGGCCAGCAGTGGGGCGGTGATGGCATGGCGGCGCTGCTGGGGCTGGGCGGCTTACTGGCCGGCTTTGCGCTCAGCCGCAGCCTGGCGCAGCGCTTTGCCAGTCGCTGGCAACCACAGATTCAGAGCCACTGCCCCAGCGTGCGCATTGCCTCTGACCGAATGTATCCGGAATCTTCACACTAACAGGTAAGTCTATGAATGCAGTGCTCCGTTATTTTGTTTTAACGCTGTTATGGCTGAGTGCCGGTCAGGCACTGGCAAACCTGCCGGATTTCCGTGATCTGGTGAAAGAAGCCTCGCCGGCGGTGGTGAACATCAGCACCGTACAGCGTGCCGGTGGCAGTGATTATCAGCAACGCTATGGCCTGCCCCAGGAGGTGCCGGAAATTTTCCGCCATTTCTTCGGTATTCCGGTGCCGCCGCAAGGTGGTCCGGGTGGGAAGGGCGGTCGTGAAAGCACGTCGCTGGGCTCGGGTTTTATTATTTCCCGCGATGGTTACATTCTTACCAATAATCACGTTATTAAAGATGCCGATGAAATTATTGTGCGTCTGAACGACCGCCGCGAACTGGAAGCCAAGCTGATTGGTGCGGATGAAAGTACCGACCTGGCGTTGCTGAAAGTGGAAGCCAAAAACCTGCCGACGGTGAAGCTGGGCAATTCCGAAACCCTGGAAGTGGGTGAGTGGGTGGTCGCCATCGGCTCACCTTTCGGGTTTGATTATTCCGTCACCGCCGGTATTGTCAGCGCCAAAGGCCGCAGCCTGCCGAACGAAAATTACGTGCCTTTTATTCAGACTGACGTTGCCATTAACCCGGGTAACTCCGGTGGCCCGCTGTTTGATCTGAATGGCAAAGTAGTGGGCATTA
The DNA here is from genome assembly GCF_016132445.1 of Venatoribacter cucullus. NCBI lineage: Bacteria > Pseudomonadati > Pseudomonadota > Gammaproteobacteria > Oceanospirillales > Oceanospirillaceae > Venatoribacter > Venatoribacter cucullus. Next base: position 2,142,294 of record NZ_CP046056.1, on the reverse strand, counting down.
ACTCGCAGATCTATACCCGCTCTGGCGGTTTTATGGGCGTGTCTTTTGCTATTCCAATTAATGTGGCGCTGGATGTCAGTGAGCAGCTGAAAGAAAAAGGCCGCGTCAGCCGGGGCTGGCTGGGTGTGGTGATTCAGGAAGTGAGCAAAGAGCTGGCGGAATCCTTTGGTCTGGAAAAAGCCGCCGGTGCCCTGGTGGCCCAGATTGTACCGGGCAGCCCGGCCGACGATGCCGATCTGCAGAATGGCGATATCATCACCCATTTCAACAGCAAGCCAATTTATATGTCGTCCGATCTGCCGCATCAGGTTGGCCGGGTAAAACCGGGCAGCAAAGTGGCACTGGATGTGGTGCGCAACGGCAAACGCCGTAAAGTGAGCGTTACCATCGGTACATTGCCGGACGCTGACAGTGCCGAGCTGGCGCTGAACAACAGCAATCCGAAAGAACGCAGCAGCAACCGCCTGGGGCTGGTAGTGGCTGACCTGAATCCGGCCCAGCGTAAAAACGTTGGTGATGGTGTGGTGGTGCGTGAAGTATTGCAGGGCACCGCCGCTCAGGCTGGCCTGATCAATGGCGATATTATCACCATGATTTACGGCGAGCCGGTGCGTACCGTCGAAGAGTTCGACAAAGTGGTGGCGGGTTTGCCGGCCGGCCGCAGCGTGCCGATGCGCATTGTGCGGCGTGGTGCGGCGATGTTTATTCCGCTGCGTATTGCGCCGTAATCTGCCCTGCAGCCCACCGCCGGCCGGCGGTGGGCACAAAATAGCCTTTACCCCGCCTTTCAAGTAAAATCGCAACCCATTTTAACGAGCAACGGGTTGTTTTCTGTGAGCCAGCTGGACCACATTCGTAACTTTTCCATCATCGCCCATATTGACCACGGCAAATCCACCCTGTCAGACCGTTTTATTCAGGTCTGTGGCGGTCTCAGTGACCGTGAAATGCAGGCTCAGGTGCTGGACTCCATGGACATCGAACGCGAGCGCGGTATTACCATCAAAGCGCAAAGCGTTACCCTCAACTACACCGCCCGTGATGGTAAAACCTATCAGCTCAACTTTATTGATACCCCCGGCCACGTTGACTTCAGCTACGAGGTCAGCCGTTCACTGGCGGCCTGTGAAGGCGCGCTGCTGGTGGTGGATGCGGCTCAGGGCGTGGAAGCCCAGTCGGTGGCTAACTGCTACACCGCCATTGAGCAGGGGCTGGAAGTGCGCCCGGTGCTGAACAAAATGGATCTGCCGCAGGCTGATCCGGATAAAGTCGCCCAGGAAATTGAAGAAATTATCGGTATCGACGCCACCGGCGCCGTGCGTTGCAGTGCCAAAAGCGGCCTTAACGTGGAAGACGTGCTGGAAGATCTGGTCACTCATATCCCGCCGCCGCAAGGCGACCCGGACGCACCGCTGCAGGCGCTGATTATTGATTCCTGGTTTGACTCTTACCTGGGCGTGGTATCCCTTATCCGGGTTAAAAACGGCGTGATCCGCAAGGGCGATAAAGTACGGATGAAATCCACCGGCCGCGATCATATCGTTGACGGTATCGGTATTTTTACCCCGAAGATGACCCCGACCGGAATATTGGGTACCGGCGAAGTGGGTTATCTGGTGGCCAGCATCAAAGAAATTCATGGCGCCCCGGTGGGTGATACCATCGTCAGCACCAAATTTGCTGATGAAACCCCGATTCTGCCAGGTTTCCAGAAAGTAAAACCCCAGGTGTATGCCGGTTTATTCCCGGTCTCCTCAGATGATTTTGAAACCTTCCGCGATGCGCTGGAAAAACTGTCGCTGAATGACGCTTCGTTGTTTTATGAGCCGGAAAATTCTGACGCGCTGGGCTTTGGTTTCCGTTGTGGCTTCCTCGGTATGCTGCACATGGAAATTATTCAGGAGCGGCTGGAACGTGAATACGACCTTGACCTGATTACCACCGCCCCCACGGTAATTTATGAAGTGGTTACCCGTAAAGGTGAAACCCTGCAGGTCGACAGCCCGTCCAAATTACCCGACGCCGGTTCCATTGAAGAAATGCGTGAACCCATTGCCGAGTGCAATATTCTGGTGCCGCAGGATTATCTGGGTAACGTTATTTCCCTGTGCATTGAAAAACGCGGTGTGCAGATGGATATGCAGTACACCGGTTCACAGGTTTCCCTGCGCTATGAAATTCCGCTGGGCGAAGTGGTCATGGATTTCTTTGACCGCCTGAAATCGGCCAGCCGTGGTTTTGCCTCGCTGGATTACAGTTTCAAGCGCTTCCAGGCGGCACCGCTGGTGCGTCTGGATGTATTGGTTAATGGTGAAAAAGTCGATGCCCTGGCAGTGATTATGCACCGCGATAATGTCCGTCGCCGCGGTGCCTCGTTAACCGAAAAAATGAAAGAATTAATTCCGCGCCAGATGTTCGATGTGGCCATTCAGGCAGCCATTGGCAACCAGGTGGTGGCCCGTACTACCGTTAAAGCATTGCGTAAGAACGTAACTGCCAAGTGTTATGGCGGTGACGTATCGCGGAAGAAGAAACTGCTGCAGAAGCAGAAAGAAGGTAAAAAACGCATGAAACAAATCGGCAATGTGGAAATTCCACAATCTGCCTTCCTCGCCGTACTTAAAGTGGATGACTGATATGCAGCAACAACGCGGAATGTCGATGGTATCGGTGCTGATTATTCTGGTGGGCGTGGCCTTATTGCTGAAAGCCGCGTTCGGGTTATTTTCCATGTACTGGGATCATAAGATGATCAGCACGGTACTGGAAAAAATGCACAGTAACCCGGACGAGCGCACGGAAGTGCGCCCGGCGCAGCTGAAACGTATTATTCAGGAACGCATGGACAGCAATAATATTGATGTTGATATGAGCGGCCTGACCTTCCGTCCGGCCCAGAACGGGGTGCAGATGGACTGGCAGTATGAAATGCGCCGCACCTGGCTGGGTAATGTCGACCTGGTGGTTACTTTTACGCAAAACCAAGAATTCAGCCAGTGAATAATCCCTTAGTTAAATTATCGCAACGACTCGGTTACCGCTTCCGCGATGAAAGTCTGGTGCTGCTGGCACTGACGCACCGCAGCAAAGGTGGCACCAATAACGAACGGCTGGAATTTCTCGGCGACTCCATTCTTAATTTTGTGATTGCCGAAGAACTGTACCAACGGTTCGGCTTAGCCAAAGAAGGCAAACTCAGCCGTCTGCGGGCCAAAATTGTGAAAGGGGAAACCCTGGCAGAAATCGCCCGCGAACTGGATCTGGGCGACTTTCTGCTGCTCGGTTCCGGTGAATTAAAAAGCGGTGGCCACCGCCGCGATTCCATCCTGGCCGATACCGTAGAAGCCTTAATCGGTGCGCTGTATCTGGAAGCCGGTTTAGAGGAAGTGCGTGGCCGCATTTTAAGCTGGTTTGGCCCGCGGCTGGATCTGCTGAGCCTGGAAGATCCGATCAAAGATCCGAAAACCCGCCTGCAGGAACATCAGCAGGGTAATAAGTCGCGTCTGCCGGCTTATGAGGTGTTGCAGGTAGAAGGCCCGACCAACGAACAGATTTTTACTGTGGAATGCCGGGTGCCGGAATGTCCGCAACCGGTCGTGGCCCGGGGCAACAGCCGCCGCGCGGCAGAACAGCAGGCGGCCCAGCAGATGCTGGTGTTACTCGGAATTGATCAAACCCCGTCCGGCGGGAAGGAAACTGTATGACCCAGCGTACCGGTTACGTTGCTATTGTCGGCCGGCCTAATGTCGGCAAGTCCACGTTGCTGAACCGTATTCTCGGCCAGAAGTTATCCATTACTTCGCGCAAGCCGCAAACCACCCGCCATCAGATTCTGGGCATTAAAACCGAAGACGATCAGCAGGTGATTTATGTGGATACCCCGGGTATTCACAAACTGCAGGACAAAGCCATTAACCGCTATATGAATAAAGCGGCCACCACAGCGGTAAAAGACGTCGATTTAATTCTGATGCTGATCGACCGTATGCGCTGGACCGACGAAGACGAAATGGTGCTGAACACCATTAAAGGTCAGCGGGCACCGGTGGTGCTGGTGGTGAATAAAGTCGATTTCGTTAAAGAAAAAGACGAGCTGCTGCCGTGGCTGGAAGAAGTCAGTAAAAAACATAATTTTGAGCAGATTATTCCGCTCAGTGCCAAGACCGGCCACAACGTCGACCGGCTGGAGCATCTGATTGAAAGCTACCTGCCGGAAAGCCAGCACTTCTTTCCGGAAGATCAGATTACCGACCGCAGCTCGCGTTTTCTGGCGGCCGAACTGGTGCGCGAAAAAATCATGCGCCAGCTGGGCGATGAACTGCCCTATGCCATGACGGTGGAAATTGAAGAGTTTGTGCATAACGGCACGTTAATTGATATCAGCGCCCTGATTCTGGTGGAGCGGGCGACCCAGAAAGCCATTGTGATTGGTGATGGTGGTTCCCGTATCAAGCAGATCGGTCAGGATGCGCGCAAAGATATGGAAGTGATGTTTGACTGCAAAGTGATGCTGAAGCTGTGGGTGAAGGTAAAAGCCGGCTGGTCGGACGATGAACGCGCTCTGCGCAGTCTGGGTTACGACGACCGCATCGGTTAAGCCATGCAGGCGCTGATCATTCTGCAGCGCCAGCCGCTGCGCGAGCAGGACTGGCTGCTGGATGTGTTCAGCAGCCAGCGTGGCCGCTTAAGCCTGGTGCTGAACCGGCCACAAACCGTACCGGACTTATTCACTCTGTATCAGGGCGACTGGCAACCGGCGCAGGACTGGCCGGCGCTGAAAGGCTGGCACCGGCAACAGAGCTGGCCATTACAGGACACCGCGTTGTTCTGTGGTTTTTATCTGAACGAACTGCTGGTGAAATTACTGCCCCGGCATGAGCCGCAGCCCGCCTTGTTTGCAACCTATCAGGCGACCCTGAACGGCCTGCACAACAGCCCGGTGGCCGACCCCTGGTTACGGTTATTTGAAGTACAGTTACTGACGCAGCTGGGCTATGGTTTTTCCTGGCAACAGGACAGCAGCGGTCAGCCGCTGCAGGCCGGGCAATACTACCGGTTTGTGCCGGGGCAGGGTTTCAGTCCCGCCGCCAGTGGCCTGGCCGGTGCTGATTTATTGGCGTTTGCCAGCGGTGCCAATGCCTTACCGCTGTGGCGCCTGGCGCGCGCAGTATTGCGCCAGGCGCTTGATCATGTGCTGCAGCAACCGCTGCTCAGCCGCGAATTATTATTGCCGGCCCGTGCGGCCGGAACACCAACTGCGGCCGATGCCGCCACCGGGAGACTGCCGTGAAAAATCCGCAACGAGTGTTATTGGGTGTGAATATTGACCATGTGGCCACCCTGCGTCAGGCCCGTGGCACCATCTACCCGGATCCGGTGCAGGCGGCCTTTATCGCTGAACAAGCCGGCGCCGATGGCATTACCGTGCACCCGCGCGAAGACCGCCGCCATATCCAGACCCGCGATGTGCTGGTGCTGGCCAAAACCCTGTCCACCAGGATGAATCTGGAAATGGCCGTCACCGACGCCATGCTGACCCTGGCCGAGGAGGTGCGCCCGGCGGCCAGCTGTCTGGTGCCGGAAAAACGTGAAGAACTCACCACCGAAGGCGGTCTGGATGTGGTGGGTCAGGAAGCCCATATCCGCGCCGCGGTACAACGGCTGCAGGCCATTGGCAGTGAAGTGTCGCTGTTTATCGACCCGGACGTTGCCCAGATCGACGCCACCGTGCGCACCGGCGCGCCGGTGATCGAACTGCACACCGGCCGCTACGCCGATGCCACTACCGAAGCCGAACAGCTGGCGGAATTGCAGCGCATTCAGCAGGCCGCCGCCTATGCCCATGAATGTGGCTTAATTGTGAATGCCGGCCACGGTCTGCATTACCACAACGTTGAGGCCATTGCCGCCATTCCCTGTATGAACGAGCTGAACATCGGCCACGCCATTGTCGCGCGCGCCGTGTTTGTCGGGCTGGCCGAAGCGGTGCGGGAAATGCGTGCTTTGCTGGCTGCGGCGACCAGCCGCGCCTGAAGCGGTTACGCAGCTGATGAACATTACGCCTCCCACCTTGCAGAGTATGCCTGGCCGAGTTGCCGGAGTGGTCGCGGTCGGTACTGACCTGCTCGACAGCCAGCGCATTGAGCAGGCCGTGGCGCGGCATGGGCAGCGCTTTGTGGCAAGGATTCTGACCCCGGCAGAACAGCAGCTGTACCGCCAGCGGGCGCAGCCGCTGAACTTTCTGGCCAAGCAGTTTGCCGCCAAAGAAGCGTTGGCCAAAGCGCTGGGTACCGGCATTGCTCAGGGGGTTGGTTTTCAGCAGCTGGAGATATTGCGCGATGCTGCCGGTGCGCCACAGGTGCAGCTGTACGGCGTGGCGTTACAGCGTCTGCAGCAGCTGGGGGCGCAGCAGGCGCTGGTCAGTTTGTCGGATGAAGGGGCGCTGATTCTGGCTTTTGCGCTGCTCAGTCGCTGACCGCAGTACCTTCCAGTAACAGGGTTTCCCAGTCATTGCTGTGGGCCCAGTGCTGCAGATTGGCGCTGTCTTCCACCAGTTGCCGCATTAAGTCCGGCAGCATGCTGTTTTGGCCTGCTTTGAGGGCGGTTTCCAGTTTTTCCAGGGTATTGCGCAGGCAGGGCACGCCACAGTAGCGGGTGGCGCCGTGTACCCGGTGTACCCGCTCCAGCAGTTGTTCCATATCCTCTTCTTCCCAGGCTTCCATAATGGCCGGCATATCCAGCGCCAGCGAATCCAGCAACATACGGAACATATCGGTGGCCAGGTCGGCTTTGTTATTGGCATGGCGCAGCGCGATGGCAGTATCAAACACCCAGTGACACAGCGGGGCGGGGGCCGATGCAACGGCTGGTGCCACGGGCTGAATGGTACAGCGGAAACCGGTCCAGCGTTCAATACAGTTAACCAGTTGTTCCTGTGAAATGGGTTTGGTCTGGTAGTCGTTCATACCGGCTTTCAGCAGGGCTTCTTTTTCATCGGCCATGGCGTGGGCGGTGAGGGCAACAATGGGCATATTGCCGCGTTCGGTCAGCGCCCGGATATGACCGGTGGCCTCCAGGCCGTTCATATCCGGCATCTGAATATCCATCAGAATCATGTCAACATTCTGCTGCCGCACCACATCAATGGCTTCGCGTCCGGAGGTGGCCGACAGCACCGGCAGCTGCAGTTCCTGCAGCAGCGTTACCACCAGTTTCAGGTTGGCGGCGTTATCGTCCACCGCCAGAATTACCGGTGCGGCTTTGTTGCCGTTATTGCGGGCGGCATCCTGCCCCTGACCAGGCAGGGCCGGCAGCTGCAGAGCCTGGCGCAGCACCCGGTACAGATGCCGGCGGGTGCAGGGCTGACTGATGCTGAAACTGACACCAGCCTGCAGCAATATTTCGGCACTGTCGCTGCTGCCGGGTTCGGTCAGGGCGATGACCGGCAGCCCTTGCTGACGGACCTGATGCAGCAGTTTACGCACGGCTTCGGAATCGGGCAGATGACGGCCGATACTGATAATCAGCCCCTGCCAGGGCGGCGCACCTTCTTGTTCCAGCGCGTCCTGCAACTGAGGCAGATGCTCATAATCGGTGTGGTCGATCTGCCATTGCTGCAACAGGCTGGCAATGTTCATCCGGTTCATCACTGCCGGTTCCAACAGGGCCAGCCGTAACCCCGGCAGCGGTGGCAGATCATCCTGCGGGTTGGGCTGCAGGCCGGCTTCAATATGGAAACTGAAGGTGGAGCCGCGGCCCGGTTGGCTGCTGACCTGAATGTCACCGTGCATGGCTTCGACCAGCGCGCGTGAAATAATCAGCCCCAGCCCGGTACCGCCAAACTTGCGTGCGGTGCTGGCATCGGCCTGGGTAAAGGCGGTGAAGATTTTGCCCAGCTGGGCGTCGCTCATGCCGATACCGGTATCCTGAATTTCAAAGCGGATGCCGGCGCGGTTGTTATTCTGGCTGATCACCGACACCCGCACGTTCACCGAGCCGCGCTCGGTAAATTTAATGGCGTTATTAATCAGGTTGGTGAGCACCTGTTTCAGGCGCAGCGGGTCGCTCTGAATGTGCAGCGGCACATCGGAATAAATCAGGTAGTTCAGTTCCAGCCCTTTGTTACCGGCTTCCGGTGCCAGCACGGTCAGCACGTCTTCCAGTACATCGCGCAGATTGATATCGGTGTGTTCAATAATCAGCTTGCCGGCATCGATTTTTGATAAGTCGAGAATATCGTTGATGATCTTCAGCAGGTCGGTTGAGGAATTATGAATGGTGGCCAGATAATCCGCCTGACGGTCGTTAACCTGGGTGCGCGCCAGCAGCTCGCTGAAGCCGATAATGCCGTTCAGTGGGGTGCGGATTTCATGGCTGACATTGGCCAGAAATTCCGATTTCATGCGGCTGGCTTCCAGCGCTTCTTTACGGCCGATGGCCAGTTCGCGGTTGCGGATTTCCAGCTCGTCGAGGGTTTCCTGCAGATCGCGGGTGGTTTGTTCCAGGTTGTGCTGGTGCTCGGTATTGGCCCGCTGCAGAGCGCTGGCCATGGCATTAATGCCCGAGGCCAGCTGCACAAATTCGGCCCCTGCCTGCACATGCACCCGGGTATCCAGCTTGCCGTTTTCCAGATCTTTCATGGCCCGGGCAATGTGCTGCATGGGTTGTGATACCTGGCGGCTGAAGCGCAGGGCGATAAAGCTGCAGATCAGCAGCGCCAGGGCGATTACCGTCAGGGAGGACGCCAGATGCTGGAAATGCTGTAAGCGGGTGTTGTTCAGCGACAGTTCCAGTTCAACCCAGCCCAGCACCTGTAACGGGCCGGTCGGCTGTACCGCAAAACTGTTGAATTCATCGTCGATAATCAGGTTCTGGGCATACACCGGTGCGCGTACCCGCACCGACTCCTCGGTACGTTGCAGCAGCAGCTGGCCATCCAGCAGTTGTTGCTGCCCCAGCCGTTCGGTGTGCATGCGTGGGCCGGCGTGCGCCATGATGACCATGTCCGGGTTGTAGATACTGACCGCCCGCACATCCTGTTCTTCCAGCATATTGTTGGAAATATTCTGCAGAATACCGCTGCTGCCGGTCATCACGCCGTATTCCGAGGTCGGCGCCAGCTGCTTCACCATCGCCAGCGCGCGCTCTTCCAGCAGGTTGTTTAAATCCCGGGCGCGCTCCGACATAAAAAAAATGCCCAGCACCAGCGTTACCAGCACCCCGGGCAGCAGGGCTAAAAACAGGATGCGGTTCTGAATGGTCCAGTGGTTCATGCCGGCAGCTCAACGCGAAAGTGCGGCCAGAATAAAGCCCGCCGGACGGCGGTGCAATCGTTGCGCCGGGCCAGTCTCCAGCCTTCAGCCTGATATAAGTAAAGATCGAAGGGATATTACCTTCTGCCCCTGTGCACAGGTAAACTGTGCGCCCTTTGGTTATATAGACAGGGCCTGCCGTGACCGACTTTCAGTATCCCACCATTGCCGACACCGTTGGCAACACCCCGCTGGTGCGTTTGCAGCGTCTGCTGCCGGCCGGCAACAGCAATACCATTCTGCTGAAGCTGGAAGGCAATAATCCGGCCGGCTCGGTTAAAGACCGCCCGGCGCTGGCGATGATCGCCAACGCCGAAGCCCGTGGTGTGATTCAGCCCGGCGATACCTTAATTGAAGCCACCAGTGGCAATACCGGCATCGCGCTGGCGATGGCGGCGGCCATTAAAGGCTACCGCATGATTCTGATTATGCCGGACAGCGCCACCATGGAACGGCGCTGGGCCATGGAGGCCTACGGTGCCGAACTGATTCTGGTGAATAACGGCATGGAAGGTGCGCGCGATCTGGCGCTGGCGATGGAAGCCCGTGGCGAGGGCAAGGTGCTGAATCAGTTTGGTAATACCGATAATCCGGCCGCGCACTACGCCAGCACCGGCCCGGAAATCTGGCGCCAGACCGGCGGCCGGGTGACCCATTTTGTCAGCTCCATGGGCACCACCGGCACCATTATGGGCACTTCGCAGTACCTGAAAGAACAGAATCCGCAGGTGCAGATTGTTGGCCTGCAGCCCTCCGATGGCGCCTCTATTCCCGGTATCCGTCGCTGGCCAGAGGAATACCTGCCGACCATTTTTGAGCGCGAGCGGGTGGATACGGTGATGGATATCACCCAGCAGGAAGCCGAACACTGCATGCGCGAACTGGCGCGTAAAGAAGGCATTTTCTGCGGTGTTTCCTCGGGTGGGGCGGTGTCGGCGGCATTGCGGCTGGCACAACAGCTGCAGCATGCCACCATTGTCGTGATTGTCTGCGACCGCGGTGACCGTTATTTATCGTCCGGTGTGTTTGCGCCACAGTAAGGGCCTGACGGGCTTGCAAATTCTGCCGTTGCCCTCATATTGAGCGCCGTAACGCCGCCGCACCCATACCTGCGGTTGGTTCTTTAATCTGAGGAGCGCTGGTGAAACCTGCAACTTCAACCACGCGCCTGACCCTGACGGTCGATAATCTGACCTCAGAAGGCGAGGGCGTGGCGCGGCGTAACCGCGACATCTACTTTGTACCGGGCGCGCTGCCCGGTGAAACCGTTGAAGTGGTGCTAAATGGCCGGCGCCGGCAGGTGTGGCAAACCCGCCTGCTGAGCATTCAGACCCCATCCCCGCAGCGTACCGAACCCCTTTGTCCGCATTACCAGCGCTGCGGCGGCTGCGATCTGCAGCATCTGCAGTATCCGGCGCAGCTTGGTTTTAAGCAGGAGCGGGTGGCGCGGGAATTCAGTCGGCAGAACATCAGCGTGCCCGACTGGCAGCCACCCATTCAGGCCGAACCCTGGCATTACCGGCGTAAGGCGCGCCTGGGCGTGCGTTTCAGCCAGCAGAAAAGCGAAAACTTTGTCGGCTTCCGCGAAGCCGCCTCGGCGCATCTGACCAATATTGATGAATGCTTGGTGTTACCGGCGCACCCGGCGCTTAACTGGGCGCACTGGCGCGAGCAGCTGGGGCAGTTGCAGGGGCGGGCGCACATTACCCAGATTGAAGTCATTGTCGCGGATAACGCCCTGGCCCTGGTGCTGCGGATTTTAAAACCCCTGAGTGACGCGGATCAGACCTCGTTAATTGACTGGCTGCAGGGCACTGTAACCGCCGGCAGTCTGCCGTTGCAGCTGTGGCTGAAAACCGACAAACAGGCCGCACCGCAGTTGCTGTGGCCTGCGCCGGCGGAACCGTTATATCACCTGGTAGACGAACTGCCGCTGCAGATTCAGCCGGACGATTTTATCCAGGTAAATGGCGCCGTAAACCGCGCCATGGTGCAACAGGCGCTCGATTGGCTGCAGCCGCAGCCCGATGAGGTGATCTGGGATCTGTTCGCCGGTCATGGCAATTTCAGCATGCCACTGGCCAAACGCTCGCAGCAGGTGTGGGCGGTGGAAGGTGATGAATCCATGGTTACCAGCCTGCAGCAACAGGCGCAGCAATTACAGTTGCCGTTGCACGCCCGCTGCGCCGATTTAAGCGGTAATGACGGCTTGCGCGAGCTGCCCGGTCCGGCAGCGGTGCTGCTCGATCCGCCCCGCGCCGGCGCCGCCGGCATTATGCAGGAGCTGCTGCAGCGGCAGGTGCCGCGCATTCTCTATGTGGCCTGCGATGCGGCCACTCAGGCCCGCGATCTGAATGTATTAATAACGGCCGGCTACCAGGTGGTGCGGGCCGGCATTATGGATATGTTTCCGCAGACTCATCATGTGGAAACCATGGTATTACTGGAACGGAAGGCAAAACGACATGGTTAAGGTGCGTGACGACCATCCGCTGTTACACGATGGTTCACTGGACGTTGCCAGCTGGCTCGACAGTATCCAGCAAGCCTACGATGTAAAAGATCCGGACACCCTGGGGCGGGCGCTGACGCTGGCCAAACAGCTGTCTGATGAAGCCATTGTCAACCGTACCTACTGGTCCATTGACAGTGTGCAGATGGGTCTGGAAATGGCGCAGATTCTGCTGGATCTGCGCCTGGACACCGAATCGCTGGTGGCGGCCATTCTGTACCGCGCGGTGCGCGAAGGGCGGCTGGCGCTGCAGAAAGTGGAACGTGATTTCGGCGCCGAAGTCGCCAAGCTGATTGAAGGCGTGTTGCGCATGGCGGCCATCAGCGCCATTCAGAATTCCGGCGATGAAGTGGTGCTGGGCCAGCGTCAGGCACAGGTGGATAACCTGCGCAAAATGCTGGTCGCCATGATCGACGATGTGCGGGTGGCGTTAATCAAGCTGGCCGAACGTACCTCGGCCATCCGTGCCGTGAAAGACGGCCCGGAAGACAAGCGCCGTAAAGTCGCCGAAGAAGTCTTTAATATTTATGCGCCGCTGGCGCACCGCCTGGGTATCGGCCATCTGAAATGGGAGCTGGAAGACCTGGCCTTCCGTTATATGCAGCCGGAGGCCTATAAGAAAATTGCCCGCCTGCTGGATGAAAAACGCCTGGCCCGGCAGGATTACATTGACGATGTGGTGCAGCGCCTGCGTGATGAATTACTCGGTGCCGGCATTAAATGTGATGTCTATGGCCGGGTAAAACATATCTACAGTATCTGGCGCAAAATGAGCCGGAAAAATCTCGATTTTTCGCAGATTTACGACATCCGCGCGGTGCGGATTCTGGTGCCGGAATTAAAAGACTGCTACGCCGCGCTGGGGCTTGTGCATGGTTTGTGGCGGCATATTCCCAACGAATTTGACGACTACATCGCCAACCCGAAAGAAAACGGTTACCGCTCCTTGCATACCGCCGTGGTGGGGCCGGAAGGCAAAGTTCTGGAAGTGCAGATCCGCACCCATCAGATGCACGAAGATGCCGAACTGGGCGTGTGTGCGCACTGGCTATATAAAGGCACCGATATCAACGCCAAAGATCAGGGTTACGAACAGAAAATTACCTGGTTGCGGCAGGTATTGGAATGGCACGAAGAACTGGGTGACTTACCCGAATTAGCGCAGGATTTCGGCGCCGACATTAACCCCGACCGAATTTATGTCTTTACCCCGGATGGCCATGTGGTGGATTTACCGCCACGCGCCACGCCGGTGGATTTCGCCTATCGGGTGCATACCGAAGTGGGCAATAAATGCCGCGGCGCCAAGGTTAACGGCCGCATTGTACCGCTGACGTATTTGCTGAAAAACGGCGAGCAGGTGGAAATTCTGACCAGCCCCAACGGCCACCCCAGTCGCGACTGGTTGTATCCGGAAGCCGGTTATCTGCATACCAGCCGCGCCCGTGCCAAAGTGGCGCACTGGTTTAAATTGCAGGCCCGTGATCAGAACGTCGAAGAAGGCCGCCAGTTGTTATTACGCGAACTCGATCGTCTGGATCTGGCCAATGAACCACTGACGCCAATCGCTGGCGATATGAACATGAAATCGGTCGACGATATGTTCGCTGCCATTGGTGCCGGTGATTTGCGCGTTGGTCAGATTGTTACCGCCGTGCTGCGGCGGGCCGATACCGGTCAGACCCAGCAGGAATTACCGCTGCTGCGGAAACCGGAACAGGACCGCAAAGCCAACGACAACAATATTTATATTGAAGGGGTCGGCAATCTGGTGACCCTGCTGGCGCAATGCTGCCAGCCGGTGCCGGGCGATGATATCCGTGGTTATGTCACCCAGGGACGTGGTGTCACCATTCACCGCAGTGACTGCGATAACTTATTGCATCTGGAAATCAGCGAACCTCAGCGCGTGTTGCAGGTAAGCTGGGGCAATAAACCCAACCGTACTTATCCGGTGGATATGCTGATTCAGGCCTATGACCGGACCGGTTTGCTGCGCGATGTCAGCGCCTTGCTGGCCAATGAACGGGTGAATGTGACCTCGGTAAATACCTCGTCCAATCAGGGCGAAAATACCGCCAGTATGCAGCTGACGGTGGAAGTGGAAAGTCTGGAACGGTTTGGCCGTCTGATGACCCGCATTGCCCAGTTGCCCAATGTTATTTCAGCCCGCCGGGTGCGGGCAGGAGCGCGCTGATGCACAGTCTGGATGATTTGCTGTACCTGATGCGCCGCCTGCGTGACCCGCACACCGGCTGCCCGTGGGATTTAAAACAGGATTTTGCCAGTATTTTGCCGCACACCCTGGAAGAAGCCTACGAGGTGGCCGACGCCATTGAGCGACAGGACTGGCCGCATCTGGAAGAAGAACTGGGTGACCTGTTATTTCAGGTGATTTTTTACGGCCAGATGGCGGATGAGCAGCAATTATTTAACCTGCACTCCATTATTCACCGGCTGGTGGAAAAATTAATCCGCCGGCATCCGCATGTCTTTCCGGCCGGCACGCTGCACAGTGAACGTGACCCGGGTATTACGCCGGAAGACGCGCAGATTAATGCCAACTGGGACGCCATTAAACAACAGGAAAAGGCCGGCAAGCCCAGAGTGCCGGAACGCCTGCTGGATGATGTGCCCGTTACCCTGCCGGCCCTGAGCCGGGCGGTAAAACTGCAGAAAAAAGCCGGCGCCGTTGGGTTTGACTGGGACAATATTCAGGGCGTGGTGGCCAAAATTCATGAAGAACTGGCGGAAGTGGAAGCCGAATTGCCGGGCCGCGACCCGCAGCGGCTGGAAGAGGAAATCGGTGATCTGCTATTTGCCGTCACCAATTTAGCCCGCCACCTGCAGGTAAACCCGGAACTGGCCCTGCGCGGTACCAATCAGCGTTTTTACCAGCGCTTTGCCGTGGTGGAAGAGCAGGTGGGCCGCCAGGGCGGCTGGCATAAAGCCACCCCGGCCAGCATGGAAGCCGCCTGGCAGCTGGCGAAAAAACAGGGCCGCTGATCCGTTTTTTACGGCCGCTGTCATGCCCTTCTGGCAGCAGTGTTTTAAATCGGCTTTTTCACTTGCACTCACCCGATTTTTCTCCACACTGAAACCATCAATGTGGGGAGTGGGTTATGAGTCAGACAGCAACACAGCAACTCGATCCGGTACTGCGTGATAAAGTCCGGATTCTGGGCAGCCTGTTAGGGCAAACCATCGGTGACCAGTATGGCGCGGCCATGCTGGAGCAGATTGAGCAGATCCGCAAACAAGCCAAAAAAGCCCGCAGCGGCGCCAGTGCCGAACGCGATATCCTGTTGCAGTTATTACAGAATTTACCCGACCAGTCGCTGGTGCCGGTGGTGCGCGGTTTTAATCAGTTTTTAAATCTGGCCAATATTGCCGAGCAGCAACACAGCGTCAGCTGGCGCCGCCAGACCACGGGCACTGATGATACCGATGCCATGTTCAGCCAGTTGCTGGATCGTTTGCAGCAACAGGGTATTGATGGTGCGGCGCTCAGTGAACAGATTGCCGCTGCCAATATTGAGCTGGTGTTAACCGCTCACCCCACCGAAATTACCCGCCGTACCCTAATTCAGAAATACGACAATATTGCCCGCTTATTACAACAACGCGATGACCTGCGCGATGACCATCCGCAACTGGCCGCCCTGGAGCAGCAGCTGGGTGAATTAATTGACGAAATCTGGCACACCGATGAAATCCGTCAGGTGCGCCCGACCGCCGTCGACGAAGCCAAGTGGGGCTTTGCGGTAATCGAAAATTCGCTCTGGTATGCGGTGCCGGCGTTATTGCGCGACCTCGATGCCGAACTGCATCGCCGCGGCGCCGACCCATTACCTTTAACGGCAGCGCCGGTGCGTTTTTCTTCCTGGATGGGTGGCGACCGCGACGGTAACCCCAATGTGACCTCGGTGGTTACCCGTGAAGTGCTGTATCTGGCGCGCTGGATGGCGGCGGATTTATATCTGCGCGATATCGAACAGCTGATTGCCCAGTTATCCATGAGCCAGGCCAGTGCGGAATTCCGCCATCAGTATCCGCAGGCGGGGGCAGAACCCTATCGCAGTTGTTTGCATCAGTTGCGTCAGCAGCTGGAAGATACCCGCAGCTGGGCGGCCGCCCGCGCCCGTGGCCAGGACAGTGAACGTCAGCCGTTGCTCGACCCTGAAGCCTTACGCCAGCCGTTGCAGCATTGTTACGACAGCCTCGTCAGTGTCGGTTCGCAACGTATTGCTGACAGTCATTTGCTGGATACCTTGCGGCGGATTGCCTGCTTTGGTTTAACCCTGGGCAAGCTGGATGTGCGTCAGGAATCGACCCGCCACAGTGCCGTATTGGCCGAAATCTGTGCCTGGTATAACTGGGGCGATTATCTGAGCTGGAGCGAAGATGAAAAACAGGAATTTTTATTGCGTGAACTGGCATCGCGGCGGCCATTAATACCCAACCGCTGGACGCCGTCGGCGGATACGCAGGAAGTGCTGGATACCATGCAGGTATTGGCCAGCGACGCCGGTGACGGTGTGTCCTGTTACATTATTTCCATGGCTGGTGAACCGTCCGATATTCTCGCCGTGGCGCTGTTATTACAGGCCTGTGGTGTACGCGATCATCTGCCCATTGTGCCGTTATTTGAAACCCTGAGTGATCTGGAACAAGCCCCGGCGCGCATGCAGAAACTCTGGTCGGTGAACTGGTACCGGGATTATTGCCAGGGGCACCAGCAGATTATGATCGGCTATTCCGATTCCTCTAAAGATGCCGGCCAGCTGGCCGCGGTGTGGGCGCAATATCAGGTGCAGGAAGCACTGGCAGCCGTGGCGGCCGATCACACTATTCGTTTGCGTTTATTTCATGGCCGCGGTGGTAGCGTTGGCCGTGGCGGTGGTCCGGCGCACCGCGCCATTCTGGCTCAGCCACCGGGTTCAGTACGCGGTGGTTTGCGGGTAACCGAACAGGGCGAAGTGATCCGTTTTAAATACGGTTTACCCGATGTGGCGCGGCTGAATCTGAAGATTTATGTGGCGGCGGTATTGGAGGCGAATTTATTGCCGCCGCAACCGCCATTACCGGCCTGGCGCTCACGGATGCAGCAACTGGCCGCCGACGGCGTGGCTTCGTACCGGGCGATGGTGCGGGAAAATCCCGATTTTGTCCGCTATTTCCGCGCCGCAACGCCCGAGCAGGAATTAGGCAAATTAGCCCTGGGCAGCCGGCCGGCACGGCGTAAAAGCGGTGGCGGCATTGAATCATTACGCGCCATTCCGTGGATTTTTGCCTGGACCCAGATGCGTTTAATGCTGCCCGCCTGGCTGGGGTCGGATAACGCCCTGCAACAAGCGGTTGATAACGCTGGCCTGGATGAATTACGCGCCATGTATCAGCAATGGCCATTCTTCCGCACCTATATTGATATGCTGGAAATGGTGGTCTCCAAAGCCGATACCGCCATTGTGCAGTATTACGAAGCGCGGCTGGTGCAGGCGGAATTACAACCGCTGGGCAGTGTATTACGTCAGCGTCTGGATAATATCCGGCAGTTGGTGCTGCAGGTGCTGCAGCAGGACCATTTATTGCAGAATAATATGGCGCTGCAACAGTCCATGCAGGTGCGCAATCCTTATACCGACCCGCTGCATTATCTGCAGGCTGAGCTGCTGTACCGCGAACGCCAGGAACAGGAAGTGATCAGTACCGAAGTGGAACGCGCCTTAAAGGTAACCATGGCTGGTATTGCGGCGGGAATGCGTAATACCGGTTAATGCCCCGATTGGCCGGAGCCAGACAGCGCGCGGCTCCGGCGCGTTTTTCCGGCCGTGGCCAGACTAAAGTCTGGCCTGACTTGCCCGGCATTTTTCATGCAATCTCTTGAGCAAGTTCACGCCACGGAGTAAGGTTAGGCCTATTTTTTCCCTGACTGGTTGAATTTTGTACAATTTTCTGACCTGACGGACAGTTTCCATTAACCACGAGGAGTATGCGCATGCGCGTAATTCTGTTGGGCGCGCCCGGTGCCGGTAAAGGCACTCAGGCACAGTTCATCTGCGAAAAATTTGCCATTCCGCAAATCTCAACCGGCGATATGCTGCGTGCCGCTGTTAAAGCCGGTACCGAGCTGGGCCTGAAAGTAAAAGAGATTATGGAAACCGGTGGTCTGGTATCCGACGATATTATTATCGGTCTGGTAAAAGAGCGTATTCAGCAAGCCGATTGTGCCAATGGTTTTCTGTTTGATGGTTTCCCGCGCACTATTCCGCAGGCTCAGGCCATGCTGGAAGCCGGTGTTGCTATTGATCATGTGGTTGAAATCGACGTGGCTGACGAGGAAATCGTTAAGCGCCTGAGCGGCCGTCGTGTGCATCCGGGTTCTGGTCGTGTTTATCACGTTGTTTATAATCCGCCAAAAGCGGCAGACAAAGACGATGAAACCGGTGAAGATCTGGTTCAGCGTGACGACGATAAAGAAGAAACCGTACGCAAGCGTCTGGCTATTTATCACGATCAGACTGCACCGCTGGTCAGCTTCTATAAGAAGCTGCAGGCAGAAAAAGGTGCATCTGCACCTCAGTATGTGCACGTTGCGGGTGTTGGTTCACTGCAGGAAATCACCGACCGGGTGATGAAAGCACTGGCCTGAATCGGCCGCTGCATTTAAGAAAAGGGCCGTCAGGCCCTTTTTTTATGCCGGTAACAGTACCCGCTGTTTTGTTTATTGTTCACGGGCATGGTTTATAAACCAATAAAATCAATAAGTTAAAAAGGGGTTAAGGATATTGCCGGCTAAGCCGGATGATATATCTCAGATTCTTATAATGTGTGGCAGACCATCGCTATTGTCTTTAATGTTCAGGCAGGTTTATTAACCGATAATATTTTTTGGTTTTCTTAAATAAAAATACTATTATTGTTTGCGTTAGCTGCGCACATAAATAATAGTGCCAGTGGAAAAAGCCCAGACAGCAAAATCTCCGAGGATCTCATTTATGGCCAGACCAAAAAAAGCACCGGCGAAACGCGGTCGCAAACCTGCAGCAAAAGTAGCCGCTAAAACCGTTGCTGCGGTTCCTGCAGTCGTCGCGGCGGCATTAAAAGCCGAAGAAAAAGCCGTGCTGGCAGTCAGCGCACAGGATGCAAAAGTGGCTGCTGCACTCGCGAAAGCACAAGCCGCTAAAGCCAAAGCAACCACACCGGCAACCAAACGCGCCAGTGTAACGGCGACGGCTAAATTAAATGCAGAAAAAGAAAAGCTGCAGGCGCTGAAAGCGGCTGTGCGCACGGCAAAAGTAGCCACTAAAGCGGCACAGATTGAAGCCAAGGCGGAAGCCGTAGCGGCCAAAGCCCAGGAAGCCGTTGCTGCGTTTGAAGCCAAACTGGCGGCCAAAGCAGAAGCCGATCTGGCCAAAGCCATTGCAGCCTTTACCGCTAAATGGCGTAAAGCTCGTGCTAAAGCGGATGGCGTTAAAGTGAAAGCCCAGGCTGGTAAAGAACAAGCCAAGGCCAATGCTGCTGCGAAAAAACTGAAAGCCAAAGCGACTACCGTAGTAAAGGCTGCTGAAGCGGCGCCCAAGCGTCGTGGTCGTCCGGCCAAAGCCACTACGGCAACCGCCGCCGCACCGAAGCGTCGTGGTCGTCCGGCTAAAGCTGCTACTGCTGCCGCTGCTCCGAAGCGTCGTGGCCGTCCGGCTAAAGCCACTACCGCTACCGCCGCAGCACCGAAGCGTCGTGGTCGTCCGGCCAAAGCCACTACCGCGACCGCCGCAGCACCGAAGCGTCGCGGTCGTCCGGCCAAAGCCACTACCGCTACCGCCGCAGCGCCGAAGCGTCGTGGTCGTCCGCCAAAAGCGGCGACCGCTCCGGCAGCGACTCCGGAACAGGCTTCTTAAACCGTTCCTGCTGCAACAAAAACCCGGCTCCGGCCGGGTTTTTGTTATCTGCCTTATCTGCTCTGCAGCAAGGAAAGCCCCGCGCTGTGTGGTGCAGGGTTATTCTCAGGCTCCTGAAAGGTTGTGATATACTCGCCGGCGAATTTTCGCCGTGACCCCGTTTATGACCTGTCTACTCGTTCTGGATGCATCGTCCACCCTTTGTTCGGTTGCCTTGCTGGCCAATAATCAGAACTGGCATATCACTGAAGAACAGCCGCGGCGTCATGCCCAGCGCTTATTACCTATGGTGGATGATATTGTCCGTCAGGCCGGTATCCGCAAAACCGCTATTCAGGGCATTGCTTACGGTTGTGGTCCGGGGTCCTTTACCGGTATCCGTATTGCCGCTTCGGTAATGCAGGGAATTGCACTGGCGCTGAATATTCCGGTGGCTGGTATTTCTTCATTACAGGCGGTGGCGCAGTCGGTATTTAATAGCAGTGACGCGCAGCAGGTGATGGCCATTATGGATGCCCATATGGGCGAAGTATTCTGGGGTTGTTATCAGCGCGAAGGTGCGACCTGCCGGTTAGTGGGAACCGAGAAAGTCGGTGCGCCGGAGCAATGTCTGCAGGAAGTGCAGGATTTTACCGGTGTTCTCGCCGGTGATGGCCTGGCCTTGCCCGCCCTGGCACATCTGGAGCAGCGCTGGGCTGCGGTAAAACCGCAAGCCGATGTGATGCTGCCATTGGCACAACAAGCCTGGGACAACCAACAGTTTGCGGACCCGCAACAACACCAGCCCGTGTATCTGCGGGAGTCGGTGGCCTGGAAAAAACTGGCTGAACAGCCCAGTTTACTGCGTCGTGATTAAGGATTAATACCCGCTATGGATTTACTGGAAATTATTGTACTGGCGTTATTGCAGGGCTTGACTGAGTTTCTGCCGATTTCCAGTTCTGCCCACCTTATTCTGCCGTCAAAATTATTGGGCTGGAGCGATCAGGGACTGGCCTTCGATGTCGCTGTGCACGTCGGTACGCTGGCCGCCGTGATGCTGTATTTCCGCCGCGATATTGTGCGTTTAACACAGGGCTGGCTGACCACCGGATTTACCCGTAATCCTTCCGCCGATGGGCGTCTGGCCTGGTATGTTGTTGTCGCCTCTGTTCCTGCCTGCCTGGCGGGATGGCTGCTGAACCACTGGATTGAAGATAACCTGCGTTCGGTGGAAGTGATTGCCTGGACCACCATTGGCTTTGGTATTTTGCTCGGCTTTGCTGACCGTCGTCATGGGACGATCGGCATCACCCAGATCACCTTGCTGATGGTGTTGGTTATTGGTGTGGCACAGGCACTGGCACTGGTACCCGGCACCTCGCGCTCTGGTATTACTATTACCGCTGCTTTGCTGTTGGGTATGCAGCGCAGTGATGCGGCGCATTTTTCTTTTTTGCTGTCCATTCCGCTTATTCTGGCCGCCGGTGGTTTAAAAACCCTGGAGCTTAGCGACTCTTTATTACCGGTTGACTGGCAGGCGCTGTTGATTGGCGCAGCGCTGTCAGCGGTGAGTGCCTGGCTGTGTATTTATTACTTCCTCGCCTTTATTAACCGCATTGGCATGTTGCCCTTTGTGCTGTACCGCCTGATTCTGGGGTCGGTGCTGTTTTTATTCTTTGTCGGCTGAGCGGGCCATGACGCCGCGGTTAATTGTGCAGGACAACCGCCAGCAACGGCGGGCCGAGCAGCTGGCGGCCCAGTATGGTTTTACCCTGGCCACAGTATTACCGGACGATGAGCAGTTTTATCTGTGTCTGGATGAGCAGGGTTTAAGCCTGAAACAGGGTAATTTCCCGCGCACAGCCGTACAGGTCAATTTTTCCGAAGGGGCTGCCGCCCACCGGCGTAAATTTGGTGGCGGGCAGGGGCAGGATATTGCCAAAGCCATTGGTATTTCAGCTTATAAACCCACGGTGGTGGATGCCACCGCCGGGCTGGGGCGCGACAGCTTTGTGTTAGCTACGCTGGGTTGCCGGGTCTTCGCGCAGGAACGGCAGCCGGTGGTCGCCGCTTTGTTGGCCGATGGCTTACAGCGTGCCGCTGCCGACCCGGACATTGCCGATATTATTGCCCGCATTTCCCTGCAGTACGGCAGCAGTCATGAATTATTGCAGCCGGTTGCCGACCCGGCCCACAAGCCGGATGTGGTGTATCTGGACCCGATGTTTGAGCACGACGACAAACAAACGGCGCAGGTTAAAAAAGATATGCAGGCGTTCCGGGCCGTGGTGGGGCAGGACACTGACGCCGATGATCTGCTGGAAAAAGCACTGGCCTGTGCCCGCTGCCGGGTGGTGGTAAAGCGCGCCCGTAAAGCGGCCCCGCTGGCCGGCCGCGCACCCTCTTATGCCTTAACCGGCAAAGCCAACCGCTTTGATGTGTATGCCCTGGCCAAAGTGCAGGCGCTTTAACTGCGGTAAATGGTTTCAATCAGATGCCAGCCAAAGCGGGTTTTCACCGGCCCCTGCACCTGCAATAACGGCCCTTTGAATACCACTTCATCAAAAGCCTTCACCATATCCCCCTGACTGAATTCTCCCAGGCTGCCGCCTTTCTTGCCCGACGGGCAGGTGGAATACTGGCGCGCCAGTTTGTCGAAATCGCCGCCTTTCTGCAGCAGAGCTTTGATTTTTTCCGCTTCATCGCGGGTTTTCACCAGAATATGGCGGGCGCAGGCGCGTGGCATGGGGGGTCTCCGGGTAGGGTAACGGGTCAATCTGACCATTCAGTTAAATTTTGCGTCGCACGCATTCCGGTGCTGTGCGAAAATCGCGCCGTTATTGTACCCGAACGACAGAATGAGGCATGCATGAGCGTACATGAGATCCGCCACCCACTGGTGCGCCATAAAATTGGTTTGATGCGATCCAAATCCCTGAGCACCCGCAGTTTCCGCCAGTTGGTCGCAGAAGTGGGCAGCTTGCTGACTTACGAAGCCACCCGCGACCTGGAATTGGAAAACTACATCATTGAAGGCTGGTGCGGCCCGATTGAAGCAGAGCGTATCCGCGGCAAAAAAATCACCGTGGTACCCATTCTGCGTGCTGGTTTAGGCATGCTGGATGGCGTGCTGGAGCTGGTGCCCAGTGCCAAAATCAGCGTAGTGGGTATTTACCGCGATGAAGAAACCCTGCAGCCGGTCAGCTACTTTGACAAGCTGGCCCACGACATCGACCAGCGTATTGCCCTGATTGTTGACCCGATGCTGGCCACCGGCGGTTCCATGGTCGCCACCATTGACCTGCTGAAAGCGGCGGGCTGTTCCAGTATCCGCGCGCTGGTGTTGGTAGCAGCACCGGAAGGCATTAAAAAAGTGCAGGAAGCGCATCCGGATGTGGAAATTTTTACCGCCTCGGTCGACAGCCATCTGAACGCCGACGGCTACATTATTCCCGGCCTGGGTGATGCCGGCGATAAGATTTTCGGTACCAAGTAATTACGCCGTGTTCAGCGGCCAGTCATTACGCCGTTATAACGGTTAATAATCATGCTGTTATGGCGGCTCATAATTATGCCGT
Source organism: Venatoribacter cucullus (assembly GCF_016132445.1). NCBI lineage: Bacteria > Pseudomonadati > Pseudomonadota > Gammaproteobacteria > Oceanospirillales > Oceanospirillaceae > Venatoribacter > Venatoribacter cucullus. The sequence continues at coordinate 2,119,013 of NZ_CP046056.1, read as the reverse complement.
TATGGCGGCCAATAAAGATGCCGTCGTAACGGCTAATAATAATGCCGGCTTTACTGGCCGATAACTGAATGCCGGCCTGCCGGCGCAAGGGGAGAAGCATGCAAAACTCAGGTGAAACGCTGTACCGCGGCTGGCGCTTGCCGTTAGCCGGTCTGCAAATGCTGTTTGTGGCCTTCGGGGCACTGGTGCTGGTGCCGTTAATTACCGGGCTGGATCCCAGTGTGGCGTTATTTACCGCCGGTATCGGTACACTGATTTTTCAGCTCAGTACCAAACGCTCAGTGCCGGTATTTCTGGCTTCATCCTTTGCCTTTATTGCGCCCATTATGTTCAGCGTACAGATGTGGGGGCAGGCGGCGACCATGGGCGCACTCTTCTGTGCCGGTTTACTCTACGTCTTTCTGGCCGGCATGGTCGCCTGGCGCGGCCCGGGTTTTCTGCACCGCTTACTGCCGCCGGTGGTCACCGGCTCCATCATTATGATTATTGGCCTTGGACTGGCCCCGGTGGCGGTGAACATGGCGATGGGCAAAACCGGCGATGCCTCGGCGGTCTTGTTTCCCTATGCCGATGCCATGCTGGTGTCCATGCCGGCACTGCTGACTACCCTGCTGGTAGCGACTCTGGCCAAAGGCATTTTCCGGCTGGTGCCGATTCTGGCCGGTGTGGCGGTGGGTTATGCCATTGCTGCCTTTATGGGCATGGTGGACCTGACGGCTGTTGATAACAGCAGCTGGATACAGGTGCCGCAATTCATCATGCCGGAATTTCACCTCGCCGCCATTTTGTTTATGTTGCCGGTGGCCATCGCCCCGGCCATTGAACACATTGGCGATGTACTCGCCATTGGCAGTGTTACCGGTAAAAACTACGTAGAAAAACCCGGCCTGCACCGCACGTTGCTGGGCGATGGTCTGGCCACCTCGGCGGCTTCATTATTCGGTGGCCCGCCGAACACCACTTACTCCGAAGTGACCGGTGCGGTGATGCTGACCAAAGCCTTTAACCCAGTGGTAATGACCTGGGCGGCCGTATTCGCCATCGTGCTGGCCTTCGTGGCCAAGTTCGGCGTGCTGCTGCAAACCGTACCCACCCCGGTGATGGGCGGTATTCTGATCCTGCTGTTTGGCTCCATCGCGGCGGTGGGGATGAATATTCTGATCAAAGGCAAAGTTGATATGAGCACTCAGCGCAATATGGTGATTGTGGCGACCACGCTGGTATTCGGCATTGGCGGTATGGCGGTGGGGTCGTCGGAGTGGCACCTGCAGGGTGTCAGTCTGTGTGCCTTACTGGCCATCTTCCTGAATCTGGTGCTGCCGCACCCGCAGCCGGAAGCGGATGATCTGCATGAAGAGCAGGACATTGTTGAGGATATACTCGACCACAGTCGCTGATATCGCATGCCAGCCCTGCCGGGCTGGTTTAGCTGCCACTGCGTGGCAGCTGATGCGGGGCTCCGCTACCGCCATGGATGGTGGAAATGCCGGTTTTGCAGGAGCAAAAACCGGCCCTGAGCCCCAATGTAAGAAGAGGGGTCTCCTTACAATCCTCTCTGGCCCGCGTTCCAGCTGGTTACTCGCTTCGCTCGCCCTTCGGGCCAGCCTGCGGCTGTTACTCCCGTTGGTCGTTGCCTCGTTTACCAAAGCCAATGACGCATACGCGGCCATAGGGGGGAGACTTCAGGCATCCTGCCTTTCGCCCTGCGGGCCAGCCTTCGGCTGTTCAATTTTGTTCCAACAAAATTGTCCATGCCCTTACCCGCTCGTTTGGAATCATCCAAACGATGCTATTGGCTTTGCCAAACGTCGGGCTAGTCCGAATGGGCCGGGGAAAAACCGCAGCAACTTGAACGTTATTTCGCAGCCTTCGGCCGGAAGAGTTTTCGGTTTTCGTTTTTTGTGTGCGTAGCACGCCCAAGAAAGCCTTTCCGGCGTAGCCGCTGCGGTTTTAACCGCGCCTATAGCACGCCGAAATGAATCGTCATTGACAGGTCCGCCCGGATGATTCCGGGCGAGGATCGTGGCACAGGACGTGCCTTACGATCCGTGGCCGTCGGCAATGACGGTGAATGAGGGATACGTGCTATACAGCGCAAAGCTGGAGCGCGAGGATAAGTTCCTCGCAATCGGGGCGCGGGGGCGGAGCCCCGCATAAGCTGCCACGCAGTGGCAGCTAAACCAGCCTGCAAGGCTGGCATACATCAGTCCGCAAAAAGCCGTCACGCCGTGACGGCCAGGCCGGCAGCCAAGCCGGCTAACAGGCTGCCAGAACCGCAGCAGCGGTGTACACTGCCGGAAATAGTAAAGAGTTCATCACATGCTAGGCTGGTTATTTTTCCTCACCCTGGTGGCCGCCTTATTCCTGTTCTGGAGCCGTGAACAGCAGGCCAAGTTACAGGCCCTGGCGCTGGTGCGCCGGCATTGTCAGCAGGAAGATGTGCAGCTGCTGGACGACACCCTGATGCTGGAATCCCTGCGGATTAAACGCTTACCCAAACTGGCCGTGGTCGGCGCCAGTAACCGTCCACGTCCCTCCGGCTGGCAGCTGCTGCGCCGTTACCGGTTTGAGTTTTCCTCCACCGGAGATGAACGCTATGCGGGTGAATTAATTCTGGCCGGCCGGCGGCTGTTGCAGCTGCAGTTAGCGCCGCACCGGATTCATTAAAGCATTCAGAGGATCCTGAAATATGATTGAACATCAACCCGAACAGCAGCGTTTTGTGCTGAATAAAGACGGTCACGAATGCGTGCTGGAATATGTAGTGACGGGTTCGGATATTGATTTTACCCGCACCTATGTGCCCTTTGCCCTGCGTGGGCAAGGCCTGGCCGAAGAGCTGGTAAAAGCGGGGCTGGCCTGGGCTGACCAGCAGCAGTACCACAAGCAGGCCAGCTGCTGGTATGTGCAGAAATTTCTTTAAGGAGCCTCTGAATAACTCGGTGCCCGCTCTGGATTGCAGGAAAGTTCTGAATCACGAAGCCGGGTTGCAGGCATAGCGGGTTCTGTCAAAACCCGGCGACACCGAGTCAGGGCTTTCCTGCAATCCCCGCAGGGCGCGGCTTTCCGGGCCGTATAGCGGCGTTGGCGAACTTGAAAAGGGCTCGCCATTCTCGGCGTTCACCGCCTTACTCTACAGCCCGGAAAGACTCGCGCAGAGCTGTGCAGAGTTATTCAGAGGCTCCTAAACGTGCGCCGATAAAGGTTGCCATCCAGTTGCACACCCTGCCGGCATCGGTGGGTTGCTCCAGGCTGTTTAAGCCTTGCTGCAGCAGCTCTGAACCCACACAGGTTTCCCGGCGTGGCAGTAAGCGGCGGGTGTAGGCCGGGGTAAATTCCGGATGTCCCTGCAATGCCAGCACCTGCTCGCCAATAACAAAGGCGGCGTTTTCGCAGAATTCACTGCCGGCTATGCGCACGGCTGCTGGCGGCAGGCGTTCCACCTGGTCTCGGTGGCTGTAAATCAGGGTTAGTTGAGCGGCGGTATCGTCCAGCCAGGCCGGCAACTGCTGAATGGTTTCGCTGCGCACACCAATCCCCCAGCCTTTCGGACTGCGGGCGGCAAAACCGCCCAGTGTGTGTGCCAGTAACTGGTGTCCAAAACAAATACCGATGATTTTTTCCTGACGCGCAAACGCCTCACGAATCCACGCCTGTAATGGCGGTATCCAGGGCAAATCATCGTAGACGCCGGCTTTGGAGCCGGTAATCAGGTAGGCATCACAGTCGCCGGGCTGTGGTAATTCCCCTTGCTGAATCTGATAAAACCGGTAATTCAGTGCTACGCCATAGCGCTGAAAAAATTCAGTAAACAGGTGGCCATACGAGCGGAAGTCGGTTTGCAGGTCGGCGTACAGTACATCGGTTTCCAGGAGTCCAAGCGTCTTCATCAGCGGCTCACAACAGGGGTGTTATTGCAGGGTATCCGGCCCGGAGTGGAACACAGCAGGGCGTTGGCGGCTACGCAGCGGGTTCAGAATATCTTCCAATCCGTTCATTTTTATTTCCAGTGCCAGGCTCAGCAACAGGCCCAGTTTGCCATCCGGCATACCTTTGTTATTCAGCCACAGCAGGTATTCTTCGGGAATATCAATCAGCAACCGGCCCTGATATTTGCCAAAGGGCATGGTCATTGTCACTAATTGCACTAAATCGTTTTTCTCAAACATGGTATTTTGCGCTCCTCAGTACGGATATGATGACTAACCGATAATTGTCCTGCAAGGCAAAGCCGGTATTGTGTGCTTAGGCTACAATCGTGGCAGATCTTCAGGAGAACAGGATATTGTGAATCAGGCCTTGAACATGGAAGAAAAACGCACGCGTTTCGAAGATTTACGTTTGTTGCCCGGTCAGCCGCTGCAGCTGGACTTTGATGGTTATACCAGTGACCGCGACAAGGCCTTGCTGATCGGTTACCGCGCCAATCAGGGCATTATTGTTTCTACCCCCGTCGTTAATGGCTCACCCATGGTGCTGAAACTCGGTGCCGGCCTAACCGTACGTTTGTTTGCTCCACAGATGAATTGTGCCTGCGCTTTCCGGACCGAGGTGGTGCATATTTCCCGTGCCCCTTATTCGCATCTGCATCTGGCGATGCCGGAAAATCTGGTGCTGGGCGAGGTGCGCAGATCGGTGCGGGCACGGGTATCGCTGATTACTGCGGTGCATTATGGCGAGGGGTTTGCCAAGCAGAGTTCGGCCATGGTGCGTGATTTAAGCCTGGGCGGTGCACGGTTGCAGGCTAAAATGCTGCCGGTCATGAACGGTGAGGAAATTCAGCTGACGGCGCAGGTTTCGGTCAGCGGGGTCGAGCGCATTATTAATCTGAATGGCATCGTCCGTTCGGTGACGCAGGAAGATGGTGTGGTGGGCCTGGGGGTGCAGTTCGTCAGTATGAGTGATTCTGACCGCATTACCCTGCATGGCTATGTGCTGTCGAATATTTACAAACAAAACTGATACGGCCAGGCTTGCCACTGCCGGTCGTTGCAAAAACCGGCCGGCAGTGGTGGCAGGGCTTATTCGTAGGTGCAGAAGTAAGCAGTCTGGGTCGCCATTTTTACTTTGAATTTTACGTTGGCAGCTACTTCAAATGACTGGCCCTGAGCAAAGGTCTGCCAGTCTGCGCTGCCCGGTAACAGCACATCCATGCTGCCGGAAACAACGGTCATCACTTCTTTCTGGCTGGTACCGAATTCGTATTCACCGGCTTCCATGGCGCCAACAGTAGCGGGCAGGGTGGCCGTCTGGATGGCGATGGATTTTACTTTGCCATCAAAATATTCATTTACTTTCAGCATGATGCTTCTCCGCAGTTAAGAGCGGCGATTATACGCATCTGCCGGTGGCTGGCTACAGGCCCGCGGGCTCTGTTCAGGGGCGGCGGGGAAAGCTCAGCTGCACTTCGCAACCGGCGCCGGGGGTGCTGCTGACACGGGCGCTGCCATGCAGTGATTGCTCAGTCAGTTCACGGATAATATAGCCGCCCAGTCCGCTGCCGCCCTGGTCGCGGCAGGTGGTGAAAAAGGGTTCAAAAAATCCCTGTCGGGTGGTTTCATCCATCCCCTGGCCGTCATCTCGGAAACTCAGAAAAACCTGTTCCTGTTGTTGCCAGACCCGGATAACAATGTGGCCATTCTGCAGCGGGTCGGGAAAGGCGTGGGTGAGGGCGTTAAGCATCAGGTTGGTCATAATCTGTGCAATGGCCCCCGGATAACTGCTGATAAACAGCTGCGGCGGGCACTCCACCCGGATATCCACCGGGCGGTATTTGTACCAGGGCCGCAATGACAGCAGGATGCTGTGCAGATAATCGCCCAGGTCAAAATCACGCCGCTGTTCACTGCTCTGATCCACACTCACCTGTTTGAAGCGTTCGATCATATCCGCTGCGCGCTGCAGGTTGTTCGCGGCAATATCCAGGTTCTCCCGGGTCAGGGTCAGGGTGGCGGGCGGCAGGGTGGCAAATTCGGGCAGCTGATCCTGCAGGCTGTTGATGGCGGCAACACTGATGCCCAGGGGGCTGTTAATCTCATGGGCCAGACCGGCTACGATCTCACCCAGTGCTTCATTTTTTTCCATGCTTACCAGTCGTTGCTGGCTCAGCTTTAGCTGCTGCAGGGACTCCTGCAGTTCGGTATTTTTTTCCGCCAGTTCCCGGGTGCGGTCACTGACCCGCTGTTCCAGTGAGGTATTCAGCTCGGCCACCCGTTGCTGCTCGCGTTGCAATAACGCATTGCTGTGCGACAGGCGGTCGGTAAATTCACCGACCTGATCCACCAGCGTGTTAAAGGTTTCAGCCAGCGGCGTAAACTCGTTGTTTTCCGGGTAATGCACTTTTTGCAGTATGGGCTGGCCGGCATCACGGTTACGGGCCACGGCATAACGCAGCCGCTGCAATACCTGTTCAAAAGGTTTGAATAAAATTTCCAGCATTAATGCCATGGCAGAAATAAATAACAGCGCAATAGCGGCACTGATGAACATATCGTCATTGAGGTTATGGCTGACCAGCGCATCCATACCTGACTTTGGCACCTGTAAGACGCTGATCAGACCGCTGCGTCCGGGCTGAATAAACAACAGGCTGTCCGCATGACGGATAATCCGGGTTTTCTGGTTGCCACCGGGCAGGGGCAGCAGGCTGTTCACGGTGCTGGTGATGCCGGCCGCCGGTTGCCCGGTGAGGCTGTCGCCGGCGGCACTGAATAACCATAAACGGCTGTCCGCCGGACTGGTTTGTGGCTGCAGCAGCGTTAAGGCGGCGGGAATCAATTCCGGCCCGGCCAGGGTTTCGGCGCGGGCATCGAGATAGCGCATATTCTGGTAGCTTTCGTCCGCAATGCGTTGCTGATTGGCAGCCAGAATACCGTCGGTAGCGCGTTGCTGGTGGTTCAGCAATACCAGTGCAAAGCCGGTTATCTGCAGCAGGATAACGCTGAGTAAGATGCGGGTTTTAATATTCATACAGCTGTCTGTTGGCCGGATGCTGACAGCCTAACAGCAACGCCAGCGCTTGCGTAGGCGGTTCGGCAACGAAAAGAAACAGGACAAGCCGGCGTCATTCCGGTATAGTCCGCCTCCCTTTAGAAAACCGACGAGTCGGGTCAAGCCGTGTGAGCAGTGAGTGCGAACCAGAACGGCCAAGCCCTTGCTCGCGACACACAGGTACAATATGACTGACTCTACTCCGACTGGCTTCGCCAGCCTTGGCTTGCCGTTCCCTATTCTCCGCGTTCTGGACGAACTGGGCTACGAAGCACCTTCCCCCATTCAGGCTGAAAGCATTCCTTCCTTGCTGGAAGGCCGTGACGTACTGGGCATGGCTCAGACCGGCACCGGTAAAACCGCCGCCTTCGCGCTGCCGCTGCTGACCCGTACCCAGGTGGATTTCAATTCCCCGCAGGTGCTCTGTCTGGCGCCGACCCGTGAACTGGCCCAGCAGGTTGCTGAAGCGGTAAAAACCTACAGCAAATACATGCCTGGCATTAACGTCACTGCTATTTACGGCGGTTCTGACTACGGTTCACAGCTGCGTGATCTGAAGCGCGGTCCGCAGTGGGTTGTGGGCACACCGGGCCGGGTAATGGATCACCTGCGTCGTGGCACGCTGCAGCTGGCGGATATCCGCGCGGTGGTGCTGGACGAAGCCGACGAAATGCTGCGCATGGGCTTTATCGACGATGTGAACTGGATTCTGGAACACACTCCGCGCTCGCGTCAGGTGGCGTTGTTCTCGGCGACCATGCCGCGTGAAATTCAGAATGTGGCTGAAACCCATCTGAAAGATCCGGTACAGGTAAAAATTCAGACCAAAACCACCACCAACGACAAAATCCGTCAGCGTTACTGGTTTGTGGGCGGCGCGCATAAAAATGATGCGCTGCTGCGCATTGCTGAAACCGAAGAATTCGATGCCATGATGGTGTTTGTACGCACCAAACAGGCCACCGAAGAAGTCGCTGATTTTATGCAGGCCAACGGTTTCAAATGTTCGCCGCTGAACGGTGATATTCCGCAGGCTCTGCGCGAAAAAGCCGTGGAAAAACTAAAGTCCGGCCAGCTCGATATTATTGTGGCCACCGATGTAGCCGCCCGTGGTCTGGACGTTGAGCGTATCAGCCACGTGATTAACTACGATATTCCGTCTGACACGGAATCTTACGTACACCGTATCGGCCGTACCGGTCGTGCTGGTCGTAACGGTGAGGCCATTGTGTTTGTGCGTGGCCGCGAAAAACGCATGCTGCGCGACATTGAAAAAGCCACCCGCCAGCCAATTGAAGAAATGCCGCTGCCGAGTGCTAAGCAGGTTAACGAAAAACGCCGCGAGAAATTTCAGGCGCAGATTCTGGATGCCATGCATTCCGAGCGTAACCAGCCGTACCGTGAAATGATTGAAGCCATTCTGGCGCAAAATCCGGTCGATGCGCTGGACGTTGCTGCCGCCATGGCCTCATTGCTGCAGGGTGACAAACAGTTGTTTATTAACGAACAACAGGATGCCCGCATGCTGGAAGCGCGTGAGCGCGAAAGCCGTAATGAAGCCCGCAACGAATCCCGTGGTGAACGGGGTGACCGTCGTGAGCGTGACAGCCGTGAGCGTTTTGACCGTGCCCCGCGTGCCGCTGCCAAAGCCGCCCCGGAGAGCCGTCCGAAGCCGTTAAAAGGCCATCCGGAAGTTGAAATGGTGCGCTTTATGGTGAACGTTGGTTACAACGACGGCCTCAAGCCGGGTAACCTGGTTGGCGCCGTGGCTAACGAAGCGGATCTCGACAGCGAATACATTGGCCATATCGAAATTATGGAAAACTTTGCCGTGGTTGACCTGCCCAATGGCATGCCGGCACCGGTGATGAACAAATTGAAAAAAGCCCGCGTGTGTGGCCGGCCGCTGGAAATCCGTCCGTACAGCGAAAGCGAAATTCCGGCTGCTGGTGGCACCACCCGTCCGGTACGCAGCCGTAACGAAGGCTTTAACCGCGATCGTGCTCCGCGCGAGGCTGGTAACCGCGATTTCGCCAAAAAATCCTATCGTGCCAAGCCGCGTGCCGATGGTGCAGCTCCGGCTGCCCGGGCCCCGCGTAAAGCCCGCGAAGGCTGAAAAACTGCGTTAGCCGGCCACAGCATAATGGCAGGTTGACCAGATCTCTTACTCCGGCTAGGTTGGGAACTTCCCAATCTGGCCGGAGTTCGTTATGAAGCTGTACAGCGCCCCCCAAGCACCCAACCCCCGTCGCGTACTGATGGTGATGGCCGAAAAAGGCATCACGGATATTGACGTGATTAATGTCGACCTGATGAAAGGCGATAACCTCAGCGCTGAATTCCGCGCCCGTAATCCGCTCTGCAAAGTGCCGGTACTGGAGCTGGACGATGGCACCTGCATCAGCGAAAGCGCCGCCATTATCTGTTATCTGGAAAGCCTTTATCCGCAGCCGCCGTTACTGGGTTCGATGCCGGCCGAAAAAGCCATTATTGATATGTGGGACCGCCGCTTAGAAAACAGTTTTATGCAGCCGGTCGGTTTTTGCTTTCAGCATGGCACCGGTTTTTTTAAAGACCGTATGAATGTGGTACCGGCCTGGGGCGAAGAATCCATGCTGCAGGCACAAAAATTCCTGCCCGTGCTGGAGCAGCAATTACAGCAGCATCCCTTTATTGCCGGCGAACATTTTTCGGTGGCCGATATTACGGCGCTCTGTACGCTGGAATTTGCCCGCGTAATCAAACTGCGGGCGGGTGATGAATACCCGGCTATTCAGCGCTGGTACAGCGCTATGCAACAACGTCCTTCTTATAACGCCTGATAAAACGGAATTTGGTATGAGCACTGATCTGAATATTTGCCTGGTGGTAGCCAGTCATCGGGCCAACGCCCAAAGTCTGCGTATTGCGCAGTATATGCGTGAACATTTTCTCGCCGGGCGTGGCAGCATTGTTGACCTGTACGATCTGAAATTACCGCTGTGGGATGGTGATCCGCTGCCGGCCGACAGCGATAAAGCCCGGCAAGTGGAATACGTTAAAAACAGCCTGCACGACGCCGATGCGCTGATCTTTATTATTCCCGAATGGCACGGCATGGCGCCGGCGGGCTTAAAAAATATGCTGCTCTGGTGCGGTGCCAGAGAACTGGCCCACAAGCCGGTCTTGCTGGTGGGCGTGTCTGCATCGGTAGGCGGTGCCTTTGCCATTGCCGACATCCGCAACAGTGGCTATAAAAATTCCCGCCTGCTGTATTTACCTGAGCATCTGATCCTGCGTGATGCCAACGATTTGTGGGTGGGGCAGGAGGGGCGCATGAGCGACACCTACCTGGCTAACCGCACCCGTTATGCGCTGGATGTATTGCACACCTATGCGGCGGCACTGAAACCGGTACGCGGCAAGTTGTGCGAAGGTCTGGTGGAATTCAGCAACGGTATGTCCTGAGTCTGTGTCTGTGCCTGAACCGCTGCCCGGGTATCTGGTAGAATCCTGTTTCTGACCGCTGCCCGGGTTTTATTTTGACCGTTTCCCACCACCACTCGCCCACATTAACTGCTGAACAGCAGCAAGTTATCGCCCATTCGTCCGGCCATGCCCGGGTCGTGGCGGTGGCGGGTGCCGGTAAAACCACCACGCTTACGCATTTTATTGCCGCCCGTCTGCAGCAGGGCGTCAGCCCGCGGCGCATGCTGGTTCTGATGTATAACCGCAGTGCGCGGGAAGATTTTGAGCGTAAATTACAGCATTTATTGCCGCAGCAACCCTTACCGGAAGTACGCACCTTTCACTCATTGGGCTTACGGATTTATCAGCGCCTGATCGCCCAGGGTGTATTACCTCCGTTTCAGGGTAAACCGCTCAGTGACGGTGAAATGGAACCGGTGGTGTGGCGCATGCTGCAGCAGCTGGCTGATGATGATACCCGCCAGGATATTCTGTCGCAGCGCAAAAAATGGGTGGAGCCGGCGCTGGGTTTTATTGATCTGGTGAAATCCGGCTTACAGACGCCGGCCGAGGTGTTCGAGCAACTGGAATTACCGCCGCAATGCCAAATGTTTGTGGAATTATTTGACCAGTTCGAAGACTGGCGCCGCCAGCAGCGCCGTATTACCTACGCCGATATGCTCTACGACCCGGTGATGGCCTTTGTGTACCAGCCGGAAATAGCCGCGCAATTCGGCGGCCATATGCAATGGATTCTGGTCGACGAATATCAGGACATTAATGCGATTCAGCAGAAACTGTTGGAGATTCTGTACGGCGGGCGCGGCTCAGTGATGGTCATCGGTGACCCGGATCAGACCATTTATGAATTCCGTGGCTCCAAGCCGGAATTTATTGTGCATGGGTTTGACCAGCAAATGCAGCAGGTATCGCGTTACCAGTTACCGCATACCTTCCGTTACGGGCATCAGCTGGCACTGCTGGCCAATCACCTGATTTCCCACAACAGCGAGCGGGAGCCGGTGTTGTGTTTGTCACATCCATCCACTCCGGCCACGCGCATTAAACTGCATTATGCGCGCTATGAACCGGCGCTGATTCTGACCTTAATCCGCAGCGAATCCGAGCAGCGGCCGCTGGATCAGATTGCCGTCATTAATCGTTTGTGGGCTCTGTGCGCACCAGTGGAACTGGGGTTATTACAGGCCGGTATTCCATACCAGTTGCATAATTCGCAGTCGGTGCTGGATCGCTGGGAATTACAGATTTTCTGGTTATTGCTGGAAATCGCCGCCGGCCGCTTCGCTCAGCGCAGCGACAAAGAACGTGAAGCGGCCTGGCTGCAGATTCTGACCACGCCCTACCCGAAAATTAAACGCCAGCAGCTGGAACAGATGGCGCGGCAACTGGCCCCGGTTAGCGAAAATTTTGGCGAAGCCTTAGCGCAGGCGCTGCCCGATTCCATCAGTAAATGGCAGGCCAAAACCCTGCAGGCGCGCGCCGAAGTGCTGGCCGATGCCGAACATATTGAGCAACCGGCACACCGCTTACTGCAGAATTATATTGCCCGTTCTGAACTGGAAGACGGTATTGCCGACAGTGCCTTTTCGGCCCAGCAGATTGAAGACCGCCTGCAAACCATTCAGGCTTTTGTGCGCTTTATGCGCGAAACCGGGGTCAGCAGCCACGCGGCCTATGATTACCTGCAACAATTAAAAGCCCAGCGCCTGCAGCAAAGCCGCGAGCAGGGTGGGGTGCATTTAACCTCCATTCATAAAAGCAAAGGGCTGGAGTGGCCGGTGGTGATTATTCCCGGTCTTAATGCGCATTATTACCCGTACACGCCGGACGGTGAATTTACCACGCCGGCCAGTGAAGAAAGTGAGCGGCGCTTGCTGTATGTGGCCATGACCCGCGCCCGTGAGCAGTTGCATTTAGTTGCACCGGATACCACCCAGGCCGATAAAAAAGCTGCCGCCGGGCGTGAATTTCCCAGCCGCTTTCAGCGCGAATTACAGGCGCCACACAGTATCCGTATTGGCGAGGCGCTCAGCCGTGGTGCCGCCACCGTGGCACTGAATCCTCTGGCGGGCCCGCTGGCGCCCTGGCTGGATGATTATTTTGAACGCACCGGGTTAACCCTGCAGTTAACCCTGGAAGACCTTCCGCCACCGCCCAAGCCGCCGGCGGATACGGTGATTGTGCGCAAATATGCCGCTACCGAGCCATTGCGTTTTATTGAGCACCAGAGCCTGGGGCGCGGGGCGGTGGTGTATGAAGATGAGCGCTATTTAAAAGTACGTTTTGCTGGTGAGCGCGAAGCACGGACGCTGGATAAACGCACCGCCGCAGCTTTTATTCAGGATGTCTGAACACCATAAAAAAACGCCGGCAACGGTGCAGCTGCCGGCGTTTTTTCAGGTTTTTTCCAGACGTTTATTCAGCGCCTGTTCAGGCCACCTGAAGATTATGCTGCAGAGCTTTATTCACGGTATTCAGAATGGCGTTCAGGCTGGCCGATAAGGTATCACCATCCTGGGCTGCCGCGGTAAAGCGCTGACCGCGGATGCTGGCCTGTACAAAAGCCATGGCCACCGCATCGGAACCGGCTTCCACCGCCTGTTCGTCAAACTGCACCACCTGAATATCCATACCCATCGCTTTGTGCATGGCATCGGCAAAGGCGCTGATGGCACCGCTGCCCTGACCGTGAATTAAGGTCACCTGATTACCATCGTGCAGGGCGGCCTGTAAGTGGTAATGGTTGCCCTGTTTGTCCACCTGATAGCTGGCTAATGAATAGCGCCCATCGTTGTGCATAAATTCGCGGCGGAATACGCCGACGATATCCGCCGGGGTTAATTCACCTGCGCGGATTTCGGTTTCGCGCTGAATCGGCTGGGCTAATTCGATCTGCATCCAGCGCGGTAAGGTCACGCCCAATTCCTGCTCCAGCAAATAACTGGCGCCGCCTTTACCCGACTGGCTGTTGACGCGGATCACCGACTGGTAATTACGGCCGAGGTCCTGTGGGTCGATGGGTAAGTAAGCCACATCCCAGGGTTCATCGGCAGCTTGTACCGCCAGACATTTGCGGATAGCGTCCTGATGGCTGCCGGAAAACGCGGTGTACACCAGCTCGCCCACCCACGGATGACGCGGATGCGTTTTGATATTGGTGCAGGCCTCAACCGTGGCAATGATGTCGTCGGCGATGCTGATGTCGAGCATCGGGTCGATGCCCTGGCTGTACATATTCATCGCCATAGTAACGATGTCCATATTGCCGGTGCGCTCACCATTGCCGAGCAAGGTGCCTTCAATGCGGTCGGCACCGGCCAGCAAGGCGAGTTCGGCCGCCGCCACGCCACAGCCACGGTCGTTGTGGGTATGAATGCTGATAATCAGGCTGTCGCGCTGGTTCACATGGTCGCAGAACCATTCCACCTGATCGGCGAATACGTTGGGCATGGCGCTTTCAACGGTAGCCGGTAAATTGATAATGGCTTTGCGTTGTGGGGTTGGTTGCCATACGCCGATCACGGCGTTGCACACATCAACCGCGTATTCCACTTCGGTGGTTGAAAAGCTTTCCGGTGAGTACTGGAATACCCAGTCGGTCTGCGGGTATTTCGCCGCTTCGCTCTGCACTTTCATCGCGCCTTTGCGGGCGATTTCAATAATGCCTTCCTTGCTCTGGTTAAAGACCTTATTGCGCTGCACTGGCGAGGTGGAGTTGTACACATGCACCACGGCTTTGTGCACGCCTTCCAGCGCCTGATACGTGCGCTCAATGAGTTCGTCGCGCGCCTGCACCAACACCTGAATGGTCACATCGGCCGGAATCTGGTTGTGTTCGATCAGCCAGCGTACGAAGTCGTAATCCGGTTGCGAGGCGGCCGGGAAACCCACTTCAATTTCTTTGAAGCCCATCTTCACCAGCAAAGCCCACATACGCTGTTTCTGGCTGACGTTCATGGGTTCCATTAACGCCTGATTACCATCGCGCAGATCCACCGAACACCACAGCGGTGCCGCGCTCAGGGTCTGGTCAGGCCAGCGGCGGTCGGTTTTACGGATAACCGGAAACGGGCGGTATTTGCGGTGATCAAAGCGGTTCATGGTGGTTCCTCTTACGGATGTCACGGTGTTAACAGATGAAGCACAGTATAAGGCGCGGCTGGCAGCAGGTGTTTGCAAAGTTGCTGTTGTTTTGCCTTAATTGCGCAATATAAATCCATTATTTGTTTAATGTTGGCAATTAATAATCTTTACTGCTGATCTTTCAGCAACCCTTGTGAGGTGTATATGTCGATGGCGCTGCCGCTGGACCGTACTGACCGTAAAATTCTGGCGCTGCTGCAGCAGGATGGCAGCCTCAGCAACCTGGAGCTGGCTGAGCAGGTGGGCTTGTCGCCATCGCCCTGTTCACGGCGGGTGAAGGCACTGGAAGACAGCGGTCTGATTGTCGGTTACCGGGCGCTTCTGGATGCCCGTAAGCTGGGGCTGGACTTACTGGCGCTGGTGAATATCAGCATGGACCGGCACACCCCCGAGCGCTTTGATAACTTTGAGGCGCGGGTCAGCGCCTGCCCGGAAGTGCTGGAATGCTACCTGATCACCGGCCAGAGCGCCGACTATGTGCTGAAGGTGATTGTGCGTGATATGCAGCATTATCAGGAGTTTCTGCTGGGTACGCTTACCCGTATTGAAGGCGTCAGCGGGGTGCATTCCAGTTTTGTGATGCGCAAGGTGCTGGACCGCACGGCTTTGCCGCTGGGCTGAATGGTACCCGGCGGGGCGGGGTATCCTCCGCTATACTGCCTGCTGACGGGCTGTAATGGCGCAACGAACAACGGGGTGATTGTGCAGCAGCGACTGAATTCCATCGAAAGTAAGCTGACCTTCCATGTGCTGAGCCTCACCATTTTATTTGGTCTGGTGTTCAGCGGGTTACAGATTGGTGTTGATTATTACAACGAAAAACAACGCTTTCTGACCGAAACCCATGATTTGCTTAACCGTCAGCAAGGGCCGGCGGCACTGGCGCTGTACAACTACGATAATGCCGCGCTGGAATCCATTCTCGACAGCCTGTTATTGAATGTGGCGGCCGTGGCCAGCCGGGTGGAAGAAACCAACAGCGGCTATGTGCGCCATGCCGGTTTCAGTCCGGCGTTGCTGCAGGATGAGCAGCAGGCGATGTATTTCCGGCGTCACAGTATCCCGCTGCTGGAGCCGGGTACCTACAGCGACACTCCGCGCCGCATCGGTACCCTGTATTTATGGTCAGATGACCGTCTCAGCCGGCCCGGTTTCAACCGCCGGGCTGCCGTTACCTTATTGCTGGATGTATTGCGCTACAGCGTACTGGCGCTGGTGCTGGCCTTATTGTTGCGGGCCAGGATTACCACACCGGTACGGCGGCTGATGCGCTTATTGGTCAATCTGGATCCGCGCTCGGCCGAACGCCTGCCCAAGGTGGATCAGCGCTTGCGCGGCACGGAACTGGATGAACTGGTCAGCAAAATGAATGCCCTGCTGCGGCAAATGCAGCAGGAAGTGCAGCAGCGCCAGGAAGCTGAAGGCCGTGTGCGCTTTATGAATGAACAGCTGGAAGAAAAAGTCCGCGCCCGTACCCATCAGCTGCAGCACAGCCTGGATGAGTTACGCTGCACGCAGGACCTGCTGCTGCAGGCCCAGCGCATGGCCTCTTTAGGGCATCTGGCAGCCGGCATTGCCCATGAAATCAATAACCCGATTGCGGTGGTGTACAGCAATATCGCTACCCTCGGAGAGTACCTGGCCGAGTTATTACAGCTCACCGATGAATACGAACTGGCCGAGCGTCTGATTGCGGATGAGCAGTTACTGGAATCGCTGTTTCGTTTGCGTAACAGCATCGATCTCGATTATGTCCGCAGTGATGCGCCGGAGCTGGTGCGCAATACCCGCCAAAGCCTCGACCGGGTACGCAATATTGTGCGCGAACTGCGTACCTTTGCGGACAGCGACCAGCAACCCAAAGAGCGGGTGCCGGTGGCTCTGTTGGTGCAGGAGGCGGTGCAGGAACTGGATTTACAGCAGGATAAACGCTTCCGGCTGGTGTCATTGCTGGATGGCCTGCCCGAGCTGGAATGTGTGGGCACCCAGGTGCGGCTGGTATTCCGCCATATTCTGGATAACGCCCGCGATGCCATGCCCGATGGAGGCACCATCGAAATTGCCGGTGAGCATGAGGCCGGCTGGCTGGCGGTGATGATCAAAGACAATGGTGTGGGCATGAATGCCGCCGATTTAAGCTGCGCCGTTAACCCGTTTTTTACCCGTAAAGAAATCGGTAAAGGCACTGGTCTGGGCCTGACCGTGGCTTACAACATTATGCAGCATCATGGCGGCGACCTGCTGATCGACAGCACGCCGGGCAAGGGGACCGTGGTGACGCTGCGTTTTCCTTGTGCGGATACGGGGTTAACAGTTGCCGCCAGGGAACGATTGGTTTAGTTTGCGCGCCGTTATCGAGTACGGAATCTGCTATGAGCAAAAAGTCCTCCGGCGGCCTGGTGTATTCCACCGAATTTGGCCGCGCTTGCCCCGACTGTCGTCAGCCGCAGGATCAGTGCACCTGTAAGCAGCCTGAGCGCCCGCTGGGCGATGGCATTGTGCGGGTCAGCCGTGACAGCAAAGGCCGTGGCGGCAAAGTGGTGACGCTGGTCACCGGTGTGCCGCTGGCCGATGCCGAACTGAAAGATCTGGCCAAGGCGCTGAAACAGCGCTGCGGGGTGGGTGGGGCACTGAAAGACGGTGTGATTGAAATTCAGGGCGACCAGCGTGAATTGCTGGTCGCCGAACTGAGTAAACGGGGTTTTACCGTGAAAAAAGCCGGCGGCTGAATTACGCCGTTACCAGATGCTGCTGCAGTTGCTGGCGGATGGGTTCCGGAATGGTTTTTGACTGTTTGGCTTTCAGGTCAAAATGCACCATCACTGCCGTTCCTTTGGCCGCTAGTTTGCCATCCTGCCAGGCTTCGTGGTGCAGGGTCATCGAACTGTTGCCGATTTTGCTCATCACGGTGCGGATTTCCACTTCGCGGCCGTAAAACAGTTCACCGATAAAATCGACTTCAATGCGGGCCAGAATCAGCTGCCAGTTTTGGATATCCAGATCCGGGCTGAACAGGCGGAATAACGGCTCCCGCGCTTCTTCAAACCAGCGCGGCAGGCTGGCGTTGTTGATGTGACCGAGGGCATCGGTATCGGAAAAACGTGGGTTAAGATGCAAAGTCCACATAACGGGTTCCTGCTATGAATAGTATCCGGATTGTACCGCTACTCCCCGGTACGGCTATAAGGCATGAGTATAATGACCAGCTCTGTTAATTCTGCGGCACCGGCCGATTTACTTGGCCAGCCAGTAAGCACGGATAACGAGGCCATGCAGCTGGCGCTGCAGCTGGCCCGGCGCGCGTTTGACGCCGGTGAAGTGCCGGTTGGGGCGCTGGTGGTGCAGGCTGGTAAAGTGATTGGGCAGGGCTATAACCAGCCGATTACCACCCTCGACCCCAGTGCCCACGCCGAAATGGTGGCGGTACGGCAAGCGGCCGCGACGGTGGGTAATTATCGCCTCAGCGGCGCCACGCTCTATGTAACGGTGGAACCCTGCACCATGTGTACCGGGTTGCTGATTCACAGCCGCATCAGCCGGCTGGTGTTTGGTGCCACCGAACCCAAAGCCGGGGCGGTGGTGAGTGCGTTACAGTTGCCGCAGCAGTCGTTTTATAACCACGTATTGCAGGCAGACGGTGGGGTCATGGCGGAGGAATGCGCGGCATTGATGTCGGAGTTTTTTGCTCTGCGCCGGGCGGCGCAAAAACGTCTGAAAGCACAGGCGGCAACCAAAGCCGCGGAATAACCGCTCAGAGCAGTGGTGGTACTACGGTAATGGCAGAGGATGCCAGCAGTTCTTCACCTTTCAGTGGCTGGGTTTGTTCATCATTCCATACCAGCACATCGTAATAACGACGGATATTCTGCACATAATCCACCGGCTCCTGACCGCGGGCGTAGCCGTGGCGGGTATGGCGGTAATAGCGTTTCTGGCTCAGCAGCGGCAGGGCTTCTTTCACATCCAGCCATAAATCCGGGTTGCCGCCCATCTGTGCGGTAATTTTGCGGGCATCGGTTAAGTGACCAAAGCCGACGTTATAGGCGGCCAGCGCCAGCCAGGTGCGGTCTGGTTCCGGCACATCGCTGAGGCGGTCACGCAGGCGCGATAAATACAGGCTGCCACCATGAATGCTCTGCACCGGGTCGAGGCGATTTTTAACGCCCAGCTCTTTGGCGGTATTCAGCGTCAGCATCATTAAGCCGCGTACACCGGTAAAGCTGCGTGCCCGTGGGTTCCAGTGGCTTTCCTGGTAGCCCATGGCGGCCAGCAGGCGCCAGTCAAAACCGTGTTCACCGGCGGCATCGACAAAATGTGGGCGGTAGGTATCCAGTTTCTGGTCGGCCTGACGCAGAAAACGGCGGGCGCCAACGTAATCCAGTTTATCCAGATGGCCGTAATAACGTTCGGCCAGATTGGCCAGCAACGGCTGGGGTTTGATATGGGCAAAAAAGTCATTGGCCGCCTGATGCAGGCTGTCGTCGCGGCTCCAGCCGAAGGCCCAGGCAATATCGCGCTGGTCGGCGGCATTAAAAGCAATATCCAGCGTCGGATAGTAAGCCTGCAGCATGCGGTATTCATTGGAATCGACCAGGGTGAAATCCAGGCTACCCTGCGCCACCATTTGCAGCAGATCGGCCACTTCCAGTTCCGGGCTTTCGCTCCAGCTCAGTTCCGGCACGTTGCTGGCCTGCCAGTCGTGCAGACGCTCGGAATGGCTGGAGGCTGCGGTTACCATCAGGCGGCCCTGCAGCAGATCGGCCGGAGTGGCTGGCTTCAGGCCGCCACGGCGGTAGATCACATATTCTGATATTTGCTGATAGGGTTCGGCAAAGCGGACCAGACGCTCACGCTGTGGGGTGCGGGTCAGGCTGGCGGCGGCAAAAACCCCCGGCTGAGTATCGATAAGGCGGAAAATATCACTGAGGCTGTCAGCCACTACTACCCGCAGCTGTACGCCCAGATGATCGGCAAACGCCTGTGCCAGTTCCAGCTCATAACCGGTAGGGCCGCTGCGGTCTTCATAAAAGGTGGTGGGGCTGTTGCGGGTCACCATGGTGATCTCGCCCTGCATGCGCACCACTTCCAGCTGGGTCGGGCGTACGCTGCCGGTCAGAACTGACAGACAGAACAGAGCGATCAACGCTTTGCTGGCGAGCCGGAGTGGATTCAGTGACATTCAGGTTCTCTATTTTTGCACCAAAATAGTGCATAAATGTGAAGTTGGTGCCATTCTATCCTGCAGATTGCTTAAAAAACAACCTGAGTGGGGCGGGTTTTTTGTCATCGTAGTGTTGTTTTTTTGTTATGTGTTTCTCTTAACTACTTGAATTTATTAGTAATTTTTACCATTTCGGCAGTTACAAACACGAACCCCTGCGGCTGACAACAGTCTGTTTATTATTTTGCAACAGCGTTCACAGATTGTTCTTTGCCCGAACGCAGTGAGCAAACCCCGGGTGCTGCCGGTTCAGACGCCGGCAGAGCCATGCTCATCTGGTACGGACAGCCCCTATCCGGTATCATCCGGCATCATTTTTTTACCCTGCTCCCTGGAGTTATCCCGCAATGCTCGAGCTGCGTGGCGCACCGGCGCTGTCTACCTTCCGTCAGACCAAAATCCTGAACAAACTGCAGCAGGTACTGCCGCAGGTGAGCGGTGTCTATGCCGAATTTATGCACTTTGCCGAGCTGACCGCCGAACTGGCCGGTAACGAGCGGCAGGTGCTGGAACGCATTCTGCGCTACGGCCCGAAGGTGGACGTGCAGGAGCCGGCGGGTGAACTGTTCCTGGTAATTCCGCGCTTCGGCACCATTTCGCCCTGGTCATCCAAAGCCACCGACATTGCCCACAACTGCGGCCTGCGCAGTGTGAAGCGTCTGGAGCGCGGCATTGCTTACTATGTGCAGGGCACCAGCGCCGCCGACCGTGCTGCCGCCGCTGCGGTACTGCACGACCGTATGGTGGAAACCGTGCTGGAAAACAGCGCCGCCGCTGCGGGTCTGTTCTCCCACGCCGAACCGGCGCCGCTGAGTATCGTGGATATTCTGGCCGGTGGCCGTGATGCGCTGGTAGCTGCCGACAAAGCACTGGGTCTGGCCCTGGCCGACGACGAAGTCGATTACCTGGTCACCAACTACCAGGCGCTGGGCCGTAACCCGACCGACGTGGAGCTGATGATGTTCGCCCAGGCGAACTCCGAGCACTGCCGCCACAAGATTTTCAACGCCAGCTGGACCATCGACGGTGAAGAACAGGACAAGTCCCTGTTCCAGATGATCAAGAACACCTACCAGTGCTACAACGACAACATTCTGTCGGCTTATAAAGACAACGCGTCTGTGATCGTTGGCCACAAAGCCGGTCGTTTCTTCCCGAATCCGGATGGCCGCGACTATGCCTACCATCAGGAAGACATGCACATCCTGATGAAGGTCGAAACCCACAACCACCCGACCGCCATTGCCCCGCACTCCGGTGCGGCGACCGGTTCCGGCGGCGAAATCCGTGACGAAGGCGCCACCGGTCGTGGTTCCAAGCCAAAAGCCGGCTTAACCGGTTTCACCGTATCCGACCTGAACATCCCGGGCTTCGAACAGCCGTGGGAAAGCCAGTACGGTAAGCCTGACCGCATCGTGTCGGCGTTCGATATCATGATCGACGGCCCACTGGGTGGCGCTGCCTTTAATAATGAATTTGGCCGTCCGAACCTGTGCGGTTACTTCCGTACCTTCGAACTGGAACACAACGGCGAAGTACGCGGTTACCACAAGCCGATCATGATTGCTGGTGGTTACGGCAACATCCGTGGCGAGCACGTACAGAAAGGTGAAATTCCGGTCGGTGCCTGCCTGATCGTTCTGGGTGGCCCGGCCATGCAGATCGGTCTGGGCGGCGGCGCGGCGTCGTCTATGGCGTCTGGCCAGTCCAATGCCGATCTGGATTTCGCTTCCGTACAGCGCGAAAACCCGGAAATGGAACGTCGTTGTCAGGAAGTGATCGACCGCTGCTGGCAGCTGGGCGATAAAAACCCGATCGCCTTTATTCACGACGTCGGCGCGGGCGGTATTTCCAACGCCTTCCCGGAACTGGTGAATGACGGCGGCCGTGGCGGCAAATTCGAACTGCGTAACGTACCGAACGACGAGCCGGGTATGAGCCCGCTGGCCATCTGGTCGAACGAATCTCAGGAGCGTTACGTACTGGCGGTGGCTCAGGAAGATCTGGCGAAATTCGACGCCATCTGTGCCCGCGAACGCGCTCCTTACGCGGTGGTGGGTTATGCCACCGAAGAACCGCATTTAACCGTTACCGACAGCCACTTTGGCAACAAGCCGGTGGATCTGCCTTTGCAGGTTCTGCTGGGCAAGCCGCCGCGCATGCACCGTGATGTGAAATCTCGCTCCGTCGCGGTAGAAGCCTTCGACGGCAGCGATGTGGATCTGGCCGACGCCGCCAAGCGCGTACTGAGCTTGCCCACCGTGGCCAGCAAATCCTTCCTGATCACCATTGGTGACCGTTCCATTACCGGTACTGTGGCGCGTGATCAGTTCGTTGGCCCCTGGCAGGTGCCGGTGGCTGATGTTGCTGTAACCACCTCGTCTTATGACACCTACGCCGGCGAAGCCATGGCCATGGGTGAGCGTACCCCGGTGGCTCTGCTGGATGGCCCGGCGTCTGGTCGTCTGGCGGTGGCGGAAGCCATCACCAACCTGGCGGCTGCTCCGATTGAAAAACTGGCCGACATCAAACTGTCGGCCAACTGGATGTGCGCCGCCGGTCACGAAGGCGAAGACGCCATTCTGTACAACACCGTAAAAGCCGTGGGTATGGAGCTGTGCCCGGAGCTGCAGGTGACTATTCCGGTGGGCAAAGACTCTATGTCGATGAAAACCCGCTGGAACGATAATGGTCAGGACAAAGCCGTTACCGCGCCAACCTCGCTGATCATCACCGGCTTTGCACCAACCTCCGACGCACGCAAAGTGCTGACTCCGCAGCTGAAATTAAGCCAGGGCGGGGTTGCGTTAGAGAGTGATTTAATCGTGGTTGACCTCGGCCGTGGTCAGAACCGTCTGGGTGCTTCCTGTTTTGCGCAGGTATACGGCAAAGTGGGCGCTGTGCCGGCTGATCTCGATGACGCCGAAGACCTGAAAGCCTTCTTCGCTGTGGTACAGGGTCTGAACGCCGATGGCAAACTGCTGGCCTACCACGACCGTGCCGACGGTGGCCTGTTCGCCACCATCACCGAAATGGCCTTCGCCGGTCACTGCGGTGCCGACATCGCCATGGACATGCTGGCCGACGACGAAGCCGGTTTAGCCGCTGCACTGTTCGCCGAAGAAATCGGTGCTGTGCTGCAGGTTCGCCGTGACGACGTAGAAGAAGTATTGGCGCAGTTCGAAGCCGCTGGCCTGGGTGATTGCACCGCCGTGATTGGTTCGCCGAACGACGACGACCAGATTACCTTCAGCTTCCGCGACGAAGAATTCCTCAGCGAATCCCGCGTCACCTGGCAGCGTACCTGGGCGCAAACCAGCTACGAAATGCAGGCCCGCCGTGACAACGCCGACTGCGCCAAGCAGGAATTCGACGCGCTGCTGGACGCCGAAGACCCGGGCATTCACGCTGAGCTGACCTTCGACATTAACGAAGACATCACCGCAGGCTTAACTGCCCGTCCGCGTATCGCGATTCTGCGTGAGCAGGGTGTGAACGGTCAGATCGAAATGGCTGCCGCCTTCGACCGCGCTGGTTTCACCACCATCGACGTACACATGAGCGACATTCTGTCGGGCGCCGTCACACTGGACGGCTTCCGTGGCTTAGTGGCCTGCGGCGGTTTCTCGTACGGCGACGTACTGGGTGCCGGTGAGGGCTGGGCGAAATCCATTCTGTTCAATGAACAGGCGCGTAGCCAGTTTGAAGCCTTCTTTAAACGCGAAGACACCTTTGCGCTGGGCGTGTGTAACGGTTGCCAGATGCTGTCCAACCTGCACGAACTGATTCCGGGTGCCGAACACTGGCCGCACTTTGTACGCAACATGAGCGAACAGTTCGAAGCCCGTGTCGCCATGGTCGAAGTACAGGAATCCGATTCCCTGTTCTTCGCCGGTATGGCCGGTTCGCGCATGCCGATTGCCATCGCCCACGGTGAAGGCCGCGCCGAATTTGCTTCCGAAGACGACATTGCCGAACTGTCCGCCGGCCAGATCGCGCTGCGCTTTGTGAACAACTACGGTGATGTGACCGAGCAGTACCCGTTCAACCCGAACGGCTCACCGCAAGGCATCACCGGCCTGACCGCTAACGACGGTCGCGTCACCATTATGATGCCGCACCCGGAGCGCGTATTCCGTGCGATCCAGAACTCCTACATTCCGGCTGATTCTGAAGGTAAGAGCTGGGATGAAGACGGTGCCTGGATGCGGATGTTCCGGAATGCCAGGGTTTGGTGTGAGGAAAACTGCTGAAAACTAACGAGTTAACGTTTTCAGACGGTACTCACCGATCTGATTGACACAGAAAAGGCCGCTTATGTTCTATATAGTACATAAAACTGTGTAATTCTGATAATAACCTCCTGTAAAGGGGGTTATTTTTTGCTTGAAATTCAGGTGTACATATAGTGTAATTCGTGTAATATATGTAAGGAGTCGAGATGATAGCGACGAAAGTTACTGCAAAAATAGTCGAGGACAGTAGTGGCATCGCCACAGAAATACCTGTCATTTTGACTGATGAAGGCGTGCTGGAATCAGTAGCCGACTATGTGCTGAGTTTGCATGTGAACGGTACTTCTCAATCGACTATTTCCAAGCACATTCAATCTATTATCTTGCTGATCGAATTCATGGACGCTAACAAGTCCATGTTCAACGATCCCGAAGACTTATTCAGAGTGTTCGTCCGTCGATTGTATAGCGGAACAGTTGGCGATGATGGACTTGATCCGTCAGGTCTGTACTGGATTCCAGCAACGACAGACACCGTTTCCCGACATATATCGCATCTCACTAGCTTCACTCAGTGGATGAGTGATCAGGGACTGGGCAAAGAGCTTAACACGCTCAGATCTGCCACCAAACATGAAGAGCGCATTCAGTATGCTGCGTGGTTCCGCCGAAATCGAAATGACTTCTTGGGACACATCAAAGACAAGTCGTTCAACACCACGGTCAAAAGGGCGCGCTCTATCAAAGGAAGAACGCCCCTCGCCAAGACGGAAGATGATGCTATCGCCTTTCCAGCAAAGCATTTCGAGAACTTTTACCTGAATGGTGTCGGTGGCGCTAGCGATCCTCGTGTGGCTCTGCGTGACAAGCTTATCCTGTTACTGATGCAAGGCGCTGGATTCAGGGCCAGTGAGGCTCTGTTGCTGTGGGTGACGGACGTTTTTGAAGACCCAAATGACAATGATGCGGTGATTGTCCGAATCTACAACGAGATCGATGGTAAGGCTCCTGATAATTGGAAGTCACGCAAAGGTGTAAATAAGCGCAAAGCCTATCTACAGGAAAAATACGGAAGAATCCCACGACAAGAGATGCTAGGCACTCAGAGCCTTGGGTGGAAGTCGAGAGTGGTAGACCACAAGGATAGTTACCTAGAAGGTTACTTTTTCCCTAACGAATACCGCTATGTGTTCATGAAACTGTGGCGTGAATATCTGGTTAACCGAGCCGCTGTACCCTGCAATCACCCGTATGCATTTATCAGCTTCGACCCGCGCCACTTAGGCAATCCTTACACCCAAAATGCCTTTAACCAGAACTATGCTGCGGGGCTGAGACGAATCGGCTTAGCGCCGAACAAAGCAGAAGGTCTTGACCCTCACGGACACCGACATCGCTATGGACGCGTGCTTACCGAGGCTGGAGTTGATCCGCTCATTCGCAAAAAGTGCCTGCATCATAAAAGTCTTGAGTCTCAGACGGTCTATACGATGCCGTCCAGTCAACAAGTTTCTAACTCCCTTTCCAATGCTTCTGAGCAGCTCAAGCTGGAATCGGACAAGCCAAAACTGGGCAGCTCATTCGACTGGAAAACACTGGCAGAACACGGTTTTGAAGATATAGATCCCGATGGGTATTTCACGGGCAAGAATCCACGACTAGGGAAGAAATAACGATGGCTAAGAAATCAAAACCGAAAGGTTACACCACCGATCTAACGCTGAGTTGGATTGCTGAAGATTTAGGGCCAGACTGGCTACAGTGGCAGCAGTATGGGACTGAATGGCTTGCTCAAGAACAGGCAGGTATTGGTCATAAACTCAAAGGTATCAGACACTTCTTAAACTATCTTGCGACCCACGCTCTGTATGCGGTTGATGTCGTCTCCATGTTTCAAGGACACCCTCAGGGGCACAAGGTCTCAAGCGAAGAGTTTAATAACTACCTCAAATCCAAAGGGGTAAATTCAGATAATCACATGTATGTTACTTACACTATTGAGTTGTCGGATTACATTCTAAAAACACATTTGTGCGCCGAAGCTGATAATGGAACTTCTATTCCTCTGTATCAGAACCCTTTTGATAGAGTTGCCAGCTCGCGCTCAAATACTGAAACCGTCCACAGCCCACTACCTTACCGTTACATCCAGCAGTTACGCCAGATTGTCTGTCCTTATCCTCCCGAATCCAATACTCAGAAGCCGTGGATAGGTCGTCATTTCAGCGATTGGCACTGGTCAATTGAACACCTTCAAAGTGGAAATCTTGCGTGGATGGAGGTTTCGCCTGAGGTGATTGACCCTGACGATCCAGACTGTATCTCCCGCACTCGAACTGTTACCCGCATAGAAGGCAAATCAAAAAAACAGGTAGAGATTCACGAAATCTGGTCGCCTGTTATGGCGATGTTTATGTTTACCAAACTTCACCTGCCGCTGCGCTCGTTTCAGGTGCGTTTTCTGGACTCTGGTGAAGGCGATACGTGGCGTTACGAACAGGGTCAGTGGGTGGAAAACACCAAGCACGCGTTTAAGTACGGCACCGCTAAACGCCCTTATCAGAAAGGTGTGTTCAAGCGTATTTTCGACTCGATGAGCGAGAGCTATTCAACGGGTCTGTACATCTCCACAAACAAAACAGCCGACCAGAATAAAGATGAAATCCAACGCGGCTACACCGTCCCGTGGGAGCACGAAGAACTGCTGTATTGGCTGGAAAAACTTCGTAATTGGCAAGAGAAATATAATCCGATAGATCGTCTAACCAAAGGCTCAGAGCTTGAGCGTGTTCACTTCGGAGGCACCAAATCCGAAACTCAAAAAAAGGAACTAGGAGAGTTTGCGTTCTTGTTCCGCGTACCAGCCTCCCATCATTGCATTGATGCTAATAGCGTAGTGAATCCTTGGTATCGCCTCTTATCCAAACTTGAGGATGATGTGTTTGCCAGTGGCCAAACGATGTCGAACGGTGAACGCCTGCGCTTCGTTAAGGATTACGGTGAGGATTACGCTAGTAACGAATCTGCAAAAGGAGCGACAGAATACCCCCTACACAGCTTGAGGGGGGGTGCTCGCGGCATCAGCAGGTTCGTTGCTACAGAATACCCCCTACACAGCTTGAGGGTATCGCTGATCACTTGCTACGCCATGGATACTGATCTTCCTCTGCCTGTTATATCTAAACTTTTAGCAGGGCATACGCGCCTGCTGATGACGATCTACTACAACAAGATCACGCCTTCAGTCATGGCTGAAAAGATGAAAGAAGCCAACGCAAGGCTCATCGAAAAAGGCGAGTCGTCGCTCAAGAATTTTCTGGTCGATGCTGAGATGAATCAGATCGAACTACGTGCCGCTTATCATTCGGATACTCATAACTCAATCGAGGTAGTATTGGCGAATCGCAATCCGATTGGTTGGGAAGAGCGTGCAACGGGGCTTTGCTTGGTGGGCGGCAATACGGTGCGTTCCGATGAACTGTCAACCGTGGGCGGTTGCTGGAATGGTGGCCCGATAATCAGAGATTCAAGCAGCAAAAGTCTTCGCGTTTATGGCTCAGTACCGCATGGCCCTGAAAACTGTGCGCGTTGCCGTTGGTTTATTACCGATGCCAGCTACCTGCCTGCACTTAACTCGCACTTCAACCAGATCAGCTACAAAGCGCATCAGGCAGCCGAACTGGCTGCTGAGCTTGAGGGCGATCTGGAGGTGCTTAAAGACGAGCTGTATATGGCTGAGGAGCAGGGTCACCCCTTCCTCAAACATGAGCAACTGCAAGCCCTTGAGCGCCGTTATGAAAAGCAGCGAGTTGAGGCTGACGAATACGCGAAGGACTACATCGCAACCTTCAATCTGATCAACCGCATCATCCAGATTGAGAATCAGCGTGAAGATGATGATGAAGGTCAGAAGCTGATTGCGGTGGGTTCTGGTGACGACCTCAGTGTAAGCATGAAGTTCATCGAAACCGAGTCTGAACTGCTGCACTTGTCGCTACTGTGTGATGATGCTGAGTTCTATCCCGACCTGCACGATGATCTGCGTAAAACCCCTGCCATCGCGAAGCGTACCAACGCTCTTAGCCGCATGATGGCACGCTCTGGCTACCAGCCTGTTTTCCTTGAAATGGATGAGAAGACTCAGCTTATTGCAGGTAATGCAATCATGCGAAAAATGGCGATGATTGCGAACCCCGATGACAAGCTTGAGGGGTATCGAATCGCATCCAATTACATAGAAGCTCAGCAATACCTAACGGATGCACGCTTGCTGGAACCAGGTTTCGAGGAGCTACGCAATATCACACCGTTGACTCTAGCGACTGATAACGCCAAGCGCATTTCCTTGGTGGAGGCTGACTGATGCAGATAGATATAAACGCTGTTTTAGAGACGTTGAAAGCAGGTAAATCTGCAAAAACGCAAGCATCATTGGATAAGCTGAACGAGGCGCTCAAAGCCTATTATGAGTCAGGTAAGCGCGACTTTTCGATCACGACAATTGGGCGTGTTTCAGCAGAAGCAAACGGCGTTGGTTATCAGTCAATTCGTGCAACAGCCAACAAGCATTACCGTGATTTGATTGAAGCATGGGCAGCTAAGGCTCAGACCACAACCAAGAAGCCGCCTTCAGTGGCTGCTCGCAAATCGGGTCAAGATTATCAGTTGCTAGAGCGCATTGATGATCCAGCGGTACGCGCCCTTTTCGGGCAAATCATCCGTGAGCGGGATCGCTACAGAAGCGAAGCCAACATGCTCAAGAACCAAACCCAGATCGTCATCGACAAGCGCCCTACGGCTTACAGTGAACCCCAGTCAGACGCCAGTGTGGAGCTGCTGCCCTCATTAAAGGGAATCTGCTCTGACAACGAGATTAAAGCCCTGCAAACCGTCTGCACCGATGAGTGGCTCGAAAAGCTCGGGTTCCAGGCGAACAAATTGGGTCAGGTGAAGGATGAGCTGGGTACGGAAATCCTGCCTCGTGGCTTCCTGACTGGGCTCAAGAAGATCTTGGGGGAAATTGATGAGTAATGGTCAGGAAAGAGCACGTCAGAACCTGAGTGCCTTCCAGCGCTGGGTGGCCACCCAAACGGATGACGACTTTAAGCAGATCGTCTTTCGGGGCCAGTTAAACCGTGGCGAAGTGGCCAAAGCCATAGGCATCGGAAAGAGCGCGTTGCGCCAGAATCCGGCCATCTTTTCACAGAACCAAAAGCTCAAAAGCCCCCTGAGATGGAGGGGTAATGATCTGAAAAATCGAGGTTATTCAGGTTGTGAAGCAGTATTGGACTGGGTGATGGTGTTGCGGTTTAATAAGAAAGCAAACTAATAAGCTGTTAAACATCATGAGGGAAGCGGTGATCGCCGAAGTATCGACTCAACTATCAGAGGTAGTTGGCGTCATCGAGCGCCATCTCGAACCGACGTTGCTGGCCGTACATTTGTACGGCTCCGCAGTGGATGGCGGCCTGAAGCCACACAGTGATATTGATTTGCTGGTTACGGTGACCGTAAGGCTTGATGAAACAACGCGGCGAGCTTTGATCAACGACCTTTTGGAAACTTCGGCTTCCCCTGGAGAGAGCGAGATTCTCCGCGCTGTAGAAGTCACCATTGTTGTGCACGACGACATCATTCCGTGGCGTTATCCAGCTAAGCGCGAACTGCAATTTGGAGAATGGCAGCGCAATGACATTCTTGCAGGTATCTTCGAGCCAGCCACGATCGACATTGATCTGGCTATCTTGCTGACAAAAGCAAGAGAACATAGCGTTGCCTTGGTAGGTCCAGCGGCGGAGGAACTCTTTGATCCGGTTCCTGAACAGGATCTATTTGAGGCGCTAAATGAAACCTTAACGCTATGGAACTCGCCGCCCGACTGGGCTGGCGATGAGCGAAATGTAGTGCTTACGTTGTCCCGCATTTGGTACAGCGCAGTAACCGGCAAAATCGCGCCGAAGGATGTCGCTGCCGACTGGGCAATGGAGCGCCTGCCGGCCCAGTATCAGCCCGTCATACTTGAAGCTAGACAGGCTTATCTTGGACAAGAAGAAGATCGCTTGGCCTCCCGCGCAGATCAGTTGGAAGAATTTGTTCACTACGTGAAAGGCGAGATCACCAAGGTAGTCGGCAAATAATGTCTAACAATTCGTTCAAGCCGACGCCGCTTCGCGGCGCGGCTTAACTCAAGCGTTAAAAGCCAAGGCTCTGGTAATTTTTTGTTGGTTGGGTGCATGGGCCTTGGCGGAAAACTGGGCAGTGGTTTCTGGTTCTCGGGTATGGCCAAGGCCAGCAACTTCGCCGCCCAATTTGGAAGCCAATATCGGCATCTTTCGGGTTATCGGCAGGGTGCCCAGGTTGTGGGGCAATTCGCCGAAAATTCTAAGCGCGTCAGGTAGCTTAGTGGTTTGTATCGGTGCCGGATCGCGAGCCGGTGCGGGGCTTCTTTGGCATTCGCATGCGAGCCGAGAAGTAGGGCTGGAAACCAACGGGTGAACCGGCTTCTAACCAGTCGCTGTAGTACGTTCCCGGCCTACGGCCGTCCACCGGACGCCACTATCGTGGCGCCGCTAAGCTCAGCGTTAGGCTTATAGAAAAATGGAGTTCGTAATGAAACAGGTGGTGCTATCACTCTTCATTGTCCTTTTAAGTGCTTGTGCATCGACGAACTGGTCGGCAAGAAACTATCAAGATGAATTTACCGATCAAAAAACGTGCAGAGTAGTTTACGGAACTGATTTTGGTAAGGGAATGGTCAAGGGGTTAGGCGGTATACATTATTATCCCTTCATTGAGAATGGTCCCGATGGTGTTGTTTTTGGGGTGCACAACGATTACGAAGTACCTGTTGGCGATGTTCAGATACGGATTGATGGGAATAACTTTATCTCGATATCGCAATCTGAAACACCTTTGCGCTTTTCCTCAAGCTCCCACAAGATAGATATGTCTTACATGAAAGGCATTGAAGGTGTTGACGCTGAGGCGATGGAGAAATCTATGGCTGCGACTATGGAAAATGTCCAAAAAATGTCAAGCCCGTACACGGCCACAGCGGGTGAAAAAGCGGAGAAGATTGTCGACCAACTTCAAGTAGGCAAAGTGCTCAAAATGCGTATTATCGGATTTGGAGTGAATTCAGTCGCAACAACTACTGGAGAATATGCATTAGGCGAAGATATCAAACAGGCACTGGCTAACTGTGGCATCTAAGCCTAACAATCGCAGGCACGGCGACGTCTTTTCCATTGCGGCTTCGCCTCCATTCCAAAGCCGCGCATACTGCGGGCGTTATTCCGAAATCTGAACGTTCGCTTTGCGACCAGAGCTACGGGTGGCCAATTTATCGTGGCACTCTCCAGCTACAGAACGAGTATGGTGGTACGGCCCTTGCTCACATTCAAACATCTATGAGGAAGTTATCTGTATCTTCGCCCTCACTCGATCACATCGCTGGTCGTGAAATACCTCGGGTGAATCGCCGCTTGCGGCGAGAGGGCAGAGCCCTCGGAGCGAGTGCTCCTCTTTTTACACACCAAATTACACACTGTGTAAAAATGGAAAATGCCCCAGAAGTCTTTGCTTGTGGGGCATTCACTCACTCACCGGCAGAAGTACACAGAATTCAGTATATACTCCATAAGCGGCCTTTTCTGCGAATACTGCATCGGGATTTATAAACGCCAGAAGCATCAGGCGTAGGCTTCTTCCACAGAACCTTCTTCCACCAGACTCAATGACAGCCCGGATGTTGCTGCAGCTGCTTTCGGTGCGGCTGGTTTTGTAGCCGACTCAGCGGGTTTGGCTGCCGGTTTGTTATCGCCCAGTTTAATGCGCAAGCGCAGGTTGTTTTCCGAGTCGGCGTTTTTCAGCGCCTGTTCCAATGTGATCTTGCCTTGTTTGTACAGGTGGTAGAGTGCGCCATCGAAGGTTTGCATGCCGAGGTTTTCGGATTTGCTCATGATCTCTTTAATCGACGGGAAATCGCCGCGGATAATCAGGTCTTCCACGGTTTTATTGCCCAGCAGCACTTCCACGGCGGCGGCGCGTTTGCCATCAACAGTGGGAATTAAACGCTGGGAAATAATGGCGCGCACGTTTTGGCCCAGGCCCAGCAGAATCTGGTTGCGGCGCTCTTCCGGGAACATATTCACAATGCGTTCAAACGCCTGGTTGGCGTTGTTGGCGTGCAGGGTAGAAATCGCCAGGTGGCCGGTTTCGGCAAAGGCGAGGGCATGCTCCATGGTTTCCGCGTCGCGGATTTCGCCAATTAAAATCACGTCCGGCGCCTGACGCAGGGTGTTTTTTAATGCGGCGGCGTAGCTCTTGGTGTCGGTGCCTACTTCGCGCTGGTTAATCACGCTTTTCTTGTGCTTGTGCACAAATTCAATCGGGTCTTCGATGGTAATAATATGGCCGGCGGTGGTGGCATTACGGTGGTCGATCAGTGCTGCCAGCGAGGTGGATTTACCCGATCCGGTACCACCGACAAACAGAATCAGGCCGCGCTTGGCGGTAATTACGTCTTTTAAGACCGGCGGCAGGTTCAGTTTGGCAATGTCCGGAATTTCGGTGTTGATGTTGCGGGCAACGATCGACACTTCGTGCTGCTGTTTGAAAATATTAATGCGGAAACGGCCGGACGAATTAGACATGGCCATATTCAGTTCGAATTCTTCTTCAAATTCTTTGCGTTGCGCGTCCGACATAATGGCGTAGGCAATTTTTTCAATATCGCCGGGGCCAAGTACGTCTCGGCTGAGGTGCTTTAATTGCCCCTGAAATTTCGCACAGGGCGGTGCACCTTTGCTCAGGTAGAGGTCTGAGCCATCGTGTTTTGCCAGTAGATG
The DNA here is from genome assembly GCF_016132445.1 of Venatoribacter cucullus. Taxonomy (NCBI): domain Bacteria; kingdom Pseudomonadati; phylum Pseudomonadota; class Gammaproteobacteria; order Oceanospirillales; family Oceanospirillaceae; genus Venatoribacter; species Venatoribacter cucullus. The sequence goes on along the minus strand of NZ_CP046056.1, from coordinate 2,086,107 downwards.
CAACCAGTTTTCGATGCTCATAAAGACTCCTTTAACGCAACGCTGCGTATTTTTTTAACGGGTTTACCAGATTATCTGCCGGGTGGCCGATGCTCTTATGACAGGAAATACTAGCAACTCAGCGGATGCAGTATTCAGTGAAGGTTGCGGCGTGGGTCGCAGGATTACGTTGTAAATATGACAAGCAGATCACAGTAATAGCGGTCGGTCTGAGGGTGGGGTTTTTAGTGTAACAGGATGTGTATTCGTGCTATCGCCTGTTACTTTTGTGCGGTTTTTGTACGTTGATTTGGCCGCTTGCAAAGTCAGGTATGGCGGTATTTTTCAGGCTGCCATTGCGGCTGCCGGTGAAGTATTCGGCCATAAAAAAAGCCGCCCGGGCAGGCGGCTTTTTAACATCCGGGGCAAGGCTTATTTCTTACCCGGAATGCGCTTGGCTTTCAGGCGGGTGCAGGCCGACGATTCGTTCACGTTCAGAACGTGGTCACCGATACGCTCCAGACGGTTGAGGATGTCTATAAAGGTTACGCCGGCACGCGGTGAGTAGGCACCGTTTTCCAGGCGGGCGTAGTGGTTGTCGCGGAATTCATCGCGCAGGTCATCCACCTGGTCTTCCAGTTTGATGGCATGACGCAGGTCCACGTCTTCAGCATCCCGGGCGACGTTCAGGCGCATATTGTGAATGGCGGCGCGCAGAGCGGTCATCATTTGCTGCATTTCGCTGTTGGCTTCTTCCGGCCAGTTGGTTTTGGCTTCCAGCATACGGTCGGACAGTTTGGAGACCTGGAAGTAAATGTCGGCGATACGCTCCATGTCGTTGATCATGGTTTGCATAAAGCGCATACGCTCAGAGAGTTCGTGTTCCAGATTGGTGTTTTCGGTAATGCTCACCAGATAGTCGGAAATTTCCATTTCCAGCTGGTCGGTGGTTTCTTCGTAAGCGTGAATGCGCTCCAGCAGTTTTTCCCGCGGGGCTTGCGGGTCAAACAGCAGTTCGTCCACCAGACCGTGCATCTTTTCAATAATTTCAGCGAAGTTCTGAATTTCTTTTTGTGCCTGCTCAACGGATAAGCCCGGTGAGGTCATCACGCCCAGGCTGATGTATTTCAGCTGGTACTGGTCGTCTTGCGGGCCGTTGTCCGGCAGCAGGCGTTCGATCAGGCGCACAATATAGGGTACGAAGGCAAATAAGATGACGACGTTCAGTACGTTAAAGGAAGTGTGAAACAGTGACAGCCCCAGGGTGGCATTCGGACGCGCCGCCGGGTCGTTGCCCATAATGGATACCGGGTTGTGACTGAAGGTTTGTACCACCAGATCGATACCGTTCAGCACCGGATAAATAACCGCCATCATCCACAGCACGCCGATCACGTTGAACATAAGGTGGAAGCGCGCCGCCCGTTTGGCATGCACGTTCCCCACCATGGCGGCAATGTTGGCGGTAACGGTGGTGCCGATGTTTTCCCCCAATACCATGGCGGCGGCAATCGGGAAGGAAATCCAGCCTTCAAACAGCATCACCAGCGTTATGGCGCTGGCGGCGGAGGAAGACTGCATCACCAGCGTCAGGATGGTACCGATGGCAACGAACAGAATCAGCGACAGGTAACCGTACTCGCTGAAGGTGTTCAGGAACGACAGCAGTTCCGGGTTGCTGCGGATATCCGGCACGCCGTTTTTAATAAATTCGAGGCCGATAAACAGAATACCGAAACCCACCATGGTTTCGGCAATGTTGCGCCAGCGCTGGTTTTTGGAGAACAGGAAGGCAAAGAAGATACCGATCAGCGCCATGGCGATGGGGGTGATCTGCATCTTGAAGCCGAACAGCGCAACAATCCAGGCGGTGATGGTGGTACCGATGTTGGCGCCCATGATCACGCCGGTGGATTGCACAAAGCTCAGCAGGCCAGCGTTAACAAAACTGACGGCCATAACCGTGGTGGTGGTGGATGACTGGGTAATAGCGGTGGTACCCAAACCCGTGAGAACGCCGGTTAAACGGTTGCGGGTCATGCCGCTGAGGATGCCTTTCAGACGATTGCCGGCAATTTTTTGCAGACCTTCGCTGAAAATTTTCATCCCGAAAATAAAGATGCCCAGGGCACCGATCAGCTGCAGGAAATCAAAGAAAGAGTAAGTCATGTACCACCGTTGGGTTGCTGTAGTTGCCCGTATCACCGGCTCCCGGAGCCTGGCTGTCAGATGCTGGCCGCTGTTTTATGACAGGGGTTGGCATTTCTGGGCGCGTATTATGAACGCTGGATGACAGATCCCGAAAGATTTTTAGTGTCAGTTGGCGTACTTTTTCAGTGGCCCTTGTTATAAATCAGGACATTGCATAAACTATGCGCCCTTTTAACAGGCCCCATGTGTCTGGAGTCTGGCCATTGGCCAGTTCGGGAAGCATGGGATGATTAACGGCAGGCGATCCCAAAACCTGTCACTTGATAAACCGATCGGAGTGATCTGACACTATGGTAGTAATCCGTTTGGCCCGTGGTGGCTCTAAAAAACGTCCTTTTTATCACATTAACGTAGCTGACGCGCGTTCGCCTCGCGACGGTCGCTTTATCGAGCGTGTTGGGTTTTTTAACCCTGTTGCTCGCGGCCAGGAAGAAGCTTTCCGCATCAATGCCGAGCGTGTTGAGTACTGGCTGGCCAAAGGTGCCCAGCCGACTGATCGCGTTGCCAGCTTACTGAAGCAAGCCAAAAAAGCTCAGGCTTAATTGGCTGACGGAGATCTGAACTTGTCACACCAGGCGGCGGACCAGGAACTCACCATCCTTGGCAAAGTAACCACCGCATTCGGTATTAAAGGCTGGGTGAAGGTGTATTCCTACACCGATCCCATGACCAATATTCTGGACTACCCCAACTGGCTGCTGAACATCGGCGGCGAGTGGAAGACGTTCCGGGTAAAAGACAGTCAGGTCCACAGTAAAGGGTTGGCGGTAGCGCTGGACGGCATCAACGACCGTGACGCGGCTCTGGCCTTGTCTCAGGTTGAGATTGCAGTACCGACCAGTGAGTTACCTGAACTCGAAGACGATGAATATTATTGGTTCCAGTTACAGGGCCTGAAGGTGGTAAACACCCACGGTGAATGGCTGGGCCAGGTAAAAGAACTGCTGGATTCCGGTGGTGGCAATCAGGTGATGGTTATTAATGCCTGCGAGGGCAGTATTGATCGTCAGCAACGCCTGATTCCTTACGCTGAAACCATTGTTCTTAAGGTTGACACAGAACAGGGTGAAATTCTGGTCGACTGGGAAGCGGACTTTTAACCGGTGTGGTTTGGGGTTATCTCGCTGTTTCCTGAAATGTTCCGGGCATTAACCGAATACGGTGTCAGTGGCCGGGCCGTGAAACAGGAAAAAGTGAGTGTGACGTGCTGGAATCCCCGTGATTTCACCCACGACAACTACCAGACCGTGGACGATCGTCCGTACGGTGGCGGCCCGGGTATGCTGATGAAAATTCAGCCTCTGCGCGATGCCATCCACGCAGCCAAAGCGGCGGCGGGGGAGGGCGCGAAGGTGATTTATCTGTCACCTCAGGGACGCAAACTGGATCAGCAAGGGGTGCTTGAGCTTGCTCAGCACGACAAACTGATTCTGGTGGCCGGACGGTACGAAGGCATTGATGAGCGTTTAATTGAACGCGAAATCGACGAAGAGTGGTCTCTGGGCGATTTCGTGTTAAGTGGTGGTGAATTAGCCGCCATGACGCTGATGGATGCTGTAATCCGGCTGGTGCCCGGTGTGTTGGGGCACGAACAGTCGGCCCAGCAAGACTCCTTTATGGACGGTTTGCTGGATTGTCCGCATTACACCCGCCCGGAAGTTTACGAAGGGCAGGCCGTACCCGATGTGTTGCTGAGTGGCAACCATGAAAAGATCCGCCAGTGGCGCCTCAAGCAGTCACTGGGAAGAACCTGGCAGCGCCGTCCCGATTTACTGGCAGCGCTGGAACTGACAAACGAGCAACAAAGGTTATTGACAGAATATCTGCGCGAGCACGATCAAACCTCGGCAGACTGTTAAGGAGCGAATAATGAGCAACAAAAACGCAATCATTCAACAGATTGAAAATGCCCAGTTGAAAGCCGACATTCCGGCGTTCAGCACCGGTGACACCGTTGTCGTGAATGTAAAAGTTAAAGAAGGTGAGCGTGAGCGTGTCCAGGCTTTTGAAGGCGTGGTAATCGGCAAGCGTAACCGTGGCCTGAACTCTGCTTTCACCGTGCGTAAAATCTCTCACGGTGTGGGTGTAGAGCGTACTTTCCAGACTCACAGCCCGATGATCGCTGGTATCGAGCTGAAGCGTCGTGGTGACGTACGTAAAGCCAAGCTGTACTACCTGCGCGAGCGCAGCGGTAAGTCTGCACGTATCAAAGAAAAGGTGTAATCCTTTTTCCGGTACAAAAGAACGGGCCTTGTGCCCGTTTTTTTATTGCACCCCGTCAGCCCTTGTGGAATGGTAGCCGCGTTGAACGCATGTCCGTACAGACGGTCTGATTTATCCCGCAGTTAAGGTAGTAAACCATGAAGAAGATTCTGATCGCTGCACTGCTGAGCTTTGGCAGTGTGGTTGCGGTTCAGGCCGCAGAAGCCACGCAGGAGCAACAGGTGGAAGCGCGCCTGGTGTCTGCATTTGGTCCGCGTCTGCAGGTGCAGGAAGTGGTTGCCGTGGCCGGTAAGCAGCTGCTGGAAGTGGTTCTGATTGATGGCTCGGTGATGCACATGACACCGGACATGAACTACTTTCTGTACCGCGATGAGCTGTACCAGTTAACCCCGGGCGAAGTGGTTAACGTTACCCAAAGCCGCCTGAATCCAAAACGCGTCAGTAGCCTGAGTAAGGTGACTGATCAGCAAAGCGTGCTGTTTGCTGCCAAGGGTAAGCAAAAAGCCCTGATTAATGTGTTCACTGATATTGATTGTGGCTTCTGTCAGAAATTGCACCTGGAGGTGCCGCGCCTGAATGAGCTGGGTATTGCTGTGCGCTATCTGGCTTACCCGCGTGCTGGTATCAACAGTCCACAGACCGGGCAGCTGACCGATTCGTATCAGAAATTGAATTACGTCTGGTGTGCGCAAGACCGCACAGCGGCGATGACGGCAATGAAAAATACCCAGCGAGACCTCGGCATGGCAGCGCAGCGCGTGCGTCAGGGGGCTGGTTCTGCCGCCGAACAGCAGTATCGGGATGCGGAAAAGAAAATGCAGGCCATGCTCAGTGCCAGCAAAGATTGCAACGCACCCATTACTGCGCAGTTTGAATTGGGGCATCAGGTGGGGGTAACCGGTACGCCGGCCATCATCACCGAAGATGGCACCCTGATTCCCGGTTATATGCCGGCCGATGAGCTGGCCCGGCGGCTGGGCATCCTCTGAAAGTACGGCTGAAGATACTGCCATAAAGCGTCAGTATTACGTCATTTAAAAACCTCCTGCGGGAGGTTTTTTTGTGCCGTCAGGTAATCAGACCTGCCGATGTAAGTGCTCACTCAAGGAAAACTCCCTTATTTCATCAGCATTCTGGCGGAGCCCTGTTGTGGCGCAGCGTGATCCATTCCGGCGCACGTTATACACATTGCTCTGTTGTCGTCAAAAAGCTGCCATTATTGGCCTGATAATTCGCAAGATTTGTATTGATTTATATAACTTATTGATTTTAAAGGATATTTTATCTGGTTAAAAAATAACCAATCTGAAGTGAGTGCCCAAGTTATCGTGATTTCGGGCATTTTTTAAAGGTTTACTCACATGGTTATCCACAGATTCTGTGGAAAGATACCCGGCAATCAGAAAGAAGTCTGAATTTGGTTGCAGATTGGCTGATTTATTTCTCTTCCGTACTCTTGACGGCACGGTTGGAAAAAGATTATGCACACTTGAAAATATCCCTTCTTTTACTGTGGGGCAAAATTCCTCAGGCTTTCCGGACATATAACTGAATAGGTATCCTATTGAAATATATAAGGTTTATCTGCTGTTGTAATTTCGGACAATTTGCTGAAAGCCGCGTCGATACAGGCTTTGTGAGATTTATCAGGATGTTATCCAGTGTTTTATCCACAGAATCTGTGCATAACCGGCGCAGGCCGCATAAGTGCTGGCACAGCGCCTCTGTGGGCAACTTTCAGTTCTCCGTGTCGTCCGTGTCATCGTTTCCATTAAGGAATAAATCCAGCGATGGGTGTACCGGTTCGCTGAATGATGCGGCCAGTCCGGCCGGCACGGCATCCAGCCAGCCGAATCGTTGCAGCAGCTGACGCCAGATGGCATCCAGCGGGGCGTGGAAGGTAAGAGGCTCCCCGCTGAGCGGGTGGGTAACGCTGAGGCTGGCGGCGTGCAGTAGCAGGCGCGGTGCGTGCAGCTGGTCACGGAAATAACGGCTGTGGCGGCCTTTGCCATAACGCGCATCACCAATAATAGGGTGCGCCAGGTGTTTCAGATGGCGGCGGATCTGATGCTTACGACCGGTATGCGGCGTGCATTGCACCAGCGAGTAACGCGACTGCGGGTATTTATCGATAAACACCGGCAGCTCCACCTGGGCCAGACGACGGAAGTCGGTAATGGCTTCCTGCTCTTCCCGCACCTTTTCGTGTTTGGCGTATTTATCGACAGGAGGCGCCATGGGTTTGTCCAGATGCACAAAGTCCGGCATCCAGCCACGTACAATGGCCAGGTATTGCTTTTCCACCGTGCGCTGACGCCACAGGTCAGTGGTCAGGCTGGCCATCTCCGGGCTTAAGGCAAAGGCCAGTACGCCAGACGTGGGTTTATCCAGCCGGTGCACCGGATACACACGCTGGCCGAGCTGGTCGCGCAGCAGTTGCAGGGCAAAGCGGGTTTCGTGGCGGTCGATTTCGCTGCGGTGTACCAGCAGGCCGCTGGGTTTGTTAATCACCACCAGGGCGTCGTCTTGGTACAGAATCTGAAGTTCAGGAGTCATGGGCGGGGCTGCGGCAAAAGCGCGATTGTACTGTAAATCGGCGAGGCTGGGTTCAGTAAGCAGTCATCAGGGCCAGCAGTTGTTGCGGATCGTCGCTGCGTAACAGCTGTTGTTCGCCGTGGCTGAAGCCTTCATGGCGGATATGGGCCAGCAGATCAAACAAGGGTTGCCAGTACTGGTTAACATCCAGACAGCCGCAGGGCTTGGCGTGGCTGCCCATGCCGGCCCAGCACCAGATCTCAATCAGTTCATCCAACGTACCGACGCCACCGGGCAGGGCGATAAAGCCATCCGCCAGTTCGGCCATTAAGGCTTTGCGTTCGTGCATGCTGGCCACATGGTGCAGTTGGGTAAGGTTGGGATGAGCACGTTCGTGCTTATTCAGCAGGTCGGGAATTACGCCGATCACTTCACCGCCACAGGCCAGTGCGGTGTCGGCCAGCGCGCCCATCAGGCCGTTGCGGCTGCCGCCATAGACTATACCGATACCGGCTTCGGCCAGTGTGCGGGCCAGCTGTGCTGCGGCCCCGGTATAGGCCGGGGAGTTACCCGGCCGGGAGCCACAGTAGACCGCGATGCGTCGTAACGGAGTGGTCATCAGATGGAATCAGAACAACTGCAGTACCAGAGCGGCCTGTTCGCAGTGATCTTTCTCTTTCAGGTCGTTTTTCTGCCGGGCTTCGCCGGACTTGATGGAGGTGTAGCTGCTGGGTGAGCCTTTGCAGATGGTCAGGCCCAGTACGTTGTTTTTCGATTGCACGTACAGGTTCATATTCACCATGCCACGGCTGCGGTTACGCAGATGGATTTTTTTCGGCGAAATGCTGAATGACCGCAGACCATCTTTGGCGGTGATATTCATAATTTCACCGGCGGGAGCGTTTACAAATACCGCGTCATCACGGATTTCAATGCTGGTCCAGTTGGAGTCGGTTTCAAATTCCAGCTCATAAATGGCTTCAGCGCGGACGCTTTGGGTGCTCAGAGTCAGAACGGCGAGGGCGGCGGCGGCCAGGGTTTTCTTCATAGTCACTTCCGAGGATCGCTCCGGGAGGGTGTATTTCATAAATGGTTGGTGTTGCCCGTCAGTGACAGGCAACACAAGTTATATAGTTCACATTTCTTATATCGTCAAAGATGCTTTTCCGCGTATTCGGCCAGAAGGGAGCGCGGCGAGCCTTCCAGATGCAGGGTGCCGCCGTGGCTGAAATTCTTAAACCGTTCAATCAGATAGGTTAAACCGGAACTGATCGGGTTGAGATAAGGCGTGTCGATCTGGGCCAGGTTACCCAGGCACACCACCTTCGAGCCCGTGCCGGCGCGGGTAATGATGGTCTTCATCTGATGCGGGGTCAGGTTCTGGCATTCATCAATCAGAATCAGGCTGTGCTGAAAGCTGCGGCCGCGGATGTAGTTGAGCGACTTAAACTGCAGCGGCACTTTCTGCAGAATGTAATCCACACTGCTGGTGGTGTGTTCGTCATCGCTGTGCAGCGCCTCCAGGTTGTCGGTAATGGCACCCAGCCAGGGTTCCATTTTTTCCGCCTCGGTGCCGGGCAAAAACCCGATGTCTTCGTCCAGGCCCTGGGTTGAACGGGTGGCAATAATGCGCCGGAACTGCTGCGTGGCGACGGTCATTTCAATGGCGGCCGCCAGCGCCAGAATGGTTTTGCCGGAACCGGCCTGGCCGGTGAGGGTCACCAGATGCACATCCGGATCGAGCAGCAGATGCAGCGCCAGCGCCTGCGGAATATCCCGCGGCGTCAGGCCCCAGGCGCTGCGTGCCAGCAGTTGCTCGGCCGGCAGATCCTGCAGGGTGGCCATACCGTCCTGCAGCTGTACCACACGACCGATAAAACCACTCTGATCGACAATAAAGCGGTTAATACCCAGCTCATCCGGCAGGTCGGCCTGAGCGATGCGGTGGTAGGTACCGGTGCTGTCGTGGAAGGTTTCTACGGTGCTCTGGGTATCCCAGAATGAGCCTGCAACCGCAAGATACCCGGTTTCCAGTAAGGCAACGTCCGAAACCAGCTGATCGGTCTGATAATCTTCGGCGGCGATGCCGCAACCGCGCGCCTTCAGGCGCATGTTGATGTCTTTGGTAATCAGCACCACATCGCGGTTGGGGTATTTTTCCTGCAGCCCGACCAGGCTGTTAATAATTTTATTGTCGTTCAGATCCGGTGGCAGTGAACGGCGTGGTGCATCAAAGTTATCCAGCAGAATCGACAGATGCCCCATGGCGGCGCCGCCGGCGCGGATGATGGGCACGCCGAGGGCAATTTCAGTCGGCGAGGCGTGGCCAATAATATGATCAATTTTACGGATGGCTTCGCGGCAATCGGCAGCAACACCCGCCTTGCCCATTTTTAACTTATCCAGCTCCTCCAGTACCGTCATCGGAATCACCACCTGATGCTCTTCGAAATTCAGCAGCGCGGCGGGGTCGTGGATCAGAACATTGGTATCCAGAACGTACAGCTTGGTTGCGGATTTGCGTGCGGCCATAAAGGTATTCTCCTGAACATGGCGGGGCAGTCATCAACGGCTGGCCGGTAAGCACCGGCCGGCTTCACTATGCAAGCACGCAAAGACGCTGCCAAGTTTAAATTTTGTGACAGTGAATATGGGCCATCGGGTCGGCGGCGCGGCCGGATCGAACCTTCCCGAAATAGGTAATTGGCTCTAATGTCGCGGGCCGGGAGACAGTACGGCCAAGGTATCGGCGGCGCGTATTGTCATACTGCACTTGGGCTGCCATAGGGCAGTGGGGTAGTATCCCCGTCAGAATAACAACAACATTGATTGAAACTGGGGGCACCATGTCTTTCCTCGCGCGTTTTACGCTGGTTGTGCTGGCACTCAGCACCGTTACCGGCTGCAGCACGATTTACCGCACCACGGGTTGGTTTGCATACGATTTCACCGAAGATTACGCCATTCCTTACACCATGAAATCGTCCGACCCCGAGCAGGCCTGTGGCATGACCAGCGCACTGTCACCGGCGCTGATGTCGTTCACCGAGCTGACCTATACGCCGGATCGTGCCGCCGTCACCATGAATATGATGATGGGCACCTGCGCCGAAGAAAAAGCTCATGAAGAAGCACTGGCGTATATCCGCGCGTTCAAAGCACAGAATATTCACGAAGCCAAAGATGCCCGCATCCGCGAGAAGCGCGCCTTTGCCGTGGCGGCGCAGCGCCAGTATCAGGCGTATCAGCACATGGTGGCCGAGTTTGGCGCCCCGGGTGAACAGTGCCCGAAACTGAGCAAAAGCAAAGAAATTTACTGGGTGCTGGGTAACCTGGCCGGCATGCAGGCGGTGATGAGCGATCTGCGCGCCGGCAGTGTGGTGAACGTACCGAAAGACATTGCCATGAAAACCGTGCGTGGCCTGCAGTGTGTGGATAACCAGCGCTGGTGGGGCTTGCCGCAGGCTCTGCAGGCTGGCATGTGGATTATGATGCCGGACACTGCCCCGCGTGGCACCGACCCGTGGATGGAAATGGAGCAGGCCAGTCGTCTGGCGACCGCTTCCGGCGTGCGCATGGCTCATGCCATTGAAGTGGTGATTGCCGACAGCACCGGTAACCCCGAGCGTCTGCGCGCCGCCATTCGTCGTCATGGTGAATCGCTGGCGCTGAAAGGCAGCAGCCCGGATTACCGCATGATGGATATTATGGCCTCGCGGCAGATTCTGGCGGTGTCGGATCGTTTGTGGACCGAAGGGACCGGCTCGCGCACACCCGTGGGTGCTTTGGGCACCTTCTGGGACGATGTAAAAACCCCGGTTAATACCCTGAATATTGACGATCTGCTGGAGGATTAATCATGCTGCGTTGGATTTTATTACTGGCATTAACCGGCAGCGCTGCCAGCTGGGCCAACCTTGAAAAACGCACCTTTTGTGTGTACGACCCACTGGGCGCTAACGGTTCGGTGTTCGGTCTCAGCCGTGATTACAGCACCGCGGCACTGGAGTGGGGTGTAGACCTGAATCTGCGCGCTTACACCGACGAAAAAATCGCCATCGACGATTTTAAAGCTCAGCAATGCGACGCGGTGCTGATGACCGGCGCCCGTGCGCGGCCGTTCAATAAATTTGCCGCCACCATTGAAGCCATTGGCGGGGTGCCGACCCACAGCGTGATGCGCAGCCTGATTCAGACCATCTCGGCGCCGCAGGCCGCCCGTTTAATGGAAGAAGGCCGTTATGAAGTGGCGGGTATTTTACCGGCCGGGCCGATTTATCTGTTCGTGCGTGACCGTAATGTCGATACCGTGGAAGAATTATCCGGCAAACGCATTGCCACTTTTGAGTATGACGAACCCTCCATCAAACTGGTGAATCATGTGGGTGCCTCGGTGGTGCCGTCGAACTCAGCGAACTTTTCCGGCCGCTTTAATAACGGCAGCGTCGATGTGGCGTACGCCCCGGCGGTGGCCTACAAACCGCTGGAAATGTACAAAGGGTTGGCCAATAACGGCGGTGTAGTGCGCTTTAATCTGGCTTACCTGGATTTTCAGATGATTATTTACAAAGACCGCTTCCCGGCGGGTTTCGGTCAGAAATCACGGGAAAAAGCCGCGTCGATGTTTGATCAGATGATGGCCCATATTGACCGTGATACTGCCGAGATCGACCAAAAATACTGGATCGAGCTGAGCCAGGAAAACGTCGATAAATACAACGAAATGCTCCGTTCAGTGCGAATTGGTCTGCGTGATGAAGGCGTCTACGACGGCCGCATGCTGCGGCTGATGCGCCGGGTGCGTTGTCAGGAAACGCCGGCGGCGGCCGAGTGTGCGGAACAGCTGGAATAATCCGGCCGTACAAAAATAATAATAACGATTATCAGGCGCCGGCCACGGCGCTCTGGCAGTATTTTCAGAGGACATTCCCATGGAGCAGACCCTGCGTGTCGGCCACCGTACCGCCTATGAATGGCTGGCAGCCTTGCCAGCGTTTCTGGTGCTGGTATTTGTTGTTGTTCTTAATACCAGCAGTTCGCTCCATGCCCAGTTATTGCAACTGGGGGAAAGTATGTGGAGTGGCTATTTCCAGCTGCGTATTGACCCGGTGCAGCCGGGCTGTAATCCGGCTATGGATATTGATGCGGAATTACAGCGTCTGATTCATCAGGCCAATAACAGCGTCGATGAATTTGATCTGTTTGCGCCGGAGCCGGTTAATGAAGGCGCGTTACGCCAGTCGCTGTTGGCCTCACAGCTGCAGTGTGCCGAACGCCATGCCCTGTATGAATCGGCGGTGGAACGCATTACCCCCGGGGTGCAGATTTTCCGTACCATCGAGTTAGGCATTGCCGGTTTCGGCGAATTTGGCATGAACGCCCAGCGCATTATGCTGGCCGTACTGGTGCTTATTTGTGGCCTTACCGCGCTGTTCCGTCGCCACCACATTGCCCTGCGGCCGATGGAAACCGAAATGGATTACCGGGTGGCCGCCGGCGCACAGTTAATTGCCAGCACCATTCTGTTTTATTCCGTCTACAGCTTTAAAGATGTGGCGGTTAATTCCGGTGTGGCCATCAGCACCCAGCACCATATTCTGCACCATCTGTGGATTATTGGTTTCGCCTTTATTCTGCTGCTAAGCCTGTACCAGTTTTTATTTATTCCCAAAGAAGCCAAACCGGGTGGCAGCTTCCTGAAAGCCCAGCTGGCGGTACCGCTGTACGCCACCATGTGCATTATTTCCGGTACCTATTTCATTATGAGTGGCCACAGTGCCGGTATCGGTATTTACCTGAACCAGATGATGGAACTGTCGCAACTGTTCCTGAACGTCGGCCTGTATGTGTGGATCGGTATGCTGTTGAAACGTACCGAGCTGGCACAAAAAGTCTTTGCGGTATTCCGCCCGTTTAATTTACCGCCGGAATTACTGGCGGTAGTGGTGGTGGCTATTGCGGCTATCCCGACCGCGTATACCGGCGCTTCCGGTATTTTCGTGATTGCCGTCGGTGGCCTTATTTATATGGAACTGCGCCGTGCCGGTGCGCGCCGGCAGTTAGCCTTAGCCGCTACCGCCATGTCCGGTTCGCTGGGGGTAGTGCTGCGCCCCTGCTTGCTGGTGGTGATCATTGCTGCGCTGAATAACGAAGTAACCACCGACCAGTTATTTGGCTGGGGCGTGAAAGTCTTTTTTCTTACCACTCTGCTGTTTGCCATGATGGCGCTGATTACCCGCCAGGGGCCGGCACGGCTGGAAATTCCGCAGGATGTATTCCCGCAGTTTCTGCAGGCGCTGAAACCGCTGCTGCCTTATGTGGTGATTATTGGTATTACCCTGCTGATTTACGCGCAGGCGCTGAACGCCTATCTGGATGAATTTTCGGCACCCTTTATTCTGCCGGTGTTGCTGCTGGTGATTCTGATTTATGAGCGTTTAATGCAGGAAAAAGACGTTCTGAAGCGCGAAAACCTGAATATTGATTATGTTGAAAACCGGCTGGAGCAATCCTGGACCGACCTGCGCGTGGGTAATGATTCGCTGGAAAAAACCATCCGCGAAGCCACCACCGAAACCACCGGTCATATCGGTGCGCTGTTAATGCTGATGGGCTTGTCGGTGAGCATCGGTGGGGTGATTGAACGGGCCGAAATTATGCACATGGTACCGCTGGTGTTTGAATCACCCTGGGCTGCCATGGCGGTGCTGGTCGGTATTCTGGTGGTGATCGGTATGGTGATGGACCCTTACGGCGCCGTTATTCTGGTATCGGCCACCATTGCCAGCGTGGCCTATAACAACGGTATTCATCCGGTGCATTTCTGGATGGTGACGCTGGTGGCCTTTGAGCTGGGGTATTTAAGCCCGCCGGTGGCGTTGAACCATCTGCTGACCCGGCAGGTGGTGGGAGAAGAAGAAGTACGGCTGGCGAAAGAAGAAACCGTTGGCCAGAGCTTCTGGTACCGCCATGAAAAAATGCTGTTGCCACTGGTGAGCATGGGCATTGCCCTGGCCATCGTCGCTTTCGTGCCACTGGCCATTGGTTACGACTGAGCCGGTTAATATTGCACCGGTATCAGCCAGCCATAAAAAACGCCGCATTTCGCGGCGTTTTTTATGGGCGGAAAGAATACTCAGCGCAGATGAATCTTCACACTGGTACCGGCACCAAAGCTCAGGTCACGTACAATCACATCACCCATGTGCTGACCTTCGCTGCCAGCCACCCGCACATTGCGGAAGGCAATCTGTTTGATGTTGGTGGGCAGCTGAATATCCAGTGAACCATCGGCATTAATGGTGGTTCGCGGGCCGGGTTCGTATTCAACACCGCTGATTTCCACATCGGAATCCAGCAGGTTGGTGCCCGGAATCAGTGAGGATGCCAGGCTTTCCAGCGTGGTGGCTGCCACATCTTCATCGGACTTAAGATCGTTATCCACAATGTCGAGCAGGCGTTCGTAGTTGGTCATCACGCCCTGGCCGCTGACGCTGGCCATTTCCAGTTCACTCAGGGCTTTCATGCCCGTGCGCTGAATGGATTCCTCAGCCACCGGTAAGCTGTCTTCGGCAGCATGGGCGCTGGACAGAAACGGCTGAAACGGCCCCAGCAGAATAGCGCTCATGGCGGCAATCAGACGGTAGCGTGACTGCTTGCGCAGGGCGTTGTTCAGTTGTTTCTCGGTCAGCCAGCCTTTCTGGATCATTACCTCACCCAGGCGTAAGCCCAGCTGAGCCTGCACGTTCAGTGCTTCATCCAGTTGTTGACGGGTAATGAGTCCTTTATGAATCAGAAGTGTACCGAGACGGGACTTCTGTTGTATTTCCTGGCGTTTATGCATGGCGCGACCTTTAGAGTTCTTGTTATTGGATGCCCGTATGCTGCACCAGCTGTGGCGCTGATACAAGCCAGAGAGCTTGACGCATCAATTTATAGCACTGAATAAAGCGTGTAACGTCTTGTAATTCAACAAAAATACCCGATTGGGCTAAACAGGCCATTAATACGGCCAGATTGGCGCGCAGCGTCCCATCGGGCTGATAGTCCTTACCAATAAGACGATAAGTTTTGCCGGTAGAGCCCGGCCACATTGCCCCCTATAATGGCCGCCGGTTATTTTTCCTTACTGCTGTTTGTTACTGATTCCGGAGAGCCACCACATGAGCGAAGCACGCCACATTAAGTTACTGATTCTGGGTTCCGGCCCGGCCGGCTATACCGCTGCGGTGTATGCTGCCCGTGCCAACCTGAAGCCGGTGATCATCACCGGTATGCAAATGGGCGGTCAGCTCACCACCACCACCGAAGTCGATAACTGGCCGGGTGATGCGATGGGCGTACAGGGCCCGGAATTGATGGAGCGCATGAAGGCCCACGCCGAGCGCTTTGAAACCGAAATTGTGTTTGACCAGATCAGCTCGGTCGATCTGCAGCAGCGTCCGTTCCGCCTGAAGGGCGACAGCGGCGAATACACCTGTGACGCCCTGATTATTGCCACCGGCGCCAGCGCCAAGTACCTGGGCCTGCCCAGCGAAGAAGCCTTTAAAGGCCGTGGCGTCTCCGCCTGTGCCACCTGTGATGGTTTCTTCTACCGCAAGAAGCGCGTCGCGGTAATCGGTGGCGGCAACACCGCGGTGGAAGAAGCGCTGTACCTGTCTAACATCGCTGCCGAAGTGGTGGTGGTGCACCGTCGTGACCGTTTCAGCTCGGAAAAAATTCTGGCCGACAAACTGCTGGATAAAGCCGCCAACGGCAATGTGAAAATTCTGTGGAACAGCGAACTGGACGAAGTGCTGGGCGATGACGCCGGCGTCACCGGTATGCGCATTAAAAACCGTGACACCGGTGCCACAGAGAACATCGACCTGGAAGGCATTTTCGTGGCTATTGGCCACTCGCCGAACACCGGTATTTTTGCCGGCCAGCTGGAGATGAAAGACGGCTATCTGGTGGTACAGAGCGGTCTGGCCGGCAACGCCACCCAAACCAGCATTGAAGGCGTATTCGCCGCTGGCGATGTGTCTGACCATATTTACCGTCAGGCCATTACCTCGGCCGGTACGGGTTGTATGGCGGCGCTGGATGCTGAGCGGTATCTGGATAATCTGTAACAGCGGGTTAAGCGTTCAGGGTTGAGCGTTCAGCGAGCTCCGATTTTACTGTCAGGCTCGCTGAACCCTTAACGCCGTAACCCTCAAGGTGCTTTGAACACCGCCGGCAACGGGGTTAATGCTCCGCTGCCGGGCTGGGTGGCGGCAATCCGTTCGATACGCTCTGCGGTCAGCGGGTGGGTCTGGAACATGGCGCTCCAGCCCGGTTCATCGCGCTGTTGCAACATGTTGTCGAAAAACTCGCTGGCACCGCCGGTATGGCCGTAATGCTGCTGTAACAGCTGCAGCGCCCGGGCATCGGCATCACGTTCCATATCCCGGCTGAAGGCCATTATGGTCAGCATGCCGGTGTGTTGCCCCAATGTGCCGGTAACGTCGCTGCCCATCAGGGTGGCCAGCACCATAAAAGACAACTGCTCCAGCAGCAGAATGGCCGGATGGCGCTGTTCGATATGGGCGTATTCGTGCGCCAGCACCATCGCCAGCGCATTTTCTGACGACACCTGTTGCACTAAGCCCTGGGTAATAAAAATATGCCCGCCTAAGGTGGCAAAGGCGTTCGGCAGCGCTTCATCGGGCAGCCAGTGTACGCTAACCGGCAGCGGCTCCGCTTCCTGTTGCAGCAGCTTATCCAGCAGTTGCTGCAAGGCCTGCTGGCCTTCGTCAGCAGTGGCCATTGCCTCGCTGGACACCGGCGTGTCGCCACTCAGCCATTGGCGTTCCCACTGATACGGCAGCCTGGGCCCTAACCAATGGGCGGCAACGGCCAGCACCAGCATCAGTAAAACCAGTGTGCCCAGCAAACCTGCCGCCAGCCAGAGAAAATCGGCCAGCGGGTGGGTGTCCTGGTTGTTGATGGTATCGGGTAACTGCGGATTACCGGATGGCAGCGGCGTTTTCATGGCAGCGGGTGCTGCGGTGGAATTAACGCCGTACCATAGGCCAGTACTTCAACCGACCCCAGCCCTTTACCGGCATTCTGACCGATGCGGGCGGTTTCAAACTTGAGGTTAAACACCGCCTCGGCGCCCTGACGCAGGGCATCTTCCTGCATACGCAAAATCGCCTCACGGCGGGCGCGATCCAGCAGGCTTTCATAGGCACCGATGCGGCCACCAATAAAACTGCGCAAACCCGCGGCTACGGTTTTGAAATAGTCGACCGATACCACCACCGAACCGGTCACCAGGTTGCTGTGATAATGCTGGTATTGAATGGGCGGCATCCGGTCGGGCACGACGATCAGCCCGCGTAAAATAGCCTCCCGCGCATGAATGCTGCGGTAATGACGTTTCTCGGCCCAGCGACCAAAACCGAACCCCAGCGCCAGCAGTACCAGAAAGGTAAGCAGCTGTTCCATTAACGGTCCTCCAGCTGCACCGCACTGCCGTAAGCAAAAATTTCTGCCGCACCAGCGGCCACGGACGACGTGGAAAAGCGTACGTTCAGCACCGCATTGGCGCCCAGCAGGCGGGCTTGCTCAGTCATACGGTTCAACGCTTCATCGCGCGATTCCGACAGCAGCTCGGTATAGCCTTTCAGCTCGCCACCAAAAATATTTTTCAGGCCCGCCATCAGGTCACGGCCAGCGTGTTTGGCGCGGACCGTGCTGCCCTGTACCAGCCCCAGATGGCGCACCACGCGCTTACCCGGAACCACTTCCATATTACTGATCAGCATGATTGCTCCTTGTGCAGACTGAACGGATAAAAGAAGGTCTATTTAGCCCGCTGGCCAATAAAAAAGGAATATCCCCACGCGGTAGGCTAAAACAGGCAGGATGCACTAAACTGATGGCCACATACACCCGGCCGGGCAAGAGAGACAACACCCATGATGGAGCAGTTTTCCCTGTGGACCTTGGGCTTAATCGTCGTAATTACGGCGCTGACGTTCTTTTTCCACTTTTACCGCTACAGCATCCGCACCGCAGAAGTAGCGCCCAATATTCTTACCAGTATTGGTATTTTCGGTACCTTTCTGGGCGTGGCCTTAGGCCTGTGGCATTTCGATACCGCCGATATTCACGGCAGTGTGCCCAAATTAATGGACGGCCTGAAAACCGCCTTCTGGTCGTCTATTGTGGGCCTGCTTGGGGCGTTAACGCTGAAAATCCGGGGTGCCGTGGCGCAGACTGCCCGCCGCGAAGTGCAGCAAACCCGGGTCGCTACCATTGATGATCTGGACGCCTCGCTGAAACATCTGGCCGATGTGATGAACCCGGCGGCCGACAGCGGCCTGCCGCAGCAGCTTGGACGTCAGCACTTACAAACCCTCGACCGCATGAACGACATCATCAGCAGCCTGGAAACCTACCAGGAGCGGCAGGCCGAAGCCAACGCCAAAGCGCTGGTGCACGCCATTGAAATGGTAATGCGCGAGTTCAACACCAAAATCAACGAACAGTACGGCGACAACTTCAAGCGCCTGAACGAATCGGTGATTGCCATGCTGGAATGGCAGCAAAACTACAAAGAGCAGCTGGGCACTTTAATTGGTGAGCAGGAACGCACCGCCAGCGCCATGAGCGAAGCCGGTGAAGCCTTTGAATACATGGTGAAACACGCCAACGCCTTTAACGGAATTTCTGAATCGCTGCAGGATCTGCTGAACGGTCTGGAAGCGCAGCGACAGAACCTGCAATCGCAGCTGGGCAGCCTGGCCGATCTGGTCAACCACGCCGCCGATGGCCTGCCGAAACTGGAAGAGCGGGTAGTGGGGCTGACCCAGGGCATGTCTGACGCCCTGCAAATGCAGCAACGCTGGGCGGTGGAAGAACTGACCAAAATGCAGCGCAATACGGAACAACAACTGCAACAGATGCAGGCCAGCAGCAATCAGCGCCTGCAGGAACAGCAACAGCAAAGTCTGGCGCAACTGCAGCGTCTGGGTGAGCGGGTCGAGCGGCAGGTAACCGTGCTGGATGAAAGCATGGAAACCGAACTCAACAAAGCACTGAAATCCTTTGGTATGCAGCTGACCGCGCTGTCGGAAAAGTTTGTCAGCGATTACTCACCGCTGACCGAAAAACTGCAACGCCTGGTGGCCATGGCAGAACGCATCGATGAATGAAAACGAACTGGAACAACTGAAAGAACAGGAAGGCCACTGGGTAGCGGTGTCTGACCTGATGGCCGGCCTGATGATGGTGTTCATGCTGGTGGCCGTGGTGTTTATGATCAACGTCGAAACCGAGCGTAATAAAATCCGCGACGTGGCCATTCTGTACGACACTCTGCGTACCCAGCTGTATGAAGACCTGCAGCGTGAATTTGCGCCCGATATGGAACGCTGGGGGGCGGAGCTGGATAAAGATCTGGCCTTCCGCTTCAACAACAGCGAAGTGTTGTTTGACCAGGGCGATGCCGTATTAAAGCGCGAGTTTGAAGCCATTCTGGCCGATTTTTTTCCGCGTTATATCCGCATCATCACCCAGGAGCAATACCGCGACGACATTCTCGAAGTGCGCATTGAAGGCCACACCTCCAGCGCCTGGTCGGGTGCTGCCAGCGATGATGATTCCTATATCCGCAATATGAACCTGTCACAGCAGCGCACCCGCTCAACCCTGGCCTATGTGCTGGGCCTGCCGCCGGTGCAGGCCGATAAAAACTGGCTGAAAAGCCACCTGACCGCCAACGGTTTGTCATCCGCCAAGGTTATCCGCAACGAGCAGGGCACGGAAAATCCCGACCGTTCACGGCGGGTAGAATTCCGCGTGCGCACCGATGCCGAAAGCCGCATCGCCACCATTCTGGACCAGATAGCGCCATGAAGCTGCCCGACTTTCTGCAGGACGAGGCCTTTAACCGGCTGCGCCAGCACATGGGCGCCACCGAACTGGGGCAGTTTGAATTATTCGACCCTTCCCGCCAGCTCACCTGGAGTGAGCGCGAAGCACTGGCCGGGCCGGGCCTGAGCGTGGCCGGTAATGATTTGCGTGTGTTGAAAGACAAAACCCTGGCCTACAAAAACAGCCGGGTGTGGGTGGAACAGGAAGGGGTGTATCACTTAGCGTATTGCCAGCCCATGCAAAGCCTGCGGCACCACGGGCCGCAGCTGCATACCGGCACCAGCGAATGGCCAGCCAGCAAAGAAGGTGGGGTGTGCCTGGAATGCCTGGCCCTGCTGCAGTATCAGGGCATCGACGCCCGCCGCCTGCGGCGCACCGAATTTGTGGAGCAGATGCGCGAACACTTCAGCCTGCAGGAATTTTGCCGCGAGTATCCGTTTTATCCGATTGTGTAACTGGCCTCCCCATCAGGACTTGAACCTGAATCTGACGCTTAGGAGGCATCCGTTCTATCCAGTTGAACTATAGGGAGAGGGGCGCATTCTAGCGGCATCACCGCAGCCTGTCAGCCCCGCTGTGGTTCAGGGTTGGCGCTGCTCATCATCCGGCTCATCATCCGGCTTATCATCCGGTTCGGCAGTGCGCGCAGTGCTGTGTTTATCTTCTGGCTCCGCATCGTCTTCCTCGTTGAGCACTTCAACGAGCTGCTCTTCCTGCAGTTCTTTCATGTGGCGTTCTTCCCACTGGAACTCAGTAATCAGCCGGTCGAGATAGCGTTGCGCCATGGCAGAGATGGTGACGAAGGCGAAGCCGCACAGGGTGTTGTTGGCGTCGTCGGTCACTACGTGACGGGCTTCCAGGCTGCAGTCCATCATGTGTTCTTTATTGAAGCGAATACGTGCCACCGGGAACATGCCCTGATCCTGCAGACGCTTTTTGACGTTGGCGGTAAAGCGCACTTTGAAACCGCTGGATGAAATATCCAGCAGCTGGCCGGTCAGGTCACCTTCACCGTCGTTCATCTGTACTTTCAGATAAATATCGTGCGCCGGCGGAATGTTGACGCGGTAAGCGGTGCGGCGTTGCAGGTACAGCACCTGCTCGGGAAATTCGGCGCGGTATTGTTCCTTGGCGGGCTGATACATCAGGCGGCCGCTCATGCGGAACTCAATCCGGATGCCCTGGGTGTCGCACTCTACGGTAAAACGACGGCCACTGCGGATCAGGTCATTGCCCTCAGAGGGAATGACTTTATCCATAAAAAATGAACGACTGCGGAAGTCGGTGTGGCTGATGGCTGATATAAACAGCTCATGGCTGCCGTCAATATGAATACGTACCGGGGTGGCCATCAGCACAATTTTGCGCAGGGCGCCGTATACGTCTTCCGGCTCGGTCAGTTGGTACTGCTGGTTGTTATCCTCAGACATGCTGTTTCCGGTGATCAGGCTTGTATGTAACCTTGTCCTTTTGGCACATGCTTGGCTTCTCCTTTGCCGTCGTACAAGTGTGGATCATTCTGCTGGCCACGCAAGATTTTAAGTTTCTGTTGGGTGCGGAAACGGGCCGTCAGCACGATTTCAGACAGAATTTCAGACAGTTTCTGATTGCGTAGATACTGTTCTTCCAGCATTTGCCACAGGCGGCGAAGGTTTGCCGCCGGTTGCAGCGAGGGGTGATCAAGGCAGGAGGATGCCAGTGGCAGTTGCCGGCCTTTCATCCATTGCAGGCGGTCAGACGCCAGGTTACGCAGTTGTTCTACCTGACGGGCGCTCTGGGGCTGCAGTTCCTGCAGGGCCTGGAGATCATTGGCCCCCAGAGCGGTGTGTTCCTGTTCCATCAGTTGGTGCAGTTGCACCGCCAGTGTTAATTCCTGTTCCAACAGGCTGGCAAGAGTGTCGTTATCCTGGCTCATAGGCGGAGGTTACGCTTTCAGTTGAGACGATCCTCAAAATCAAGCATTTTCCCTGCCAACTTTTCATAATCGATTTTGTATTCGCCGCGCTCAATGGCACCGCGGATGCGCTCAACGGCGGCATCGTCTACTTCCGGCAGATCGCGGATTTCCGCTTCAATCTGCTGCATGCTCTTGCTGCTGTTGCTCAGTTTTACCTGATCGGTAGCAACGGCGCTTTGCTGTACTTTGGCTGCCGGGGCTTTGTCGGCAGCAACGGGTTCGTTGCGGCTGCGTGCGCTGCCGTCTAATCCGCTGGTTAACTTGTTGATATTCATACTGTATCTCCGGGCCAGTTCAGGGTAGTGACACTCCTGCTATAAGTGTTATCGGCGGCCTGCTTTGAAACTTTAGGGTTTCTTTGGTGTTTCTTTAACTCTTTTTTCTGCGTTCCGGCGGTTGGCCAGGCGGTTGACCAGACGGTTTCTTCCGGTGCCGTTGAAGGCTTCAGTCAACCTGCACCAGTCCGCGCTCAAGTACGGTAGCCCGGATAATTTTTTGCGAGCTCTCATTGCGTACCCGAATGCGGTCACCGGCACTGCCGGCGTCCAGAGCGGTGCCTTTCATTTCAATGCGGATGCCGGGGCGCTGTACCCGGATATTCACCTGCTGACCGCGTTCTACCAGTACTGGCAGGGCAATCATGTCGCGGCTTAACACGGTGCCGGCGCGCAGGGTACGGCGTAATTCCATACCCGGCAAGCTATCGGCCGAGGTTAAAAAATCTTTACTCAGGGCGCCAATATCGTGGCGCACCAGGCTGATGTCGGCGGCGGTCAGTCTCTGGCCGGCACTGACGCTGCGGGCCAGAACCGCGACCTCGCGGAAAATCTGAATCTGTACCGCCAGATTTTGCCGCCACCAGGGCTGTTCGCAGCTGATCTCCAGACCATTACGGCCGGGCTGCAGCGGGCGCAGCAGGTTAATCTGCCAGGGCTGTTCACAGTGCTGTAACTGAAAGTTCGGGCTCAGGCCGGGAAAACTGATACTACAGTCTGCGCCGGGGCCGCCGATATCCTGCCAGCGCTGGCATAATTCATCGCTTACTTGTTGTTGCCAGTCGCTGGTGCTGGCAGCAACGGACAGCGGCAGCAACATCGACAGCAACAACAGCAGCAAAAAAGCTGCAAATAATCTGTCCCTGCGAAGGATGTCTACTATGCTCATTGGCAGATACAATCGTATGTCATTAACTTGGCGCCTTATGTGTACATGGCATCATACAGCAAAGGTTGTGCCGGGTTACTTCTGGAGAGTCTTATGGCAGGTGTAATGGATTCGGTCAATCAGCGCACCCAGCTGGTTGGTCAGAACCGTCTGGAGCTGTTGCTGTTCCGTCTGAACGGTAAGCAGGTGTACGGCATCAACGTGTTCAAAGTAAAAGAAGTGCTGCAATGCCCGAAGCTGACGTTGCTGCCACGCAGTAATCCGGTGGTGCGTGGGGTTGCCCATATCCGCTCCGGCACCATTCCGATTATGGATCTGAGCATGGCTACCGGTAACAAGCCCTTGCAGGATCTGAGTACGGCCTTTGTGATCATTACCGAGTTCAACCTGAAAACTCAGGGGTTTCTGGTGGCCGGGGTGGAGCGCATTGTGAACATGAACTGGGGTGATATTCATCCGCCACCGAAGGGTACCGGCCGTGAGCATTACCTGACGGCGGTGACGCATCTGGATGACCATATGGTAGAGATTATCGACGTGGAGAAAATCCTCGCCGAAGTCTCGCCCATCAATGAGCAAATCAGTGAAGGTGTGGTCAGTGCTGAGGTACATGAAAAAGCCCGTAGCCGCAAAGTGCTGATTGTGGATGATTCCAAAATCGCCCGTAAGCAAATCACCCGCTGTCTGCAGGATGTCGGCGTGGAGGTGGTGGTACTGGAAGATGGCCGGCAAGCCTGGAACCACCTGGAAGCCCTGGTGGAAAATGGCGAGCGGCCGCAGGACCATTATCTGATGCTGATTTCCGACATCGAAATGCCCGAAATGGACGGCTACACCTTAACCAGTAATATCCGTGGCGACAGCCGCATGAACGGTTTCTTTATTGTGCTGCACTCGTCACTGAGTGGTGTATTTAATAAAACCATGGTGCAGAAAGTGGGCGCCGATGATTTTATTGCCAAATTTGATCCCGATATCCTGGCCGAAAAAGTGGCCAAACAGGTGCAGTCGGCGTAACTGAAGGTGCTGGAACTCAAAACTATGACAAAAGAAATGACGGCAGACGAATACAATCGTTTCCGCCTTATGCTGGAAAAAAACAGCGGCATCATGTTGGGGCAGGGCAAAGAGTACCTGGTTACCAGCCGTCTGCGCCGCCTGATGGAACGGGAATCCATCAACAGCATTACTGAACTGATGAGCGCCATGGAACGCAGCCGCAGCCTGCAGGAAACCGTCATCGACGCCATGACCACCAACGAAACCCTGTGGTTCCGCGATGAGCACCCCTACCGTATTTTCCGGGAAAAACTGCTGCCGGAAATTGCTGCTCAGCGGCGGCCACTGAAAATCTGGTCGGCGGCTTGTTCTACCGGTCAGGAACCCTACTCGCTGAGTATGGAAATAGAAGAATACAAAAAGCGTAACCCGGGCCAGCTGATGGCTGGCGAGCGCATTCTGGCGACGGATATTTCCCCAAGCTCTCTGGCCGCTGCCAAAGAAGGGGTGTATCAGCAGCTGGCGATCCGCCGCGGTATGAATGACATTCACCTGAAAAACTACTTCGATGAAGACAGCGATGGCCGCTGGCGTATCCGTCAGAATGTACGGGGCCGGGTGGAGTTCCGCATTCAGAACCTGCAGCAAAGTTTTGCCATGCTGGGTAAGTTCGACATCATCTTCTGCCGCAACGTACTTATCTACTTTTCGGCCGAACTGAAAACCGACATCCTGCGCCGCATGCACGCCAGCCTGAACCCGGGTGGCTACTTAATGCTGGGCGCTTCCGAAGCGCTGAATAACCTGAGCGATTACTACGAAATGGTGCAATGCCATCCGGGTATCGTGTACCGGGCCAAGCCGTTCAGCGGCCAGCGGTAAAGCTTTGCCGCTGTCGCGGCATTGCCGTTTACCGGTTGCTGTTTTGCCGCCTTATTGCCGCTCTTCTGAGCGGCAATTTCTTTATAACTCCTTGAAAAATAACAACTTATAAAATTGGCACAAGGGTTGCTTTGTTCTGGACATAGTCACCAGATGAGAACCCCTTATGGCCTCCATCAATTTCAGCAACGCCCTTGGCATTCACCCCAGCGCCCTGCAATTGCGTGCCGCCCGGGCTGAAGTTCTGGCCAATAACCTGGCCAACGCTGATACCCCTGGTTTCAAAGCCCGCGACATTAATTTTCAGGCGGTGCTGAAAGGTGAAATCCACAGCAGCCGTTCAGTTGGTCTGGAACGCACCCACAGTGGTCATATCGATGGCCGCGGCAATGTGGAAGAAGAGCTGTTGTTCCGCAACCCGACCCAGCCTTCCATTGATGGCAACACGGTTGATTCACAAATGGAACAGGCGCTGTTTGCCCGCAACGCCATGAATTACAACGCCAGCTTTGAATTTCTGAACAGCAAATTCAACGGCCTGAAAAGCGTTATCCGGGGAGAATAACCATGTCCTTGTCCAACGTTTTTGATATCGCCGGCTCCGGCATGAACGCTCAGTCGATCCGCATCAACACGACTGCCAGCAACATCGCCAACGCCGAAAGCGCGTCCAGCTCGGTGGATGAAACCTACCGCGCCCGCAAGCCCTGGTTTGCGGTGATGCAGAAGGCTTACATGGAAGTGAACGAACACAACCAGTTTCAGGAGCTGACCGGCAACACCGGCGCCGGTGTGCAGGTGATGGGCATTGTCGAAAAAGATGCGCCGCTGCAACTGCGCTTCCAGCCCGACCACCCGATGGCCAACGAAGATGGCTATGTGTACTACCCGAACGTGAATATCGTTGAGGAAATGACCGACATGATGGCCTCCTCACGCAGTTATCAGATGAACGTCGAAGTGCTCAAAACAGCAAAACAAATGCTGCAACGCACCCTGACACTGGGCCAGTAAGGAGCATCTCAGCATGATTAACGATGTCAGCAACAACGCCGCCGTACTGGACCAGTACCGCAAACCCAGCAACAGCGACGAGCCGAAAAGCAACGAGCTGGGCCGGGATGCCTTCCTGGAACTGATGGTTGCGCAAATGAACAACCAGAACCCGCTGGAACCCACCGACAACCAGGCCTTTGTGGCTCAGCTGGCGCAGTTCTCCACCGTCGAAGGTATCGACAAGCTCAATACCTCGGCTGAGAGCATGATGGCGCGCTTTAACTCCGCCTCGGCGCTGCAGGCGTCCGGCATGGTTGGCCAATCGGTGATTGTCGATGGCAACAAAACCGGCCTGCTGCTGAATGGTGGCATTGTCAGTGGCTATGCCGAACTGGAAGACAGCGCCGCCGATATGGTGCTGACCATTGAAGATAAGAATGGCCAGCTGCTGGAGCAGATTCCGCTGGGCAGTCACGGCGAAGGCTCTATGTCCATTCGCTGGGACGGCCTGAACCTGATGCTGGACGGCAAGATTGTGGATGTGGACGCCAGCAAGCTGAACCGTCAGGAATACTACAAAGACGAAGAAGGCGAGCCGGTGCTGGATGCCAATGGAAACAAAGTGCCGATGCCGTATCCGTCCGGTGAATACGTCTTCCGGGTGAATGGCATGGTAGCTGGCAAAGCCGAAGAATTAGGTATGCAAATGAGCTCACGGGTCGACAGTGTCACCATGAGCAAAAACGGTGGCGTTATTCTGAATCTGGCCGGTGGCCAGAGCGCCTCACTGGATCAGATTAAACAGGTACTGGACGAGTAGTTCGGGAACAGGCAACGAGGAACATATTATGGCTTTTAATATTGGTTTAAGTGGAATCCGTGCTGCCTCTACCGATCTGTCGGTAACAGGTAACAACATCGCCAACGCCAGTACCGTTGGTTTTAAACAGTCACGCACCGAATTCGGTGACGTTTACACCACCACGCTGCTGGGTACTGGCTCCAAGCCGGTCGGCAGCGGTGTGATGGTGGAAAACGTCCGTCAGCAATTCAGCCAGGGCAATATCAGCGGCACCGGCAATGCACTGGATATGGCCATTGATGGCAACGGTTTTTTTGTGCTGCAGGATCGTGGCAGTGTCTCGTACAGCCGTTCCGGTATTTTCTCGCTGGATAAAGACGGTTATGTAACCGCCAACAACGGCGCCCGTCTGCAGGGCTATGCCGCCAACAGTGGTGGTGTGGTGAACGGCGTGCTGGGTGATATTCAGATTCAGATCGCCAACCAGCCGCCGCGCCTGACCAACCAGATTTCATCCATTCTGAACCTCGATGCCCGTCAGCTGGTGCTGCAGGAGCAGGGTTTACAGCTGGTCGCCAACGGTCTGGCCGTGGGTGTGGCGGATTCCGGTATTCTTGAATCGACCCGCAGCACCTTAGCCTCGGCCGGTCAGCCGACCACCGGCGGTACGCCGGCGCAGGTGGCTTTTGGATCTGCCGCCACTGCCTTTGCCGCTGGTACTGAAACCCTGACCGTGGATCTTGGCGACGGCACCGGCCCGCGAACCATCACTTTGCCGGCCATTACTGCCGCCGATGACGTAGCCGACAAAGTACAGGCCATTCAGACCGCCATTAACGACAGCATCGGCACCGAGCAGTTGCGCGTCAGCGTTAACGGTGCGGGTAACATTGTGCTGCAACGGGCAGGCCTGAACGCCACCAACGGCAGCGGCTTTACCGTAGACAATGGTTGGAATGGTGCATTGGGTGCCAACACCGGCGTGGTGCCGGGTACGGCTGGCCAGCTGTTATTTGTTGGCGCTGGTGCCTTAACCGCTGACTTCCGCAGCATTCCGGGTACTCAGACCACCACCCGTACCACCGCAACACCACCACTGAACATGGTCGCCCATGATGCGGGTGCCTTTGCCAGTCTGACCGGTACTGTGTCCAACCCGGTACTGGATTTCAGCGGTCCCAATACCCTGAATTTCCGTATTACCACCGGTGCCAATGATTACGATATTTCTCTGAGCACAGCCGATTTCGTTACTCCTGGTGCGCCAATCGCCACCGACATTGCCAACGCGATTAACGCTGAGCTGCCAGCCGGAGCTCAGGTGTCAGCCTCGGTGGATGGCTTCGGCCGTATTCAGCTGGATGTGGTTGCCCCTGGTATCCAGGGGCAGCCGGTCCAGATCGGTCTGAACACTGGCAGCACTTACAGCCTGGATGCGTTGGGCTTCCTGGCGGATAACCGCATTGACAGTGGCTCTCCGGTTATTCAGGCCAACAACGAATTCCGTCTGCAGGTTACCAGTACCACCGGTAACGCCAGTGCGGCCTATAACATTGTGATTCCGCCGGCTAACTACGCCTCGCTGGATGATCTGGCGGTGGCCATTCAGCAGCAGATTGATGCCAACATTGGTGCTAACGGTCTGGCTGGTAAGGTCAGCGTGGATGCCGTGGGTGGCCAGTTGGTATTCACCAATACCAAACCAGGTTCCGGTGAGCGCATTGCCATTGCCGACTCGACCAACGCCAACACCGCCTTTGCACTGGATGCGCTGGGTCTGAATGCGGCCAACCTGTTCCCGGTGTACGGCACCGATCCGGTTGACCGTTCCAACAGCTTCCGCATTAACCTCACCGTACCGGCGCCCGACAGTGAAAACCGCAGCGGCTCGGTGCTGATTTCGCTGGATGAAGAATTCCGCTCGGTGCAGCAACTGGCCGCTGCCATTAACCGTCAGCTGAACAGCCAGGATTCTGATGGCTACATTGGTGTGCAGGCGCAGGCGGTTGAAATTGTTCCCAATACCGTACCGCCACAGTACAAGCTGGAACTGCGGGCCACCGAAGAAGGCGAAGCTTCCCTTATTTCAATCACCAACGTCAGTGCCTCTGGCCCCGACATCAGTGAAGCTCAGCTGTATGGTTTGCTGCAGGCCAACCCGGCCGACGGCAGCCTGCTGACCACCGGTATTGAAGGCGTTAACAACCTGTACCCGGAACAGCGCGTTACCCTGACCAACCCGGATGGTGAAGAAACCGACATTCTGATTCCGGAGCGCAGTGAAGCGAACGAAATTGTCGCGCTGTTTAACCTGCAGCCTGGTGTAACGGCGTCGGCCGAAACCACCATGACCATTCCGCTGTCCAGTTTTAACAGCCCCAGCAACGATATGCGCATTACCGTCAATGGTCAGCAACTGAACTCTACGTCGCTGCCGGATATTGCCGATGAAATTAATGCCCTGCGCAGCAGCACCTTACCGGGTTTCCGCGCCAGCATTGCCGATAATGGCGATCTGATTATTACCAACCAGATTGGCCGTGACATCAAACTGGCGATGCGCAGCCCGGTGGTCACCGACTCGCTGGTGGTGCAGGGTGCGGCTAACACCGGCCCGGTAGTGCTGGGTGGCACTGCCACGGCTGACCGCGCGGCGGCAGTAGGCGGTGTTGTGACCTTTATCTTCAATGAAGGTTACACCCTCAGCGATCCGCAGCCGGCGGTAGCGGGTATTTTCGGGGCGCTGACTCCGGAAGAATTTACTCCGTTCACCCTGAATGCCTTTGATCCGCTGGATCAGGACACCTACAACCACTCAACGTCGATGAAAATCTACGACAGCCTGGGTAATTCCCATGTGATGACTCAGTACTTCGTGAAAGAGCCGCTGGATCCATCGCGTCCGAACGAACAGAACATCTGGGCCATGTACGTTCAGGTGGATGGCTATGATGTGGGCGATCCGGATTCCAGTCTGCCGTTCCCGCAGAACCTGGAGCCGACCCGCGCCCGCTTTGAGCTGTTCTTTAATCAGGACGGCTCACTGGATACCACAGCCACCGGCGATATGTTTATTACCAACTGGGACCCGCGTGACGCCGAAGGCAACCCCAGCGGTGCCTTGGGTTCAGTAAACGTGCTGGAAGGGGGGTTACCGCTGAGCGAACCGGCCAGTAACTCCAACTTCCAGATTGATCTGGCGGGCACCACGCAGTTCGGCAGCGCCTTTGCGGTGAACGAAGTGAACCAGAACGGTTACAGCACCGGTCGTTTAACCGGCCTGGAAGTGGACCAGGAAGGCATTATCTTTGCCCGCTTCACCAACGGTCAGGCGCAAACCCTGGGCCAGGTGGCACTGGCCAACTTCCGTAATCCGGAAGGCCTGACCCCGCTGGGCGACACCGCCTGGGGTGAATCCTTTGAATCGGGTGTGGCCACCATTGGTTCGCCGCGTACCGCCTCGTTTGGTCAGATCACCTCGTCGGCCCTGGAAGACTCCAACGTCGAACTGTCCGAGCAGCTGGTGCGCCTGATTATTGCCCAGCGCAACTATCAGGCCAGCGCCAAAACCATTGAAACCACCGATCAGGTGACTCAGACCATCCTTAACCTCTAAGGTTGAGGATGCCGGCAAGCCTTTTCCGCTAAGCGTAGGAAAGGCTGCCGATTTTCCGCCACGGCGTTCTTATGGAACGCCGTATTTTTTTGTAACGCATTGAAAAATAACAATTAATTAGAATTGGCATAGTATCTGCTTTGTTTTATTCAACCGGTGCGTAAGCACTGCCTGAACAGCAAAGGTAATACTATGGATCGTGCGTTATTTATCGCCATGTCGGGTGCCAAACAGAACACCCTTGGCCAAAGTGCCCACGCCAATAATCTGGCGAATGCCAGCACCACAGGTTTCCGCGCCGACTACACCCAAAGCCGCGCGCAAGGCGTCTACGGCGAACATTTTCCCACCCGTGCCTACGCCATGACCGAACGTCCGGCCAGCGACTTCCGCCAGGGCCCGTTAATGGAAACCGGCCGCATGCTGGATGTTTCTATTGAAGGCGACGGCTGGTTTGCCGTGGTCGGCCCCGATGGTGAAGAAGCCTACACCCGCGCCGGCGATTTAAGCGTCGCTCCCGACGGCCGGCTTATTAACGGCCAGGGTTTGCAGTTAATCGGCGATGGCGGCCCGGTGGTGATTCCCGAATACGAAAGCATTGAAGTGAGCCGCGCCGGCATCGTGACCATTCAGCCGTTTGGTGAAGTACCGGCCGCCGTGGCCGAGCCGGTGCAGCTGAAACTGGTGCGCCCCGATGTGCGCGAGCTGGAAAAAGGCGAAGACGGCCTGTTCCGCTTCCGCGACCCCAACACCCCGCCAGCATTGCCGGAACCGGGCGTCAGCCTGGCGAACGGCTTTCTGGAAGGCAGCAACGTTAACGCTGTTACCGAACTCACCAGCATGATCGCCCTGAACCGTCAGTACGAAATGCAGGTAAAACTGATGAAGCGCGTCGATGAAAACACCGCCGCCACCACCCAGATACTGGGCAACCAGTAAGGAGCCTGAATTATGATGCCAGCACTTTGGGTCAGCAAAACCGGTCTGGAAGCCCAGGACCTTAACCTCACCACGGTGTCCAACAACCTGGCCAACGTCTCCACCACCGGCTTTAAAAAAGACCGCGCGGTGTTTGAAGACCTGCTGTATCAGGTACAGCGGCAACCGGGCGCCAATTCTTCGGCGGATACCCGCCTGCCATCCGGCCTGCAGCTGGGTACCGGTGTGCGTACCGCCGGCACGCAAAAGATTTTTACCACCGGCTCGCTGAACGTCACCGATCAGCCGCTGGATCTGGCCATTAACGGCCGTGGTTTCTTTCAGATTGCCATGCCCGACGGCACCATTGGTTACACCCGCGACGGCACCTTTCACATCAACGACGAAGGCGTGGTGGTTAACGTTAACGGTTACCCGCTGGAACCGCAGATTACCATTCCGGAACAGACCAACCAGCTCACCATCAGCAAAGACGGCATTGTGCAGGCCACCCTGTTCGGTGACCCCACGCCACAGGAGCTGGGCCAGATTGAAACCGCCGACTTTATTAACCCCGCCGGCCTGCAGGCCGTGGGCGGCAACCTGTTCTACGAAACCGCCTCCAGTGGCGCGCCGCTGGTCGGTGTGCCCAATGAAGAAGGCTACGGCACGGTAGAGCAGGGCGCGCTGGAAAACTCCAACGTCGAAGTGGTGGAAGAGCTGGTGAAAATGATTACCGTGCAACGCGCCTACGAAATGAACTCCAAGGTGGTGTCTGCCGCCGACCAGATGCTGCAGTTCTTAACGCAGAATACCTGAGGAGGCTGATATGAAAGCATTGCTGCTGTTGTTGCCATTGCTGACCTTAACCGCCTGCACCAGCGTGCCGCTGGAAAAAGACGTGTTTCCCGACGATCCGGATTTTGCCCCGGTATCGGCGCAAAGCCTGCAGCCGCCACCGGTGGAAAATGGTTCATTGTTTCAGGCCCGCTACGGTATTGGCCTGTACACCGACCAGCAGGCACGGCGGGTGGGCGATATTATTACGGTGATTTTTGACGAGGCCTACCAGTCCAGCAAATCGGCTGAAACCACCGCCGACAAATCCTCCACCGCCAACATTAACCCCGGCAGTATTCTGGGTACGGTGCCCAGCTGGAACGGCATGAGCCTGAATACACAGCTGAGCGCCGATCGGGAATTCAGTGGTAAAGGCGAGGCCGACCGCTCCAACAGCCTGCAGGGGCAGATCAGCGTGACCGTGTCCGACATTATGCCCAACGGCATTCTGCGCATTCGCGGTGAACGCTGGCTTACCTTAAGTGAAGGCGATGAATACATCCGCATTGCCGGCCTTATCCGCCCGCAGGACATCAGCCCCAACAACACGGTTATGTCCAGCAAAGTGGCCGATGCCCGCATTTCCTTCGGTGGCCGTGGCGGCCTGAATAACGCCACCAAACAAGGCTGGTTCAGCCGTATACTGATGTCACCCTGGTGGCCGTTCTGAACCCACAACGGCAAGGAGTAACCGCCATGAAACGTACACTGATTCTGCTGACCGCGCTGCTGTGCAGCACCCTGGCTCAGGCTGAACGCATTAAAGACATCACCAGCATTGCCGGTGTGCGTTCCAACCAGCTGGTGGGTTACGGTCTGGTGGTTGGCCTCGATGGCAGCGGCGACAAAGCCCCCTTCACCACCCAGACCTTCCGCAACATGATGACCGAATTCGGCATCTCCCTGCCGCCCGGTGTCGACCCGAAACTGAAAAACGTTGCCGCTGTATCGGTAACCGCAGAATTACCGGCCTTTGCCAAACCCGGCCAGCGCATTGACGTAACCGTGGCCTCGTTAGGCAACGCCAAAAGCCTGCGCGGCGGGGCATTATTATTTACTCCGCTGAAAGGCGCCGACGGTGGCGTGTACGCCGTGGCCCAGGGCAACCTGGTGGTGGGTGGTTTTGGCGCCCAGGGGAACGACGGCTCCAGCATTACCGTTAACGTCCCCAGTGCCGGCCGTATTCCCAACGGCGCCACGGTGGAACAAACCGCCCCCAGCACCTTCAGCCGTGGTGACAGCCTTATTTTCAACCTCGACCAGCCCGACTTCACCACCGCCCGCGCCATGGTGGATAAAATTAACCAGCTGATGGGCCCGGGTTCCGCCGAAGCACTGGACGCTGCCTCGATCCGGGTAAGCGCACCGCGCGACACCACCCAGCGCGTCAGCTATTTATCGATTATCGAAAATCTGGAAATTGAAACCGGTAAAGAACGCGCCAAAGTCGTTATTAATTCACGCACTGGCACCATCGTTATGGGTCAGAACGTGCTGATCGAACCGGTGGCCGTTACCCACGGCAATTTAATTGTGGCCATTGAAGAAGATTTTCAGGTGGCCCAGCCCAATGCGCTGGCCGGTGGCCAAACCGTGGTGGTACCCGATACCAACATCAATGTATACAACGATGGCGACAACCGTATGTTTAAATTCGGCCCGGGCGTATCACTGGATAGTGTGGTCAAAGCCGTTAACGAAATTGGCGTTGCGCCGGGTGACCTGATGGCCATTCTGGAAGCCATGAAACAAGCCGGAGCGCTGAAAGCGGAGTTAATCGTAATATGAACGAGCAATTATTTACTGAAGTCAAAAATCTGTCGCTGGAATTGCGTTCACTGATCCGTCAGGGCGTCAAAGAAGGCGTGGAAGAACGCATCATCCGCCGCAACGAACTGCTGCAGGAATGGTTCAGCGGCATCAAAGAACTGATCCAGATGACCAACGAACAACAGCAGTTTCTGGAAAACCTGCTGAAAGAAGAACAGCAACTGCTCGACATGCTGCAACAGGAACAAACCGAAATAGCCGCCCAGCAGCGCAACCAGCGCAAAGCCAGCCAGTATTTGCAACATTAATCTGGCCAGGCGTTTGCTGCGCAAACTGGCCAGACGCTCGCTGCGCTTGACGGGAGATGTCAGACGCTCTTAAAAGCCAGCGTCCCTAACGGTTTTCCGGCCCATTCGTTCCAGCCCGAAGTTTGGCAAAGCCAATAGCATCGTTTGGATGACTCCAAACGAGTGGCCAGGGGCATGGATGCCCCTTGGCCGCGTATGCTCAATTGGGTTTGGTAAACGAGGAAACGACCAGCGGGAGTAACAGCCGGAGGCTGGCCCGAAGGGTGAGCGAAGCGAGTAACCAGCTGGAACGCGGGCCAGAGGGGTTGGCAAGGGGATTCTTCCCCTTGCACTGGGGCGCAGGGGCGAAGCCCCGCATGGGCAGCCACGCAGTGGCTGCCCAACCTTGAACGTAATTGGCAAGCATCTTGCATTTATCCAGCAATCAAGGAGTTTGCCATGATCAACAACAACACCAACGTTGCCGCCACCTATACCGACCTGAATGCCCTGCAGGGCATCCGCAAGCTGGGTAAACAAGACCAGAGCGCGGCGTTAATGGAAGTGGCCAAGCAGTTCGAATCCATGTTCGTGAACATGATGATGTCGTCCATGCGTGACGCCAGCGCGGTGTTTGAAGAAGACTCCTTATTCAGCTCGCCGGAAGGCGATTTCTACCAGCAAATGTACGACGACCAGATGGCGTTATCGCTGTCTAACGGCGGTGGCATGGGCCTGGCGCCGGTTATTCATCGCCAGTTAATGAACAGCTACGGCAACGTGAACAAAGACCGCAGCGAACTGCCGCTGGATCAGGGCAAACTGCACGACCGCCGTATTTCTGTGCCAATTTATCAGCCGCTGCAACAAACCCTGGAGCAGGTGGATGCCGAGCTGGCACGCCAGCCAGGCACCCCACAGGCCAGCGCCTCTGAAACGGTAAACAGCCCGGCAGCAGCGGCCAATATCGCCAGCGGTAACGGCGGCAAAGGGCAACAATTTGCCACTCCGGCCGACTTCGTTGCCGCTGTGTACCCGCACGCCCAAACCATTGGCGCCGAACTGGGCGTTGACCCCCGCGCCATTGTCGCCCAGGCAGCGCTGGAAACCGGCTGGGGCAAACACATGATTACCGATGAACAGGGCCGCAACAGCCACAACTTCTTTGGCATTAAGGCCGACCAGCGCTGGAACGGGGAAAGCGTCAATGTGCTTACCCATGAATTCCGCGGCGGCGTGGCCATGAAAGAACGTGCGGCCTTCCGTTCCTACGCCAGCCTGGAAGATGGCCTGCGTGACTACGCCAACTTCCTGCAATCCGGCCAGCGTTACCAGAACGCCATTAACAACGGTCTGGATGCCGACCAGTACGGCTACGAACTGCAGCGCGCCGGCTACGCCACCGACCCGCAGTACGGCGCCAAAATTCAGCGGATTTCCCGCAGCGACACCTTAAAAGACGCGCTGCAACAAATGCAGCAAAGCCTGCTGACAGGAGCACGCAACGATGGCTGATATTCTCTCCATTGCCATTTCCGGCCTGCGCGCCAGTCAGTCGGCGTTAACCGTAACCGGCCATAACATCACCAACGCCGGTACCGAAGGCTACAGCCGCCAGGTGGTTAACCAGAGCGCCAATGCGCCGCAGAATTTCGGCGGCGTGTGGATGGGTTCGGGCGTCGGCATCGACAGCGTTACCCGGGTGTACGACCAGTTTTTAACCCAGCAGCTGTGGCGCGACAGCTCCATTTACAACAGCTTCGATACCCTGGCCACCAACGCCGAACAGATCGACAGCCTGCTGGCCGATTCCGGCACCGGTGTGCAACCCGGCCTGGAGCGGATGTTCGGGGCACTGCAATCGGTGGTGGATGACCCGGCCTCATTGCCGGCCCGGGCGGTATTGCTGAGTGAAAGCCAGGGCCTGGTTGACCGTTTTGCGTTAATCAGCAATCGCCTGCAAACCCAGAACACCATTATTAACGGCCAGATGGACGTGATGGTGGGCGAAATTAACACCATCAGTCAGGCCATTGCCGAACTGAACGAACAGATTCAGTTCGCAACCGCCGCCGCTCAGGGCGTTAAACCCAACGACCTGCTGGATAAGCGCGACGTGCTGGTGAAAGACCTGGCCAAACTGGTGGATGTTACCGTGGTCGAACAGGACGACTCGGTGTGGAACATTGCCGTCGGCAATGGTCAGCCGCTGGTGGTGGGTAACGACTTTAACCGGCTGGAAGTGGACAAAGGCGCGCAGGACCCGGCGCGGTCCGATATTTATTTTGTCGCCGGCAGCAGTCGCCAGCTGGTCACCAGCGCCATGACCGGCGGTCAGCTGGGCGGCACACTGGAATTCCGTAACACCGTGCTCGACCCGGTGCTGAATGGCCTGGGCCGCATGGCGCTGGTGATTAACCAGACCTTTAACGAACAGCACAAGCTGGGCATCGACTTTAACGGCCGCACCGGCGACAACTATTTTTCCGACATCAACACCCCGGAAAAAGCCTACAACCGCATTCTGGGCGACGAAAACAACGCCCGCCCGAACGACCGCCTGGTCAGCATTCACATTAAAGATGCCGGCGCCTTAACCACCAGCGATTACCAGCTGGAATTTCCAGGCCCTGATGATTACACCTTCCGCGTTAAACGCATCAGCGACGGTGAAATTATTGCCACCCGCGCGTTAAGCGGTGATTTTCCCGACAGCGTCGAAGTGGATGGCTTTGAAATACGCTTTGAAGCCGGCAGTTTCCGCCAGGGCGATGACTTTATTATTATGCCGACGCGCAGAGAATCGTCGCAGCTGGCCATGAACCTCACCCGGCCGGAACAGGTCGCCATTGCCTCGGCCGTAACCGGCGAAGCGGCCATTGGTAACCGCGGTAACGCCAACATTACCCAGCCGGATGTGTACGACACCAGCACGCCGTATTTTTCCCGCGATGGCGAAATGACTCCGCCGTTGCTGATTCGTTTTACCTCGCCCACCACCTACGACGTGCTGGACAACACCGACCCGGGCAACCCCATTCCGTTGTTCCCGCCGCTGATGAACCAGACCTACATTCCGGGCATCCGCAACGACATTCTGCCGCAAAACGAAGGCAAAACCGCCTTTACCAGTTTTGGTGGTGTGCTGCCGATGCAGCCGACTTATCAGGCGCCGCCGCCGGCCGCGCCGGTGCAATCGGTAAACGGCTTTTTCCCGGAGCGCATTGTTATCAGCCAGACCGACCCGGTAACCGGCAAAGTCACCTCGCAACCAACGCTGATTACCCGGGCCAACGCCTCGGCCAAAGAAATTGCTGCCGAACTCAGCAAGCGCCCGGGCGTGGAAGCCAGCGCCCGCACCACGGTGGAACTAAGCGACTTCAGTGCCGACGCCAACCCGTTCCAGCCGCTCAGCCTGCGGGTGAACGGCGTGCTGGTGACCGACACTTTAGGCCCCAATCAAACCAAATACGACAAAGACTACCCGGCCGAAGTGCCCGATCCGCTGACCCCGGATTTTGTCGCCGACCGCATTAACGCCAACTTCGATTTTCAACGCATGGGGCTGGTGGCCCAGAGTGACGGCAGCAAAGTCACCATCGTGGCGCTGAACGGCGAAGACGTGAACCTGGAAATCAGCGGCGATAACGGCGATGGCTTCCGCGTCGGCAACGGCCAGGACATTATTCTGCGCGAAACCAGCGAAGCGCCCTATGTACCGCTGAACCCCTTTGAAGGCTACAACTTCAGCGAAGGCGGCCCCTACAACTACGAATTTGACGTACCCGGGCAGGGCACCTTCCGCATTAACCTGAACGAAAACTACGCCACCGGCGCCGACATGCTGAACGGCATTCGCGGCAAGCTGGAAGACGCCGGTTTTACCTTCAGTGGCGACCTGGATGTGGCCATCAGCGAGCGCGGCACCATCAGCTTTCAGCCGCGCATTGACATGAACGCCACCGGCGTAAACGGCTCCAGCAAACTGACCATGGGCGGCCAGCTGAAAGTCGTGACCGACCCTGGCTACAGCTTAAGCATTGAACCACCGGGTAATAACCTGTTCCCCGAAGCGCCGGTGGGCGAGCCGCTGCATTTTGGTTTCAGTGTGGGCATTGACGGCAGCCCCCAGGCCGGCGACCAGTTCACCCTGGATTTCAACAGCGATGGCACCTCCGACAGCCGTAACGGCGTGGCGCTGGCCGGCTTACAAAACCAGGACACCGTGGGCGGCAACGCCAGCTACTCGGATTCGTATTCCATGATCGTGGAAGAAATCGGCTCTATTACCAGCCGCGCCCAGATCAACCGCGATTCCAGTGAAGTGCTGCTGCGCAACACCCAGACCAGCGTCGACAGCATTTCCGGCGTTAACCTGGACGAAGAAGCCGCCGCCTTAATTAAATTCGAGCTGGCCTACAACGCCAACGCTCAGGTGATTCAGGTGGCACGCAGTATTTTTGACACCTTAATCAACACCTTCCGCTAGGAGTTAAACGATGCGTATCGCCACATTGCAGCAATTTAACACCGGCCTGAACGGCATTCTGGACAACCAGGGCGGTGTGAACAAAACCCAGCAGCAGATCTCGACCGGCCGGCGCGTATTAACGCCCGCCGACGACCCCATTGCCGCCACCAAAATTCTGCAGCTGCAGCAGGAACTGGCCCTTAACGACCAGTACACCCGCAACATGACCGCCGCCGATAACCGCCTGAAACTGGAAGAAGCGACGCTGAAATCGGTAACCGCCAACCTGGAACGGGTGAAAGAGCTGACCGTGCAGGCCGGTGGTGGCTCGCTGACCATTACCGACCGGCAAGCCATTGCCGCTGAAATTTTCCAGCTGCAGGAAGGCCTGGCCGACCTGCTGAACACCAAAGACGCCGGTGGCGAATACATTTTTGCCGGTTTCAAAGGCAGCCAGATGCCCTTTGTAAAAGCCGACAATGGCCGCTACGAATACCAGGGCGACGAAGGCCAGCGCTATTTAGCGCTCAGCAACTCCACCACCGTGGCCACCGGCGACAACGGCAAAGCCCTGTTTGTGGACGTACCGGCGGCCAAAAATACCTTCACCACCCAGCTGAACCCGCTGAACAAAGGCACGTTGCAGGTAAACCCCGGCTTTGTCACCGACGAAGAAAAATACAGCGAGTTCTATCCCGACGACCTGATCATTACCTTTAACGCCGAATCGGCAGTGGACCCGAAAGGCGCCAACTTCACCGTGCGCCGCGCCTCTGACAACCGCATTGTTGAAGGCATGGCCAACGTTGCCTATAGCGAAGGCACGGCCATTACCGCCGCCGGCGTTATGTTAAGCCTGAACGGCAAAGCCGAACCGGGCGACCAGGTACTGGCTCGCTCCACGCCCAAACAAAGCGTTACCGACACCATCTTCCGCCTGAATGCCGGCCTGAACACGCTGGGCGATAACCCCATTGATTCGGAAACCCTGGATATTCTGATTGAAGACACCCTGGTAAACCTCACCAACGCCCAGGCCTCGGTATCAGAAATCCGCAGCAACCTGGGCGCGCGCCTGAACGTGGTGGAAAACACCCGCAGCCTCGCTGCTGATGTGAAAGTGGTGAACCAGGAAGTGTTATCCAAACTGGCCGATGTAGACTACGCCGAAGCCGTCAGCCGGCTGGCGCAGCAAACCTTTATGCTGGAAGCCGCGCAGCAGAGTTATGTGAAAATATCGCAGCTGTCGCTGTTTAATCAGATATAAAAGGGCTGGAGGCTGGAGGCTTGAAGCCGGACGCGGAATGGGAGACGGGAGACGCTTTTTAAGTACCAGAAACAACCCGCAGCACCTCAGTGCCTGCGGGCTTCCAGTTCTTTAATTTGCTGGAGGGGCAGGCCTAAGGTGTCAGCAATTTGTTCGGCCGTAAGCAGTTTGTTATCCAGCAGCTTTTGGGCGGCCTCCAGCTGACCCAGGGTAAAACCCTTTTGCTCACCTTGCTGCAGGCCTTTTTGTAAGCCTTTCTGCAAGCCTTCTTCGCGCACCGTCTCGATGTAACTGGCCATTTCATGGTCCTCCTGCGGGTAACGCTGTTCAAATTCTAAGCGCTCATTATTGTCCAGCGCGGTATAGATGTCGACAAACTCAAGGTATTTGAGCTTTTTTACGGGGGACGTGAATGTTGAATCAGCAATTGAAAATGTGAGGATAATCGCTCGGGTTTATATGGGGCTGGAATCCTTCAACACCTGAGCACGGAACTTTTCTGGCAAATCTTCCGGTGTCAGCAAGTCCACCGGTACGCCCAGCAGGGTTTCCAGTTCGTCCTGCAGACCACCCAGGTCAAACAAGGTGGTGCCGGGCAGGGCATCCACCAAAACATCCAGGTCGCTATCGCTCTGGTCAGTCCCCAGAGCTACCGAGCCAAACACGCGCGGGTTAACCACCCTATAACGGCTGGCCGCAGCGCGTACCGCTGCATGGTGTTTTTCCAGAGCGACGGAAGGTT
This sequence comes from Venatoribacter cucullus, assembly GCF_016132445.1. NCBI lineage: Bacteria > Pseudomonadati > Pseudomonadota > Gammaproteobacteria > Oceanospirillales > Oceanospirillaceae > Venatoribacter > Venatoribacter cucullus. The sequence goes on along the minus strand of NZ_CP046056.1, from coordinate 2,045,542 downwards.
TCATGGCAACACACCCCAACGATGGTGCAAAAAGTTAAAGGCATTATTAAGCAGCTATACAGTTCTGTCGATACATGGGGTACCGGCCCGCCGGCGGCGGGCTGGCGCAGGAATGGGCCGTTTTTTGCGTCTCCCGTCTCCCGTCCGGCGTCTTCCAGCCAAAGCGTCTCCCGTCTCCCGTTTAGCGTCTTCCCGCCAAAGCGTCTCCCGTCTCCCGTCCAGCATCTCCCAGCCTCAAGCCCCCCAAAAAAATTTTCACCCCAGCCCTAAAGAACCCTGACCAGGGGCCGTTAACAGGTATGACGAAGTTATGAATGGGGTTTGGCGAAAGCCACCGGCACCCGCCAGCCCCGCAACGCAGGTACAGGAGAAACACTATGCCGCAAATTATTAACACCAACATGGCGTCCCTAAACGCCCAGCGTAACTTGGACAAATCACAAACCGCCAACCAAACAGCATTACAGCGTTTGTCTTCTGGTCTGCGTATTAACAGCGCCAAAGACGACGCCGCAGGTATGGCGATTTCTACCCGTTTCACCTCTCAGATCAAAGGTCTGAACGTAGCCGTGCGTAACGCCGGTGACGGTATCGCTCTGGCCCAAACCGCGGAAGGCGCACTGGGTTCCATGAACAACAACCTGCAGCGTATCCGTGAACTGGCAGTTCAATCTGCTAACGCTACCAACTCCGACGTAGACCGTGAAGCACTGCAAGCTGAGGTTGATCAGCTGGTTGCTGAGGTCTCTCGTACTGCAAGCGAAATCGACTTCAACGGCCGTAAGCTGTTGGATGGTTCTTTCAAGGCAACTTTCCAAATTGGTGCGAACGCTGGTCAAACCGTTGACATCTCTATCGCTGAACTGACTGCTGAAAAGTTAGGTTCTTCTTTGAAAGCGGGTGTGTCTGCTCAAGGTACTGGTCTGAAACTGAACAACGGCGACTTAATCATCAACGGTCAAGCGATCCGTTCATCAGTGGAAAGTGATGACAATCTGTCATTTGCGGGTCGTTCTGGTTCTGCCATTGCCAAAGCTGCAGCGATCAACTCGGTATCTGACAAGACTGGCGTAACTGCTACTGTTGATGAAAACGTAGTGGTAGGTAGCAAGATTCCTGTAGGTGCTACCCCAGGCACCGCCGCAGCTGGCGGTAAGTTCTTACTGAACGGCGTGGAAGTTACTCTTCAAGCCACTGATAACACCACTGAAGTAGCGCGCGCGGGCACTCGTAACGCAGTAGTTGCTTCTATTAACGCGAAGTCAGGCCAAACAGGTGTTACCGCTGAAGATGGTGGTGAAGCAGGCGGTGTGATTCTGAAAGCGGCTGATGGTCGTAACATTACGTTGTCTGCAAGTGGTACAGCTGCTACCGATTTGGAAGCGGCTGATCTAGAAAAATTGGGTCTGGCATCGTTCGGTACTTCTAGCGCGGGCTTCACGCTGACAGCTGCTAACGCCAACACTCCGATTGTGATTGAAGGTGGTAACGGTACTGGTACTGGTAACTTGGCGACTTCAGGTTTGTCTGCCGGTAAGTATGGTGCTCAAGTGGCTCATGCAACCTCTAAATCTGCCATTGCATACGGTGCTGCTGCAGCAATTACTGCTGCGGATTTAGGTGCGGCAGCAGGTGATTCGATCTCTCAAGAAGCGTTGGATAAAATCAACTCATTCTTGGTTAATTTCGGTGCTAAAGCCGTTGGCATGCAGTCTGCTACTACTACTCCAGCTGCGACAGGTGTTCAAAACACAGCGGATGGTATTGCCAACTCAATCAACGATCGTATTAAAGACATTACCGGTACTCTGGGTACTACCACCGGTGGTACAGGTCTTGTAAGCGATATGGTGACTGCTTTAAATACCCTGATCACCACTTCTACCACTGCAGATACCGCTGGCTCTCAAAACGCTTCATTGATTGCTAAAGATCGTGCGTTACAAGACGGTGACTTGATCATTAACGGCGTAAGTATTCGTGCATCAACTGCATTGGATGATACTGCGTCCTACACCGATTTCTCAGTGGGTGGCACTGTAACAGCACCTACTTATGGGGGTACTTCTAACGGTGCTGCGTCAGCTATCGCTATCGCTGCTGCGATTAACGATGCGTATGACTCAACCGGTGTGAAAGCGGAAGTTAATGCGACTGAATTTACCGGTGCCGCAAAAGCACATAACGGTACTACAGTGGCTTCTACTCTGACTCTGCATATCAACAACGTACAAGTGCAAATTTCTGAGACGTTTGATGCTGAGAAAAACCGTTCAGCGGCTATGGCAGCCATCAATGCTGTTGCTGGCCAAACGGGTGTAACTGCAGAAGACAACGGTGTGTCCTTAACACTGAAAGCGGCTGATGGTCGTAACATCACCATGTACGCACAGCAATCTGCGGCGACTACTGCTGCGGGTAACTTCGGTTTACATGGTATTAGTGAGGGTGCTGTGGCACCTACTGAAGGTGTAGCTGGTGGCGCTGACTCAACTTATATGACTGTGTACGGCACTGTATCTCTGTCGTCTTCTAAAGCATTCGATGTGAGCTATGGCACTTCTGGCTCTAAAGGTTTGGCTAACACTGGCTTAACTGCAGGTGTGTACGGTGGTGGTTCAGACGGTCAAGCGCTGACTGAGATTGATATTTCGACTTTTGAAGGTGCACAGAAAGCCATCGTGGCGATCGACAACGCCATTGGTCAGGTAGCGTCTCAACGTGCAGACTTGGGTGCGATCCAAAACCGTATGGAATCGACTGTAAGCAACCTGAAAGTAACTTCTGAGAACCTGAGCGCGGCGAACTCCCGTATTCAGGACGCCGACTTCGCGGCCGAAACTGCCGAGCTGTCCCGTACTCAGGTACTGCAACAGGCGGGTATCTCGATTCTGGCTCAGGCCAACGCCTCTGGTCAGAACGTACTGTCTCTGCTGGGCTAACAGGCCCGAATGGGCGGGGAAGGGTAACCTTCCCCGTGCCGCCTGAACCCAATATGAGAGGTGATGTATGAACGAGATGAAGCTGAATGCCCCGGTAGTTACTACCGCAGCTGTATCACCCTCAGCTGCCAGCAAAGCCAGCAGCGTTTATAACGCCGCCAGCAAGCCGGCAGAAGTGAATGCCAGTAAGGCAACCAGCGGCAAGGAATTGCCGCCCCCGGCCACCAACGTGACCGGCCTGAACCGCGAACAGGTTCAGGATGCCGTATCGCGCATTAACGAGTACGTACAGCAAACCGAGCGGACTTTGTCGTTCCGCCTCGATGAAGACAGCGGCCAGACCGTGATCAGTGTGTACGACAAAGCCTCTGAAGAACTGATTCGTCAGATCCCCAGTGAGCTGGCCTTACAACTGGCACAAAAACTGAATGATGAAGAGCCGTCTTTATTGTTCAGAGCGCAGGTTTAGCCGTAACGGATTGTTTACAAAACAGTCCTTCAGAAAACCCTGTACCGGCCGATAAAGCCAGTACAGGGTTTTTTTATGGCTGCTTGTATAGCTGCTTTTATAGCTGTTGATTGGCCACACAACCCGTTAGCATTAGCTGTTAAACAGGCACCGTAAGGTAAGAGGTAAGGTTATGGCATCTATTCAGTCGTTGGGGCTTGGTTCGGGGGTTCTTACCACCGATCTGGTCGAAAAACTGGTAAACGCCGAGCGCGAGGTGGCCGAGCTGCGGTTAAACAACCGCCAGGAGCTGACCGAAGCCAAAATTACCGCTTACGGCGAAATTAAATCGCAGATGAGCAAAATTCAGACGGCGGCCGGGGCGTTGTCCAGCCCGTCGTTAATGGGTGCCACCATTGTTACCTCATCCGATGACAGCGTCTTAACCGCCACCGGCTCGGCCACCGCTGACCCCGGCACTTACAACGTGGAAGTGCTGAACACCGCCAAATCGCACGCACTGGCCACCGGCAGCTACGCCAGTTTTGATGAAATTATTGGCACCGGTAAGCTGGTGTTTACCTTTGGCGAACTCAGCTACGACGGCAGCAATAATATTACCGGCCAAACGGTAAACCCCGAGCGCGCCTCTAAAACCATTACCATTGACGATTCCAACCGCACCTTAAGCGGTATTCGCGATGCCATTAACAAGGCCAATATGGGCGTAACCGCCACCATCGTTAACGACGGTAATGGCTACCGCCTGTTAATGAATTCCAGCGATACCGGGGTGGAAAACGCCATTCGTATTGAAGCGCAGGATGCCGCCGGTAATGCCTTAAGCGGCGGGCTGGGGGCCTTTGCCTTTAACGAAAACCAGGTCGGCAGCGGGCTTACCCAAACCAGCAAGGGCGAAGATGCCCAGCTGCAGGTGAATGGTTTAACCATTACCCGCGCCAGCAACACCGTGGACGAAGTGATTAAAGGCGTAACGCTGAATTTAAAAAGTGCCGATGTGGGTAAAAACATCAGCATTAATGTCAGCCCCGACACCGAGGCCTTAACCGAAAACATCGACAGCTTTATTACCGCCTACAACGATTTAAAAAGTTTTGTCGATGATTTATCCAAATTTGACCCATCGTCGAATGTGGGCGGCCTGTTAATGGGCGATTCCACCATCCGTACCATGATGTCGCAGGTGCGGGCGCTCATCAGCGAGCCAATTGTGGGCTTAACCGGTAAATACCGCTCGTTAACCGAGCTGGGTGTAAACACCGACCGCAACAACGATTATTTGCTGACCTTTGATAAAACCGCGTTCAGCAAAGCGCTGAATGAAGACCGCTCGGCGCTTATTGGTTTGCTGGCCAAAACCGGTACCACCACCGACAGCCAGATTACCTACGTTAACGACTCCATTAACACCAAGCCGGGCACCTACGACGTTAACATTACCCAGCTGGCCACCCAGGCGAAATACACCGCCGGTTCGCTGGCGTTGCTGGATTTTTCCAGCCCGGTAATCATTGACGACAGCAACAACAATTTCAGCATTAATGTGAACGGCCAGACCGCCGCCGTGGAATTAACTAAAGGCAGTTACAGCAGCGGCGAAGAGCTGGCTGCGCAGCTGGCGTTGCAGATTAACAGCAACGAAAGTTTGTCGAAATTTGGCCACAGCGTGTCAGTGGAATACAACGCCACTGATAAAAATTTCAGTTTTACCTCCAACAAATACGGCAGCGAATCGCAGGTGTATTTCACCAGCGTGGATGCCAATACTGCCAATACCCTGGGCTTTAATACCCTGGGCGCGGGTACCTATGAAGGGGTGGGTTTAACCACCTTAGGTGCCGAAGCCTTTACCGGCAAAGGCGCCAGCACCTTGCCGGGCAACCGTGCCGTGGCCGCCGATGCCGGCATTAATTTCGCCACCAGTAACGCCAGCTTTTCGTTGAACATTGGCGGCAGCCCTGTGGCGGTAACCGTCAGCCAGAATGCCGCCGGCACCGACCTGAACGGCGATGGTGTATTCGGTGACCGTAACGACACTTTGCAGGCCATTCAGAATGCCCTCGACAGCACACCCGGCCTGAACGGTGCGGTAACCGCATCCTTTGATAAAAACGGTTTTTTAACCTTTACCACCAGCGCCATTGGTGCCGCACAGAGTATTGAAATTACCGATGTCGGCACCGGCACCAGCGATGTATTGCTGGGCCTGCGCGGTGACCAGGGGCCGGTAACCAATGGCAAAAACGCGGGTTTAACCCTGGGCAGTGCGGTGGATTTTGATGTCACGGTGGACGGCACCACCACGTCCACTAAAGTATCGGTACCGGCAGGCACCTACGCTACCGGTGAAGACCTGGCCGCTGCTGTGCAACAGGCGCTGACGGACCGGTTAAGCACCGATGCCAATTTCGCCGGTGTGCAACGCGGCGCCGAAACCGCCACCGGCACCCGTGATATTTCTGCCGTGGATTTCAGCACCACCAATGCCGGTTTCCGCCTGAATGTGAGTGGGGTAGAAAAAGAAATTATTGTTACCACCAACAGCGGTAACCGGCAGGCCGATATTCAGGCCGCGCTGGATGCGGCTTATGGCGCTAACGTGGTAACGGCGGCGCTGGACGGCAATGGCCTGAAACTCAGCAGTGTGGCCAAGGGCTACCAGCAATACATTGAAGTTGCCGGCGATGGCCGGGGTGCGCGCAGCAGCAGCTTTGCCAACCTGGCTACCGGTATTGATTTCAGCGGAGCCAATTACGCCACCTTCGATTTAACCGTGGCCGGCGTTACCCTGAACGTGAATGTCAACGGCGATGGCACCAGCGGCGGTAACGACAGCGCTTCGAACCTGGCGGTTATTCAGCAGGCGCTGGACACCGCCTTAACCGGCAGCGGCCAGTTTGCCGCCGGCGATGTGCAGGCCAAAGTGGACGACATCGGTAATCTGTATTTTGAAACCGTCGCCAAAAATGGTGTGCGCACTGCGGCTACGTTTGGTTCCGCCGCGCAGCTGGCAATCAGCAATGTTGAAGGTAACCCGGCGCTGGGACTGAGTGCCGGAACCAGCACCAACGGCTATGACGGTTTTGGGTTAAGCACCAACAGCCGCACCTTTGGTTACAGCCTGGATGCTGCAGTCAGCTACAACTACGACCCCGACACCAAACTTGGTTCGTTCGACATCAGCATTGGCGGTAACGCCACTCAGGTGGGCTTTACCAATCTGGATTCTGCCGCAGTGTCGTTTTTAGGCCTGCAGGATGCCAGCCTGTACAGCCCGGAAATTCCCAAAGGCAAAGACGTTGCCGGCACCATTAATGGCGTAGAAGCCAGCGGCACCGGGCAGTTTTTGCGCGCCGTCGATGGCAACGCCAAAGCCACCAACGGCTTTTATCTGGGCAATACTGCCACTGACTTTTCGACGGCGGTGGAACTGAATGCCAATAACAGCACCTTTAAAATTTCCGTCGATGGCACCGAAGCCGAAGTGAAGCTGACCCTTCCGGCCACCTACAACAGCGGCGCCACGCTGGCGGCGGCATTGCAGAAAGCCATTAACGATAATCCGGCCTTTAAAGACAAAAATCTGGGCGTTAAGGTGGAATACACCGATGACCCCACGTCTTTTGCCAACGGCAAATTCGGTATTATTTCGGCCTCTGCCGGTGCCCAGTCAGAAGTGCGCATTACCGAAGCGAATGCTGAAGTAGCGGCGGTATTTGGTTTTGTTACCGGTATTGGTGATGGCGCCAAAGGCAAGGCGCAGGTGGGTGAGGTGGATGCCGCTTCTGGCCTGCGCCTGAAAATTACCGGCGGCAACGTTGGCAGCCGTGGCAGCGTCACCTATGTGTCAGGCTTTGGTGACCGCTTAAAAGACATTATGGACGGTTTCCTGAATGGCCAGAACAGTGTGATTGCCGGCCGTGAACGGGCGCTGGATACCGATACCAAGGCCATTGCTGAAGATCGTGAGCGCATGGAAATTCGTCTGGCGGCTCAGGAAGCGCGGTTGCGGGCGTCGTTCCTGTATAACGATGCCATTGTGTCCAAGCTGAATACCACGCTGGATTACGTTAAGCAGCAGTTTGAAGCCATGGCCAACTCGAAAAAGTAATGGTTAAGCACTAAGCGGCTAAACCTTGTGGCTGAAGAATAACTGCACAGGAATGCAGTTGACCGTTAGTCGCCGGAATGGTGATGGCCGTCTGTCTGGGCGGGTTATGTACTGGCAACCGCCGCAGTGGTGTTGCACACTCAACAGGCTTTTCAGCCGGCAGGGCGTTGTCGCCGGTACCTGACGCACCATGTTCTGACAGGAGGTCTGTATGCAACCCACCGGCACGCAGCAAGTACAGCATTACAAGGCGTTGGTAGAGCATTTTACCCGCTTGTCGTGGAACACCGGAAAATTCAACCTGCTGCAACAGCTGGTAACCCCCGATTATGTGTACCACACCAGTTTTGTTGAGGGCTTTAAAGACTTTGCCGCCTTCAGCGACTACGTGAAAGAAATCCGCAATGCCATCCCCGATCTGGATGTCAGCATTGAAGAGCTGATGGTTGAGGGCGACAAGGCCATCAGTGTTTCTACTTTTTCCGGCACCTTTGAAAAACCCATATTTGGAATGCAGCCGAACCACCGCATTGTGAGTTTTGGCGGCATATCGGTATGGGAATTCCGCCGTGGCCGGGTCTGTGGCCAGAATACGCTGGTGGATATTTCTGAACTCAACCGCCAGCTGCAGGAAGTGCCGGCGGTGCAGGTGGTGAATAAGCTGGCCTGAGGTTTCGGGCATACATTACGGACACAAAAAAAGAGCCAGCGTGGCTCTTTTTGCGTTTCTGCGGGGAAGCTCAGCTGGCTGCAGCAAATTCGCAGGCGGGGAGCTTGCTGGTGTATTCGCGCACCAGCTGCTTGGCACACTGGCCGCAGCAACCACAATCAGTGCCTACGCCCAGTTTCTGGCGGATTTGCGCATAGCCATCACCGGCGGCCACCGACTGCTCGATTTGTTGTTGGGTAACGGCTTTGCACAGACAGACGTACATAATAGAAAACCAGATGCGAATTACTTTGATTTGCACTGTAGTCTGAATGCGAAGGATTTGCAATAGCTTGCAGGTGCCTTTGATAAAGATTCTCAACCTGACTCACCTGACAGCCTTTTTACGCGATACCGCGCATTACGGATAACAGCGGCCGGCTCGCATCCGGCGGCGGGTTTCTGTAAAATGCTGCCTCTTTTTTCCGGCGGCCCGCGGGCAGCTATTGTCAGTTCTTCCGCAACAATGCGGCTTGAAAGCAGGGTATTACATTGGAAATTAATCCGATTCTCGAAACCATTAAAGACCTCAAGGCGCGCACCGACGTGCTGAGGGGGTATCTTTGACTACGCCAACAAGGTTGAGCGTTTAGAAGAAGTCGAACACGAACTGTCGCAGGGCGATGTGTGGGACAACCCCGAACGCGCCCAGGAGCTGGGCAAAGAGCGCTCGGCGCTGGAAGCGGTGGTAAAAACCATCGACACCCTCGACAACGGCCTCGGCGATGCCCGTGACCTGCTGGATATGGCCGTGGAAGAAAACGACGAGTCTGCCGTTAACGACATCCGCACTGAACTGGCCGCCCTGCAGAAAGAACTGGAAACGCTGGAATTCCGCCGTATGTTCTCCGGCGAACTGGACCCCAGCAACTGCTACGTGGAAATTCAGGCTGGCTCCGGCGGCACCGAAGCTCAGGACTGGGCCAACATGCTGCTGCGTATGTACCTGCGCTGGATTGAAGCGCATGGGTTTAAAGGCGAGCTGATGGAAGTTTCCGAAGCGGAAGTGGCCGGTATTAAAGGCGCTACCATTCGGGTGGAAGGTGAATACGCCTACGGCTGGCTGCGTACTGAAACCGGCGTACACCGTCTGGTGCGTAAGAGCCCGTTCGACTCTGGCAACCGTCGCCACACCTCGTTCTCGTCGGTGTTTGTGTCACCGGAAGTCGATGACGATATTGATATCGAAATTAACCCGGCCGATCTGCGCATCGACGTATACCGTGCCTCCGGCGCGGGTGGTCAGCACGTTAACCGGACTGAATCGGCGGTGCGTATTACCCACATTCCCACCAACACCGTGGCGCAATGTCAGAATGACCGCTCGCAGCACAAAAACAAAGACCAGGCCATGAAACAGCTGAAAGCCAAGCTGTACGAGCTGGAGCTGCAAAAGCGCAGCGCCGACGCGCAGGCACTGGAGGACACCAAGTCAGACATTGGCTGGGGCAGCCAGATCCGTTCTTACGTGCTGGACGATGCCCGTATTAAAGATTTGCGTACCGGGGTAGAAACCCGCAATACGCAGGCGGTACTGGACGGCGACCTTGATCAGTTTATTGAGGCCAGCCTGAAAAAAGGCCTGTAATCAGATCAACAAAAAGGCCTGTAAACAGACCTGCCAGACCCCATACTCACTTTTGATTTACCCCGACCGGAAGGGTGCAACATGACCGACAAAACAACCGAACAAACGGCTCAGGATGAAAACAAACTGATTGCCGAACGCCGCGCCAAACTGGAAGCCCTGCGCAGTAAGTGCAAGGCCAATGGCCACCCGAATGATTTTCGCCGCGAACATTTAGCCGGCGATATCAAAGCCGCTCATGGCCAGAAGAGCCAGGAAGAACTGGCGGCGGCGGGTATCCGCGTATCGGTTGCCGGCCGGGTGATGCGCCGTGGCGGCCCGTTTGTGGGCATTCAGGACAGCACCGACAGCATTCAGGTGTACATGGGCAAAGCATTGCAAAAAGACAGCGAAGCCTGGCAACTGCTGGATATGGGCGACATTATTGCCGCTACCGGTACGCTGCACCTGTCGGGTAAAGGCGAACTGTATGTGGAAATTGCCGACATTGCCGATTTCCGCATTTTAACCAAGTCACTGCGCCCGCTGCCGGATAAATTCCACGGCCTGGCCGACCAGGAAATGAAATACCGTCAGCGTTACGTTGACCTGATCATTAACCCGGAAACGCGCAAAACCTTCCAGATCCGCTCCAAAATTATTGAGAGCATCCGTTTCTTCCTGTCGCAGCGCGGCTTTATGGAAGTGGAAACCCCGATGCTGCAAACCATTCCCGGTGGTGCGTCGGCCAAGCCGTTTGAAACCCACCACAATGCCATGGGCATTGATATGTTTTTGCGTATCGCCCCCGAGCTGTACCTGAAGCGTCTGGTGGTGGGCGGTTTTGACCGCGTGTTTGAAATTAACCGCAATTTCCGCAACGAAGGCACCAGCACCCGGCATAACCCGGAATTCACCATGATCGAGTTTTATCAGGCTTACGCCGATTACCGCGACATGATGGATTTAACCGAAGATATGCTGCGTTTCCTGGCCGAAAGCGTACTGGGCACCACCACCATTCAATACGGTGATTCCAGCTACGATTTCGCCGCACCGTTCGCCCGCATCAGCATGGTTGACGCCATTCTGAAATACAACGACGGCATGGACGAAGCGGTACTGCGCGACGCCGAAAACAATATCGAAACCCTGAAAGAATACGCCCGCAAAGTGGGTATTCATTTAGGCCCGAAAGAAGCGGGCTGGGGTGCCGGTAAACTGCTGTGCGAAATTTTTGAAGAAACCGCTGAAAGCAAACTCGACCAGCCGACCTTTATTACCGAATACCCATGGGAAGTGTCACCGCTGGCGCGCCGTAACGACGACAACCCGTTCGTCACCGACCGTTTTGAATTCTTTATCGGCGGCCGCGAACTGGCCAACGGTTTCTCGGAATTAAACGACGCCGAAGACCAGGCTGAACGCTTCCGCAAACAAGTGGAAGAAAAAGACGCCGGCGACGACGAAGCCATGCACTACGATGCCGATTACGTCAACGCACTGGAATACGGCCTGCCGCCGACTGCCGGTGAAGGGATTGGTGTCGATCGTCTGGTGATGCTGTTTACCAACAGCCACACCATTAAAGACGTGATTCTGTTCCCGCACATGAAGCCGGTGGCGGAGTAAGTGTTTATTGGTTGAGGGTTCGGGGTTGAGCGTTGGGCGTGCTCAGTGTTTTGCTACAGCGCGCCCTTAACCGCCAACCAGGTGTAGGAGCGACATTTTTGTCGCGATGGGGGTTGGGTCAGCCCTTTGGGCTGATACGGCCGCCGCTGGCGGCCTAATGCGGGGCTTCGCCCCTGCACCCCGATGTAAGGGGAAGAATCCCCTTACCAACCCCTCTGGCCCGAGTTCCAGCTTAACCTTGCTGAAAAATTCCGTTTACGCCAGCGGATCGTAAGGCGCGTCGTGCGCCACGATCCTTGCCCGGTCCATCCGGGCATGGCTAACGGATTTTTTCATCTGCGGGCTGAAACGAATGGGCCGGAAAAAACATCAGGGACGCCAATTTTGTCGTGATTAAACACGCTGGATCTGATGGTTTTGTAGGAGCGACATTTTTGTCGCGATTTATTGTGTGGGAGTGGGCCATGCCCACGAATCGGGCCGATAGGCCCGTCTTAATCCTGGTTTTTATTGGCCCGCTGTTGGCGGGCATCGCGACAAAAATGTCGCTCCTACCTGGTGATTCAATGGAATTTTTTATGCCCAACCAACACCCCGGTGCGTTGCATCCTTCCTGGCAGGCGGCCATTGGCGCCGAGCTGGAAAAGCCGTACATGCAAAATTTACGGGAATTTCTGCGCCAGGAAAAAGCCGCCGGTAAAACCATTTTCCCGCCGTCACCTTTCATTTTTAACGCTTTTAATCACACCCCCTTTGATAAGGTGCGGGTGGTGATTATTGGCCAGGACCCATACCACGGCCCCGGGCAGGCGCATGGGTTAAGTTTTTCGGTGCCGGCCGGCATTAAAATTCCGCCGTCGTTGCAGAATATTTTTAAAGAAATCGAAAACGATTTAGGCCTGCGCATGAGCGGCAGCGGCGATTTAACACCCTGGGCGGAGCAGGGTGTGTTGCTGTTAAACGCCACTTTAACGGTAGAGCAAGCCAACGCCGGCTCACACCAGAAACGCGGCTGGGAAGAATTTACCGACGCTGCTATTCAAGCCTTAAACGAACAACGCAGTGGTTTGGTCTTTGTGTTGTGGGGCAGTTATGCGCAGAAAAAAGGTGCCATGATTGATGCCCATAAGCATCTGGTTTTAAGCTCGGTGCATCCGTCGCCGTTATCCGCCCACCGTGGGTTTTTTGGTAACCACCAGTTTTCGCGGATTAATGAGTATTTAATCGCGCAGGGGCAGCCGCCGATTAACTGGCAACTGTAGCAGCCGGGTAGCAGCGACATTTTTGTCGCGATGCTGTATTTGTTATGTAGGAGCGACATTTTTTTCGCGATTAAAGCGCTGCCGCTGATGCCAGCCCGGCAGGGCTGGCAAGCCGCTTAAGGTTTCAGCGCATAAAACTGATACATCCCGGCAAAAAGATCCGGATTACTCTGCTCCAGCGCATGCCACTCTTCGATGCGGATTTCGTGGCTGTTTTTACCCACCAGTTTTAATAATTCCCGTCCTGCCGGCGGTGGCAGCATGCCCATCCATTGCAGGCCGGCGCGGGCTAAAAAGCCGGGTAATTCGCGCACGTCAAATACGTGCTCCTGTTCGTGGAACAGTAAATCACGACAGGCGCTTAAGCTGTAAAAATCGTTCGATTCGTATAACGCCTGCCAGTCGCCGGGCAGGGCCTTTTGCAACAGTGCTTCGCGTACCAGGCGGATATCGGCATCGGTGCGTGGGCGGTTATCGCCCAGCAGCTGGCGCAGTTGGGTAATCATGCGGCGGGCGGTGGCGCTGTACAGGGCAATTTTAATAATGCCGCCCGGTTTTAATTGCGACGTTAAGGCCTGCAAGCCCTGTTGCGGATTTTCCATGTGGTGCAGCACACCGGAACATTCAATAACATCAAACGGCTGTTCAGGCTGTGGTAATTGCAGAATATCGGCCTGGGCAAATTGCAGCTGTAAGTGTGGCCATTGTTCGGCTTTAACGCTGGCATAAGCCAGAGCGGTGCGGCTTAAATCGATGGCTTTAATGTCCAGACCGGGGAAATAGCGCGCCAGCCGGATGGCGTGGCGGCCGGTACCACAGCCGGCGACCAGCACCCGTAACGGTTGTCCGGCCTGGGGTAACTGGCCGCTGTGTTGCGGAAAGGTCTGGCGCAGGGCAGTGGCGTAGTCGGCTGGTTGGTTATAGCCAATATCCGTCCAGCGCGGGTAGGGGTTCTGGTCGTACTGCTGCTGCACCCGCCGGGTTACGTCGTTGTCGCTGTCGTGGCTGCTTAATGACGGCAGTTGCTGCGCTCTGGCCTGCAGTGTTTTGGCCTCATTCAGACTGCGTTGCATATAATTGTGCAGCAGTTCGGGCCAGTGCAGATCCCGTTGCAGTAGCAGCGGGAAAAACTCGCAGCGCGCCAGCGGCTTGTACATTAAGGTGAGCAGCATGGCCGGGTAAGCGTCGACGCTGTTCAGGTTGTCCAGTTGCAGCATTTTGCTGCACAGCTGTTCCAGCTGTTCGGTTAACAGATTTTCCTGCTCGGTGCTGTACCACACGGCTTCGTTCAGGCCGGTTTGTTGCGCCAGCGCACTCACCAGCGGCAACAAGTCCTGGCGAATGGCCAGATTACGGCTGCAGGATAATAACAACGACTGGCGCAGCGTCAGCAGCAGGCGCTCCATAACCGGATCCGCAAAATAGAAGCGCTGCAGGCATTTCAGCAGCAGCGGATCGGCGGCTAAGGTTTCCAGTTCCAGCGGGCAGCCAGCGTCTGACAAACGTAGCTTATGCTTCAGCAACGAGGTGGCCAGACCGCGCAGCTGGCTGTAGTCCACTTCGGTAAAATCCAGCCAGCGCAGCAGCTCTTGTTCCAGTTCTTCGGCGTAAAAATCGGCGGCGACCTGCGCGGCCGCTTCAAACAGCTGGCTGCGGATCTGAATATCATCGGCCTGGGTTTTGGCCAGCTCGCGGTAATGGCGAAAAGCCTCAGCGTAGTCACCCTGCAGAAATTTAACGTGGGCCAGCGAGTTCAGCGCTTTGGTGGCAACGCGGGAAATACGCGCCGAGCGCTCAAAATACTGTTCGGCATCGGCCAGCTGCCCCTGTGCCAGCGCAATATGGCCGGCACTGTACAGCAGGCTGGCGCTGTCGGGTTTTTGCAGCAGACCTTGCCCTACCCAGAATTCGGCAGCCGCATAATTACGCCGCTGTAATTCAATTCGTGCCAGCAGGTTAAGGCCGGGCAGATAGTCCGGACGCAGCGCCCGCGCCTGCATCGCCAGGCGGTGAGAATGCTCCAGCTTGGCCGCGTTCTGTTGGTTAACGCCGCTGCTGTACAACCGGCTGGCCTGATCGTACAGGGGGCGGTGCTCGGCTGCGGGTTCCGCCCGGTGGGCTGTTTGCAGGGATGCGCTGATCATCTTCAGTGCCTCATTAATGAGTTTTGTCTAAGGCTAAGCAGGTATTGTGCCAGTTTGTAACTGTATGATTTTTAAGGTTTTATTTTTATAAGGCTGGAAAGGGTAAGACTTTTTGCCGCGCCGCAGCGGACACCGCTTGCCGCGCTTGCCGCTCTGTACCATGCTGAAAATCCGTTAAAGATTATTCCCCGGCGGCCGTAACAAGGGGTACAGGCGAAGGCCAGCACAGGAGAACCACAGCATGTACAAAAATGGCGCTAAGCAATATCAGCAGGTGAATCTGACGTCCGAAGTTCTGGATGCTGACCCACACCGTTTAATTCAGATGTTAATGGAAGCGTCCCTTACCCGTATGGCTCAGGCCAAAGCGGCGATGGAGCGGGGCGAAATGGACACCAAGGCCAATTTACTGGGCCGGGTGAACGACATTATTCAGACCTTGCAGGGCAGCCTGGACCATAACGCCGGTGGTGAGCTGTCGGCCAATCTGGAGAGTCTGTACGATTACATGGTGCGCCGCTTGCTGGAAGCCAGCCTGCATAACGACCAGAGCATGGTGGATGAGGTAATCCGTCTGATGCTGGAAGTAAAAACCGGCTGGGATGGCATCCGTGATGAATACCTGCGCAGTCAGGGCCGGGCGCCGGTGCAACCAGCCTCTGCCGGTCAGGATGAACCCCGCATGGCCGCTAATTTTTCCGCCTGAATGGGCCAGCTTCTCTCTTTCCTACTAATAGACCGGCACAGATCATGGTCTGTGCCTTGTCAGAATTCCGGCGCTTAAGTATAAAGGCCACCAACCGGGATTTGGCAGGTTTTGTCCTGATCCCACCTATTCGCTGTCAGAAGTTTGACTTGCCTGTGGCTGGCGTCTTAACTCAAGACGTTCAGGGCGATGCTATGACAACCAATAAAAACGCTGACATCGGCGCAAGGAATAGGGCTGACTGCCATGTGGAGAGAAATCAAAGTGCTGCTGATCGACGATAACGCACAGCGCCGTCACGATATGAAGGTGATTCTGGATTTTCTGGGGGAACAGGCGTTGGTCGCCGGCAGTGCCGATTGGCGCAAAGCCACCGCAGAGGGCACAGAAGACAGTAGTGGCATTGCTGCCGTACTGATCGGTGCCTGCGAGCATCAACCGCTGGAAAAATTGCTGGAAAGCCTGCTGAGCTGGGACAAAGGCCTGCCAATTCTGCTGTTGGATAACAACGCCGATGCCGACGCCTTACCCGAGCCGCTGCGCCGCGCCGTACTGGGCAGGCTGAACGTGCCGCCTACTTATAATCAGCTGCTCGACAGCCTGCACCGCGCCCAGACTTACCGCGACCAGTTTAATCAGAACCGCAACCGTGGCGAGCGCCGCGAAGTACAGCTGTTCCGCAGCCTGGTGGGCACCAGCCGCCATATTCAGACCGTCCGCGAGCTGATTATGCAGGTGGCCGACAAAGACGTGAGTGTGATGATTCAGGGTGAATCCGGCACTGGTAAAGAAGTGGTGGCGCGCAACCTGCACTACCATTCGCGCCGCCGCGACAAACCTTTCGTACCGGTTAACTGTGGCGCTATTCCGGCCGAGCTGCTGGAAAGTGAACTGTTCGGCCATGAAAAGGGCGCCTTTACCGGCGCCATCAGCAGCCGTCCCGGGCGTTTCGAGCTGGCCGAAGGCGGTACGCTGTTCCTCGATGAAATCGGCGATATGCCGCTGAATATGCAGGTAAAAATTCTGCGGGTCTTGCAGGAACACACCTTTGAGCGGGTGGGCAGCAACAAAACCCTGCACGCCAACGTACGCATTGTGGCGGCCACCCACAAAAATCTGGAACAGATGATCGAGGAAGGCACCTTCCGCGAAGATTTGTATTACCGCCTGAACGTGTTTCCCATTGATATGCCATCGCTGCGTGAGCGGGTAGAAGATTTACCGCTGCTGCTGAACGAGCTGATTGCGCGGATGGAAAACGAAAAGCGTGGCTCTATCCGTTTTAACTCTGCTGCCATTATGTCGCTGTGCCGGCACGACTGGCCGGGCAACGTGCGGGAGCTGGCCAACCTGGTGGAACGGCTGGCCATTCTGCATCCTTATGGCGTGGTCGGCGTGCAGGAATTACCGAAAAAATTCCGCTACACCGACGGCACCGAAGACGACAGCAGCCCGCTGCCACCGCTGCCGGATGTTACCCAGACCGACCGCCTGGCGGGCGTCGATTCGCCGGCGTTATTGCCGATGAATGGCCTGGATTTGCGTGAATACCTGCAGGATCTGGAATGTTCATTAATTCAGCAGGCGCTGGACGACGCCAATGGCGTGGTTGCCCGGGCGGCCGAAAAACTGAATATCCGCCGTACCACGCTGGTGGAAAAAATGCGTAAGTACAATTTGGGTAAGCGCGAAAAAGACATGGCCGACTAACCGGCCAGCGTTTAAGAAAGAACCGGGCGCAAGGCCCGGTTTTTTTATCTTGCATTTCTCTTATTATCCCCGCCGGTTTTACTGCCCCCTGCTTATTTTTAAAACCTGGCCCGCTATTTGCTGAATACCCTGTAAGCGATTTCAGATGTCGGTTTTCCGGCACAGAAAAGAGGTAGTTATGGGTAATTCTCTGGCACATGCAGCAACTGACGTTTCTCCGGCCCCCGCTCTGCGGATGAACCCGGACAACGTGCGTCAGGCATTTGTGATGTTTAACGAGATGTCGCAGCAGCTGACCACGTCGTACAGCGAGCTGGAAAGCCGGGTCGAGCAGTTAAGTGGAGAACTGGCGTCGGTTTCCCGTCAGCGTATGCAGGAACTGGCCGAGAAAGAGCGGCTGGCGCACCGGTTGGAAAGCCTGTTGCAGCTGCTGCCGGCCGGCGTACTGGTGCTGGATAAAAACGGCTACGTCAGCCAGAGCAACGCCGCCGCCAATGATCTGCTGCTGGGCCTGACCCCGCATAAATCCTTAATCGGCCAGCGCTGGCGCAGCCTGATTCAGCAGTGCTTTAAGCCGCGCCGTGACGATGGCCATGAAATTTCCCTGGTCGACGGTCGCCGGGTGCATCTGCGCACCGCGCCGATGCTGAACGAGCCGGGCCAGCTGATTCTGCTGACCGATATGACCGAAACCCGCGAACTGCAGGCGCGTTTAAGCCAGCACGAGCGCCTGTCGGCGATGGGCAAAATGGTCGCTTCGCTGGCGCATCAGATCCGTACCCCGCTGGCTGCTGCCACTTTATACGCCGGCCATCTGGGCGACAGTGGTCTGGATGCCGCCATGCGCGAGCGCTTTGCTGCCAAACTGCAGGAACGCCTGCGTCACCTGGAAAACCAGGTGCGCGATATGCTGATTTTTGCCCGTGGCGAAGCGCCATTAAACGACGAGATTTCATTGGCCGAGCTGCAGCAGGACTTGCTGGCCGCCATGGAAGTGGCGCTGGCTAACCAGCAGGCGGTGTGCAGCGTGGATAACCAGCTGCCGCAGCAACACATTATCTGCAACCGCGATGCCCTGATCAGCGCGCTGATGAATCTGGTGAACAACGCCCTGGAAGCCTGCCCACCGGGGCAGGCGCAGCTGCAATTACTGATTCGTCCGCTCGGTGACAACCGCGCCTCGGTACTGATTCTGGACAACGGCCCGGGCATGAGCGCCGCTGCCAAAGAAAAAATACTGCAACCCTTTTACACCACCAAAGCCAACGGCACCGGCCTGGGGCTGGCGGTGGTGCAGGCGGTCGCCCGCGCTCATAACGCGGAATTTATTGTGTCTGATAACCCGGCCGGCGGTCTGGCTGCCGGACTGGTTCTGCCCCTCGCCGGGCAGCAGTAAGAACAGGAGTGAATGCTATGCGAGTTTTGGTTGTTGAAGATGATCCGCGTCTGCGCGAAGCCGTTGTTGATACCCTGATGCTGAAAGGCTTTCAGGTCAGCGAGGCCGCTCATGGCATCGAAGCCCTGAATCTGCTGCGTCATCAGCAAATAGATCTGGTGCTGTCCGACATCAACATGCCGGGCATGGACGGGCTGGAGCTGCTGCAGAACGTGAAGCAGGAAACCCCCTGGTTGCCGGTGATTTTAATGACCGCTTACGGCGATGTTGGCCAGGCGGTAAAAGCCATGCAGCGCGGCGCCGATGACTACCTGATGAAACCGTTCGAGCTGAAAGAACTGGATGATCTGCTGCGCCCCTACAGCCGTAACGACGTGCCGGCCGACAGCAGCGAACCGGTGTGCGAAGCCCAGGTGTCGCGGCAGTTATTCCAGCTGGCCCAGCGCGTGGCACAAACCGATTCCACCGTGCTGATCAGTGGCGAAAGCGGCACCGGTAAAGAAGTTTTAGCGCGTTATGTGCATCAGCAATCCAGTCGTCGCAATAAGCCTTTTGTGGCCATTAACTGCGCGGCCATTCCGGAAAATATGCTGGAAGCCATGCTGTTCGGTTATGAAAAAGGCGCCTTCACCGGCGCGTACAACGCCATGCCGGGTAAATTTGAACAGGCCGAAGGCGGCACTCTGTTGCTGGACGAAATCACCGAAATGGATTTGGGGTTGCAGGCCAAACTGCTGCGCGTACTGCAGGAGCGTCAGGTTGAGCGTCTGGGCGGCCGTAAAGTGGTGGATCTGGATGTGCGCATTATCGCCACCACCAACCGCGATCTGGCCGAGTACGTGGCGGAAGGCAATTTCCGCGAAGACCTGTATTACCGTTTAAGCGTGTTCCCGCTGCACTGGCTGCCACTGCGCGACCGTGCCGACGATATTCTGCCATTGGCGCGCCGCTTACTGGCCCACCATGCCGGCAAAATGAAACGCCCGGTACCGCGGTTACTGCCGGATGCCGAACAGCTGCTGCGCAGCCACCCCTGGCCGGGCAACGTGCGCGAGCTGGACAACACCATGCAGCGGGCGCTGATTATTCAGACCGGCCCACAACTGAGCAGCAGCGATTTTATGCTGACCCCGGTGCCAAAAAACCGTCAGGCTGGCGCCCACAGCAGCCCGCCGGTAATGCCGTTTATTCCGGTACCGCCGGTGCCACCCGCCGCCCCCATGGACGACGCCGGCGCGCTGGGCAGTGACCTGCGCCACCGCGAAGTGGAATTAATTGTTAAAGCGTTGCAGGAAGAACCCAGCCGCAAAGAAGCAGCCGAACGACTGGGCATCAGCCCGCGGACGCTGCGCTACAAAGTGGCCAAGCTGCGCGAAGAGGGCATCGACGTGGAAGCTATGCTGGCCTGAGCGGCCAGCTGGTTTTTCCAGCCTTGCAGGCTGGCTTTGGCCGTCACTGTGTGACAGCTTTTTGCGGCCTGCGGCCGGAAGAATTTTTTAATTTTTGGTTTTGCGCGCGAAGCGCGCTCAATAAAGCCATGCCGGCGTAGCCGCCACTGTTTTTACGGCCCATTCGTTCCAGCCCGCAGGTAAAAAAAGCCGGTAGCCATGCCCGGATGATTCCGGGCAAGGATCGTGGCACAGGACGTGCCTTACGATCCGTTGGCTTAACCGGATTTTTTTAGCCAGGATCAGCTGGAACGCGGGCCAGAGGGGTTCGCAAGGGGATACCTCCCCTTGCAATACCAGCGGCCGAAGGCCGCAAAAGGCTGCCGCGCAGCGGCAGCCAAAACCAACCAGCCCGGCAGGGCTGGCGTAGAAACAGCCAGCGCGCAGCGCTGGAGTCACGGGCATGGCCCGTTCCCACAACTACTAACCAGCCCGCCGATTTCGCGACAAAAATGTCGCTCCTACCTGCCATGATGGCCGGCAGTCGCCGTCCCACCAAAGTTGGCAAGACTATTGCAGTGTCAGTAAAAGAAGCAGGATTCACGACGAAAAACGTCAAAAATCCGTGACGGTGACTCTGCCACCAGGCAGTTAAGGGGACAGCAATGGTCGATCGCGTTGATATCAATTCCGTACTGATGCAGATGCGCCAGGTGAAAAGCCAGCTGCGCGCGCAACATGCCCAGAATATGCAGCCGGTGCAGCCGCAAACCATGCGCCCATCGGAATTGCAGCAGCTGCGGGCCGCGCGCCTGGAAGATCAGGTGCAGGCCGTGCGCGAGGTGCAGGGCGATAACCGGGTGCCGGATTTCCAGGTGATGTTTAAAAACGCCATCGACACGGTGAACAGCACCCAGAAAACGTCCAGCGATTTACAAACCCGCTTTGAGCAGGGTGATCCGTCGGTAGATTTGCCGGAAGTGATGATTGCGATGCAGAAATCCAGTGTGTCATTCCAGGCGATGACGCAGGTCCGTAACAAGCTGGTTGAAGCTTACAAAGACATTATGAATATGCCGGTGTAACCGCGCATAAGGTAGCAGACTATGGAAAACGTACCCGCTCAGAGCAACGCCAACATGGCCGCTGATAACGAATCCGATGTACCGGCGGTAGCGCCGGGTAAGGAATCCGGGCATCCGGTATTGCTGGGTTTCAATCGTTTGTCGATTGTGCGCCAGGCGGCGGTGATTGGTGGTGTAGCGCTGGTGATTGCGCTGTCGGTCGCCATTATGGTGTGGACCAGCGAGCCCAGCTATAAGCCGCTGATCCATCGTCTGCAGGACCATAACGCGCAGGACATCATTGAAGTGCTGCAGCGCGAAGGCATAGCCTTTGAAATTGATCCGGCCAGCCAGATTCTGCTGGTGCAATCCGGTGATTTACACACTGCCCGTATGAAACTGGCGGCAGCCAGTTTGCTGGACGATAAAACCGTCGGTCTGGAAATTCTGGACCAGGACAGCTCACTGGGCACCAGTCAGTTTATTGAAAACGCCCGCTACCGCCGCGGTCTGGAAGGTGAGCTGGCACGTACCATCGCCAGCGTCCGCAGCGTGCGTAATGCGCGGGTGCATCTGGCGTTGCCGAAGCAGTCGGTGTTTGTGCGTGATGTGCGCAAGCCGCGTGCGTCGGTATTTCTGGAGCTGTATGCCGGCCGCGAATTAAGCCGCGATCAGGTGGAAGCCATTGTCAATCTGGTGGCATCGAGCGTAGCGGAAATGGATCGCGTGGATGTGTCGGTGGTCGACCAGCACGGCAATCTGCTGTCCAAACCGGAAGAGCAATCGACGGAATTCCTGGCCACCAAACAGCTGGAATACACCAACCGCGTGCAGTCCTCTATTACTCAGGCGGTGAATAATATTCTGCGGCCGGTGCTGGGTGACGATAACTACAAAGCCGAAGTGTCCGCCGACATTGACTTTACCGTGCAGGAACAAACCCAGGAGCTGTTTAACCCCGATTTAATCGCCCTGCGCAGTGAGCAACTGCTGAACGAAGAAAATACCGGTAAAATCAACGGCGGCATTCCGGGTGCACTGTCCAATCAGCCGCCGGCTGAAGCCAATGCGCCGGAGCAGGCGCTGGGAACCGGGCAGGGTGCCGGTGCGCCGGTTAGCCGCCGCTCCGAAACCACCCGTAACTACGAAGTGGACCGTACCTTAAGCTATCAGCAACAACAGGTGGGGCGTCTGCGTCGCCTGACCGTAGCGGTGGTGGTGAATGACCGCGTCAGCTTTAACGAAAACGGCGAAGCGGTATACACCCCCTGGAGCGATAACGACCTGCAGCGGCTGGAAGTGCTGGTGCGTGATGCGGTGGGCTTTAATGCCGCCCGTGGCGACAGCGTGAACGTGATTAACTCGCCCTTTATGGGTAAAACCGACGCGGCCCTGGGCGAGCCGGATTTCTGGACCCAGCCCTGGTTCTGGGAAATTCTCAAGCAGGTGTTGGCCGGTTTGTTTATCCTGTTGCTGATCTTCGGCGTGATCCGTCCCACCATCAAGAGCCTGGCCAACCGTGGCCGCGATGAGGCCTCGGTGATGCTGGAAGAGCTTGAAGATGCGGAAGCAGGTCTGGATGATGAAAAAGTGACGCTGGCGGGTATGGATGAATTCCTGCTGCCGGGCGCCTCAGAAAGTTTTGAACGCCAGCTGGATGCGCTGAAAGGTCTGATTGCAGAAGACCCGGCACGGGTGGCACAAGTGGTGATTGGCTGGGTGAATGACGATCATGGCAAATGAAGCAAAACCGGCAAATGAAGCCCTGGCGCGTTTAACCCGCCTGGATCGTGCTGCCATTCTGTTGATGAGCCTGGGCGAAAAAGACGCCGCCGAGATTCTGAAACACATGGGCCCGAAAGAAGTTCAGCGTGTCGGTACTGCGATGGCGACGCTTACCAACGTTAACCAGACGCAGGTGGAAGGCGTGGTGGCGGAATTTCTGGAAGCGGTCAGCGGCCAGACCGGTATGGGCCTGGGGTCCGATGCTTACATCCGCAATATGCTCACCCAGGCGCTGGGTAACGACAAAGCCGGTGCCCTGATCGACCGTATTCTGCTGGGCGGCAATACCACCGGTCTGGATTCCCTGAAGTGGATGGAATCCCGTCAGGTGGCCGACCTGATCCGCCACGAACACCCGCAGATTCAGGCCATTGTGGTGTCCTACCTCGACCCGGATCAGTCCGCCGAAATTCTGTCCAACTTTAATGAAAAAGTGCGCCTGGATATCGTTATGCGGGTGGCGGCACTGGAAGCCGTGCAACCGGCAGCGTTGCAGGAACTGAACGATATTCTTGAACGTCAGTTTTCTGGCAAGGCCGGTGCCCAGACCACCAGTATTGGCGGGGTTAAAACCGCCGCCAATATCGTTAACTTTGTTGACAGCAGCATTGCCGCTGATCTGCTGGATCAGATTAAGGAAGTGGATGAAGATCTGGGCATTCAGATTCAGGATCTTATGTTCGTGTTTGACAACCTGGTGGATATCGACGACCGCGGCATTCAGATTCTGCTGCGCGAAGTGTCTACCGACCTGCTGGTTGTGGCCCTGAAAGGTGCCGATCCGCAGGTGCAGGATAAAATTTTCCGCAATATGTCCAAACGGGCGGCCGAACTGCTGCGTGACGATCTCGAAGCCAAAGGGCCGGTTAGGGTCAGCGAAGTGGAAGGGGCGCAGAAAGAAATTCTTACCATTGCCCGTCGTCTGGCCGATGCCGGCGAAATTGTGCTGGGTGGTGGTGGCGAGGCCATGATGTAAATGACAGAAATCCGGCAGGAACATCACCATCCCATCCGCGCGGAAGATGCCCGCGATGTGAAGCTGTGGCGGTTGCCCTACTGGACCGAGCCGCCGGCGTGGGAGGCCGAAAAAGCCGAACAGGAAGCCGCCCAGCAGGCGGCCGCCAGGCAGGCGGTGACCGATGAACAGGGCGAGCCACTGGCATTCCCGACTGCTGAAGAGTTGGAAAATATCCGCCGCGAAGCCTATAACGACGGGCTGGAGCAGGGCCTGGTCGAAGGCCGTCAGCAGGGCCACAAAGAAGGTTTTGAAGCCGGCCGCACAGAAGGCTACGACGCCGCTTTTGCCGAAGGCCGGCAAGCCGGTTACGACGAAGGCCTGCAGCAGGGCAATGAAGCCGGGCGCCTGAAAGCGCAGGCCGACACCAATCTGGTGGTCACCCGGCTGCAGCGCATCGCGGCCACGCTGCACAGCCATCTGGAACAGCGTGACCAGCAGCTGCCGGAAGTGCTGGCGGCGCTGGTGGCCGGTATCTGTTCCCGTGTGCTGGACGAAGAACTGCGCGATGGCGCGGTGAATATTCTGCAGTTTGTGCAGCGCGCGCTGGCCGAGTTACCGGGTGGTGAAAAAGACATCCGGGTGGTGATTGGCCCCGACGATGCCCGTCATCTGCAGAACAGCCTGGAGCTGACCGGCACCGAAATGCACTACCGGGTAGACGACAAATTACCGGCGGGCAGCTGCCGGGTGGAAACCGAACATTCGCTGGTGGAGTATTCCAGCCAGGATTACCTGAATCAGCTGCTCGACAATGTATTGACGCAGATGATGCAGCAGAGCGTTACCTTCCCCGATACCGATGAACAGGCGCAATGGGAAGAACCCTTAGCGCCAACGCCGGCCGAACCGGTAGCCGAAGAACCGGTAGCCGAAGAACCGGTAGCCGAAGAACCGGTAGCCGAAGAACCGGTAGCCGAAGAACCTGCTGCAGCAGAACCCGCCGCCGAAGAACCTGCCGCCGAAGAACCTGCCGCCGCGCCGGATCATCCCCATGAGCCTCAGTGACCGCTGGCACAGCCTGCGCATTCCCGATAAACCCTACCAGCCGAAAATCGCCGGCCGCCTGGTCCGTATGGTCGGCCTTACCCTCGAAGCCGTGGGCATTAACGTTAAGGTCGGCGACCGCTGCATGGTCGAGCGCAAAGGCGCCGAAGATATTGAAGCCGAAGTGGTGGGCTTTGATGAGCAACGAATTTTCCTGATGCCGATTGAACAGGTCGATGGCCTGCGTCCCGGTGCCCGGGTGTGGCCGTTAACCATGGCCGCCGATGTGCCGGTGGGCTTTAACCTGCTGGGCCGGGTGCTGGATGGCACCGGCCGGCCGCTGGATGCGCACGGACCACTGCAGGATATTGAACAGGGCCATCTGCAGGGCCGTCCCATTAATCCGCTGCACCGGGCCCCCATTCGTGAACCGCTGGATGTGGGTATCCGCGCCATTAACGCCATGCTCACCGTGGGCCGTGGTCAGCGCATTGGTTTGTTTGCCGGTTCCGGTGTCGGTAAAAGCGTGCTGCTGGGCATGATGACCCGCTTCACCAGTGCCGACATTATTGTGGTGGGTCTGATTGGTGAACGGGGCCGCGAGGTAAAAGAATTTATTGATGAAATTCTTGGTGAAGAAGGCCTGCAGCGCGCCGTGGTGGTGGCGTCGCCGGCGGATGATTCACCCTTAATGCGGCTGCGCGCCGCACAATACTGCACCTCCATTGCCGAATACTTCCGCGATCAGGGCCAGAACGTACTGCTGCTGATGGACTCTCTCACCCGTTACGCCCAGGCGCAGCGGGAAATTGCCCTGGCGGTGGGGGAACCTCCGGCCACCAAAGGCTATCCGCCGTCAGTGTTCAACAAACTGCCCAAACTGGTGGAACGCACCGGTAACGGCAGCGAAGGCGGTGGTTCGATTACCGCGTTTTATACTGTGCTGAGCGAAGGCGACGATATGCAGGACCCGATTGCCGACGCCAGCCGCGCCATTCTCGACGGCCACATTGTGCTGTCGCGCAAACTGGCCGAAGAAGGCCATTACCCCGCCATTGATGTGGAAGCCTCGGTCAGCCGGGTAATGCCGCAGATCGTGGATGAAAACTGGCTGAAAAAAGCCCAGCTGTGTAAGCAGCTGATGTCGCATTACCGCCAGAATCAGGATCTGATCAGCGTCGGCGCCTATCAGCCGGGTAGCGATCCGTTGCTCGATGCCGCCATTGACCGTTTGCCCCGCATCAAAGCCATGCTGCGCCAGGGCTTGCACGAAGGGGCTGACCTGGCCAGCAGCAAACAAGAGTTGGACGAGCTGTTCCCGTCGCCGCCGGCGGCCAAAGGCACTAAGGCATGAGAAAGCATCCGCGCGCCAAGCGCCTGCAGGTCTTACTGGATATGGCCGAACGGGAAGAGCAGGAGCTGCTGCGCCGCTGGGGTGAGCTGCAGCAACAACTGCAGGCGGAACAACAACAGCGCCAGCAGCTGGTCAGCTATAACAACGAGTATCAGCAGCGTATCTCCACGCCGGGGCAGGGCATGGTCAGTGCCGGTACCCTGCACGCCACCCTCGGCTTTATGCAGCAGATTGAACGGGCGCTGCAGCAGCAAAGCGAAAAGCTGAACCTGCTGCAAAAGCAAACCGAACAAGCCCGGCAGCGTTATCTGGAACAGCATGGTAAAGTGCGGGCCTTAACCGGTCTGATGGATAAGCTCGATCTCGAACACGCAGCCGGTGAAGAAAAACAACAACAGAAACTGGCCGATGAATGGGCCAACCGTGCCGCAGCCTTGCGTCAGCAGCGCTGAAGTACGTATGGTTCCTGCGGGAACAGGAGGCCTCGGATGGCATTGACGGATCATTTTGATAACACCGCCCTGCGTTTTTTATACGACATGATGGCGGAAGACTTCCCCTTATTGGTGACACTGTTTTGTCAGGATGCGGACGAACGTCTGCCGCGCCTGCAACAGGCCCTGACCGCTGGCGATTGTGCGGCGGTGGCCAGTCTGGCGCACAGCTTTAAAGGCGCGGCGGCCAATATCAGTGCTATCCGGCTGACCAATATGCTGCAACAACTGGAAGATGCCGGCCGCGCCGGCCATCTGGGCGGCACGCTGGTCTTGCTGGACGCCGTCGAACAGGAATATTGCCAGGTCCGCGACTGTTTACAGGCGCTGGTTAATAAAACTGGCCCGGTCTTTGCTGAACTCTGAACAGTTACCTTTCTGAGGTTGTGGAGAACAGCATGCAAACCCCTCATTCATCCGCTTTGTCTTTATTGGCCCTGGCTGCCCCTGCGGCCAGTGCTGGCGCGGCGTTAGCGCCAGCGGCCGGAAACGGCGACAGCGCTGAACCGGCTTTTTCTTCGGTGCTCACATCGCTGTTACCGGCCCGGACGGCGGCAACAGCGGCGGCCACTGCGTTGCCACTGACGGGCAGGATGTTGCCGCTGGCCGGCAGCCTGCAGCAGCAAACGCCACTGCCTGATAGCGCCGCCGATGTCGCGGCCTTACCCTCCATTACCGCCTTATTGCGTCAGATCGGCGCCGGTCAGACCGGTAAGCTGCTGGACGGTGCGGAAGGTACTGAAGGCATTGACAGCACAGAGGTGCTGACGGCTGCTGATGAAGAAGCCGCCGCAGCGTTACTGACCGGGGAAGAAGCCGCCGCAGCGTTACTGACCGGGGAAGAGGCGGCGTTGCTGGCCGCTGAAACCGGCGCGGTTGCCAGCCTGTTGCCGCCGCCGGCTGACGCTGCTGCAGCGGTGCGTGATACCGAGACCACTGCCGCCCGCTCCGCTTTAACCGGGCTGGCTGCTGGCGCTCAGGCGACCGCCACCGCTGCCAGTGCTGATGCCGCTGAACCGGCTACCGACACGGATCCTCTGAATACCGCCGTATTAACCAGCACCAGCACGGACAGCCGTCCGCCCGCGGATGAGGCTTTCAGCACCAGTTTGCTGACGCCGCAGAATAATACCGCCGCCAGTACGCCCGCCACTCCGGCCAGCGTGCTGGCGGCAGCGGCCCCGGCGGAAACCAGCATCAGCACCGCCGCGACCGTAGCGGCACAAAAAAATGCCGCCACCTCGTTACCGGATGAACTGAGCCAGGCACTGCGGGAAGAACGCCTGAACTTTGGCAATGACCGCAGCACCTGGGGCGGGGCGCTGGGTGCCAGAGTGGTGGCGATGGTGATGGATGATGTGCAGCAGGCGCGTATTCACCTCGATCCGCCGGAATTAGGCAGCCTGGAGATTCGTCTGCAGGTACAGCAGGACCAGGCCACCGTGCAGGTGCAGGTACAGAACGGTCAGGTGCGGGATGCCCTGGAATCCGGTGCCCAGCGGCTGCGTGATGCCCTGGCCGCGCAGGGGTTACAGCTGGCCGGCTATGATGTCAGCGAACGTGGCCAGCAGAGCCAGGCGCAGCAAGGTCAGTCCGGACAGGGCGGCCAGGGTGACCGCAGCGCGGATGGTGCAGAGGGGGAATGGCTGGCAACCGATGACAGCCAGTCACTGGCACCGGCCGGTTCGCTTAATCTGCTGGATACTTATGCCTGATGTGCGCATGACGTGCGCCTGAAAAATTCCGGGCCGGAGTGAAGGTCGGCCCGGTGGTTTTGTCTTTATGCTCTCCCGCCCGTTTGTTTACCTGTCGTTTGCTCTGCCCACTGAGCCTGCCGGTCAAACGCCGCCGCGGCTGTTATCGCCGCCAATCACTGCCATAATACCAACGCCTGCCGCATAAGTTGCTGAACGATCCGCCGTCCCCGGCGTATGATCCGCCCTTATTTGCTGGTTTTTTGACGGAATTGCTGGCACGCAGATTGCTTTATACCGATACAGAGGAGCATTTTTATATGGCCGCAGAACAAGATCTGACATTGGATGACGGGACAGGTGCCGCTACACCGCCACCGGCTAACGGCAAAAAGAAACTGATTCTGCTGATCGCCGGCGCCTTACTGCTGGTGGTTATCGCCGTTGGCGCGACCCTGTGGCTGATGCGGGACCAGCTGGCCGGTGACGCGGGAGACGGGCCGGTGGCGGAAGCGGCTCCGGTGGTATTGCCGGTGCAGTACGTCATTATGAAACCGGAATTTGTGGTGAGTTTTCAGGTCGGGCAGCGACAGCGTTTTCTGCAGCTGACCCTGGAAATAATGACCCGCCAGCCGGCGGTGGTGGACGCGCTGCGTTTGCATGATCCGTTGTTGCGTAACGAGATTATCCGCATTATCAGCGAACAGAGTTTTAACCATCTGCGTACCGCAGAAGGTCGGGTTGAACTGCAACAACGCCTGCTGGAACATATCGCTTTGCTGGTTAAGCGCGAAAGCGGAGCGGATGGCGTAGAAGCGGTTCTGTTTACTAATCTGGTTATGCAGTAAGGAATTTCGGCGTGCAGGATTTATTGTCGCAGGATGAAATTGATGCGTTGCTGCACGGGGTCGATGAAGGTGATATCGAGCCCGAGGATGATATTGACCCGTCCGGGGTCAAGGCCTACGACTTAACCAGCAACGACCGTATTGTTCGTGGGCGCATGCCCACGCTGGAAATGATTAACGAGCGTTTCGCCCGTTATACCCGCATCAGTATGTTTAATTTTCTGCGCCGCAGTGCCGATGTGGCTTCCGGCGGCGTGCAGATTATGAAATTCGGCGAGTACATTCATACCCTGTACGTACCCACCAGTCTGAACCTGGTCAAAATGCGGCCGCTGCGCGGTACGGCATTGTTTATTCTGGACGCCAAGCTGGTATTCAAGCTGGTGGACAACTTCTTCGGTGGTGATGGCCGCCACGCCAAAATTGAAGGCCGTGAATTTACCCCCACCGAAGTGCGGGTGGTGCAGCTGGTCTTAAGCCAGGTATTCAACGATATGATTGAAGCCTGGGCGCCGGTGATGAAACTGGAGTTTGAATACGTCGGTTCGGAAGTGAACCCGGCCATGGCCAACATCGTCAGCCCCAGTGAAGTGGTGGTGGTCAGCACCTTCCATATTGAACTGGACGGCGGCGGCGGTGACCTGCATTTAACCTTCCCTTATTCCATGATCGAACCCATCCGCGAAGTGCTGGATGCCGGTGTACAAAGCGATGTGGACGATGTGGACGAGCGCTGGCAGCAGTCGCTGCGGGAAGACATTATGGACGCCCGCGTACCGGTACACGGGACGCTGGTGGAACGCGATATTTCCCTGCGTGAAGTGGCGGTATTAAAAGCCGGCGATATTATTCCGGTCGATCTGCCGGAGGAATTTATTCTGCAGGCCAATGGGGTGCCGGTATTCCGCGGCAAAATGGGTATTTCCAATGAAAATCTGGCGGTGAAAATCATCGACCAGGTGAAGCACAGAAGACGCTGAGGAGTCGGTCATGGCGAACGAAAATGATGAGCTGAACGAACAGGAAAACAGCGGTATTGATGCCGATGCGCTGGCGGATGAAATCGCCGCTGGCAGCGATGACGAAGCGCTGGCCGATGAATGGGCCGCGGCCATGGCCGAAGCCGGTGAAGGCGAAGAGGAAGCCGATAGCCCGGCCGGGGTAAAAAATATGCCGCTGGATGAACTGCACGATGACGGCAAACCCATCAGTAATGATTACAACGGCCCCGAGCTGGATGTGATTCTGGATATTCCGGTGCGTATTTCCATGGAAGTAGGCGCCACCCAGATTCCGATCCGTAACCTGCTGCAGCTTAACCAGGGTTCGGTGGTGGAGCTGGATCGTCTGGCCGGTGAACCGCTGGATGTGATGGTCAACGGTACCCTGATCGCCCACGGCGAAGTGGTGATGGTGAACGATAAATTCGGTATCCGTTTAACCGACGTGGTGAGCCAGAGTGAACGTATTCAGCGCCTGCGCTAACGGCCTGATCGGCCTGGCCGGCTTATGCCTGCCAGTGCTGGTGTGGGCGGAAGAAAAAAAGCTGACCCCGCCCGACCCGCTGGCGTCCGGTGGCCGGGTGTTTATGTTTTTGCTGCTGATTCTGGCCCTGATTATTGTGCTGGCCTGGCTGGTGCATAAAACCCGTCACTTCGGAGGTTTACCGGGCATGGCCGGTAACGCTCAGCCGTTACGGCTGGTGGCAACCCTGTCGCTGGGGATGAAAGAAAAAATTGCGGTGGTGCAGGCCGGTGATAAGCAACTGGTGGTGGGCATTACCGCCCGGCAAATTACCCTGCTGACCGAGCTGGATGAACCGTTGCCGGAAACTCAGGCTGCACCGGCATCTTTTGCCGACTTATTAAAAAAAGCGATACGTTCATGATGCGATACGGCTGGGCTGGTTTGTTATTACTGCTGACGTTGGTATTGCCCTTGCCGGCACTGGCGGCCGACCCGGTGGCGGCCAGCCCGTCGTTTCCCGGTATTCCGGCAGTAACCTATAAGGCCACGGACAGCGGCGGCGAATACACCGTCAGCATTCAGATTCTGGCCATTATGACGGTACTGACCATTCTGCCGTCATTGCTGATTATGATGACCTCTTTCACCCGCATTATTGTGGTAATGGCGATTCTGCGTCAGGCCATTGGTTTGCAACAAACCCCGTCCAATCAGATTTTATTAGGCCTGGCGTTGTTTTTAACCATGTTTATTATGATGCCGGTATTCCGCGTCATTAACGCCGATGCCCTGCAGCCCTATCTGGCTGAAACCATCACACCGATGGAAGCGGTAGAGCGGGCCGTGGTGCCCCTGCATCAGTTTATGCTGGCGCAAACCCGCGAAAATGACCTGCAATTGTTTGTGCGTCTGAGTGGCCGTGATGACATTAGCGGCCCGGATGCCACGCCGCTGCATATTCTGATTCCGGCCTTTATTACCAGCGAACTGAAAACTGCTTTTCAGATCGGTTTTCTTATTTTTATTCCGTTTTTAATTATCGACCTGGTGGTGGCCAGTATTCTGATGGCCATGGGTATGATGATGCTGTCGCCCATTATTATTTCGCTGCCATTTAAAATAATGCTGTTTGTGCTGATTGATGGCTGGGCCCTGATTATGGGTACGCTGGCCAGCAGTTTCGGCACGCTTTAGCGAGGTAGGCTATGACTCCGGCGGAAATCGGTGATCTGTTTAATCACGCCATGTATCTGGTGTTGTTGATTGTGGTGGTGATTATTGTCCCCAGCCTGATTGTGGGCCTGGTGGTCAGTACCTTTCAGGCGGCGACCCAGATTAACGAACAGACGCTGAGCTTTTTGCCGCGTCTGGTGGTGACCTTGCTGGCCATTCTGATGTTCGGCCCCTGGGCGGTGGGCGCGGTGCTGGATTACACCCGCGACCTGTATATGAACATTCCCTTCATCATCGGCTGACCTGTGTTTGAAATAGAGGCTCTGGAAGTCAGCCACTGGGTCAGTCGCTATATGTACCCCTTTGCCCGCATCAGCGGCTTGCTGATGGTGATGCCGCTGCTCGGTACCCGGATGGTTACTGCGCGGGTAAGGTTGTTGCTGGCGGTGACTATTACCTTAGTGATTGTACCGGTATTGCCGCCACTGCCGGCGGTGGATGCACTGTCGGTGGCGTCGCTGGTGATTATTC
The DNA here is from genome assembly GCF_016132445.1 of Venatoribacter cucullus. Taxonomy (NCBI): domain Bacteria; kingdom Pseudomonadati; phylum Pseudomonadota; class Gammaproteobacteria; order Oceanospirillales; family Oceanospirillaceae; genus Venatoribacter; species Venatoribacter cucullus. Next base: position 2,013,094 of record NZ_CP046056.1, on the reverse strand, counting down.
TGCAGCAATTACTTATTGGCATTGCGCTGGGCTTTGTGATTGAACTGGTGACGCAGATTTTTGTGATTGCCGGTCAGTTAATTGCCATGCAAACCGGCCTGGGCATTGCCACCACCGTTGACCCGTCGCAGGGTGCGTCGGTGGTGGTGGTCAGCCAATGGTTGTTGTTTCTGGTCAGTCTGGTGTTTTTATCCCTAAACGGTCATCTGGTGATGATCGAAATTCTGGTCGACAGCTTCCGCACATTGCCGGTCGGTTTTACCGGCTTCAGCGCCGAACAGTTTGGCCTGATGGTGACCTGGAGCGGCTGGATGTTTGCCGCCGCGGTGGTGATTGCCATTCCCGCCATGACCGCACTGCTGATTGTGAACCTGGCCTTTGGCGTTATGACCCGCGCCGCGCCGCAGCTGAATATTTTCGCGCTGGGTTTTCCGGTGACCATGATTGTCGGGTTATTAATTTTGTCGCTCAGTCTGGGCGAAGTGGCACAAAGTTTTCAGGGCTATATGGACACCCTGTTTGAATTCATCAAAAAATTGACGGAGATGTCCTGATATGGCTGAGCAGGATAGCAGTCAGGAAAAAACCGAAGAACCCACGGCGCGAAGGTTAGAGAAATCCCGCGAAGAAGGGCAGGTGCCGCGCTCGAAAGAACTGAACACCACCATGGTGTTGTTGTTTGGCGCACTCGGGTTACTGGCGTTCGGCCCGTGGATGGCCGAGCACGTGACCGCCATTGCCAAGCTGGGTTTTTCCTTTGATCGTGACACCGCTTTTGATACCGCGCAGATGTTCCGCCATTTGGGTGCGTCGGCCTGGGAAGCCACCATTGCCCTGACACCCTGGTTAATCATTGTGCTGCTGGCGGCTTTTTTCGGCCCGCTGGGCGTGGGTGGATGGTTATTATCCGGCAAAGCCATTATGCCGAAATTTGACCGTCTGAATCCGCTCAGTGGTCTGAAGCGGATGTTTTCCATGAATTCGCTGGTAGAGTTGCTGAAATCCTGGGCCAAGGTACTGGTGGTGGGGCTGGTGGCCTGGCTGGTACTGGGCATGTATTTTAATGAAGCGATGCTGTTGAAGCGTATGGCTACTGAAACAGCCATTGCAGGTGCCATTGATATTATTTTATGGAGCGTCATTTTTCTGTGCGCCTCCACCATCGTCATCGCGGTGGCGGATGTACCCTGGCAGGTTTACAGCCACACCAAAAAACTGCGCATGACCATGCAGGAAATTAAGGACGAATTTAAAGAAAGCGAAGGCAAGCCGGAAGTTAAAAGCAAAATCCGTCAGCTGCAGCGCGAGATGTCACAGCGCCGCATGATGGCCGATGTACCCACCGCCGATGTGGTGATTACCAACCCAACCCACTTTGCCGTGGCGCTGAAATACGACTCCTCGGGTATGAGTGCGCCGGTGATGGTGGCTAAAGGCAGTGACGAAGTGGCGATGAAAATCCGTGAAATTGCCAAAGAACATAACGTCCCGCAGATGCAGGCACCGCCGCTGGCGCGGGCCTTGTACACTCACGGTAAAATCGGTGATGAAATCCCCGAAGGCCTGTATGTGGCGGTGGCGCAGGTGCTGGCCTACATCTACCAGATGGATCTGTTCGTAAAAGGCCGTGGCCCACGCCCCGAGCGCAAACCGGATATGCCGATTCCGCGTGACCTGCGGGTAGACCCGGAGCCTGGCTAAACGCTCGCTGCGTTTGGGGGCATGAAGCCGGAAGCTTGAGGCTTGAAGCAAAAAAATGCTCGCTGCGCTTGACGGGAAACGGGAGATGCCAAAAATCGTCCAGCGTCCAGCGTCCAGCGTCCAGCGTCCAGCGTCCAGCGTCCAGCGTCCAGCGTCCAGCGTCCAGCGTCCAGCGTCCAGCGTCCAGCGTCCAGCGTCCAGCGTCCAGCGTCCAGCGTCCAGCGTCCAGCGTCCAGTGTTGGGATTTTTCTGCAGCGCACGCAGAACCCTGAACGCTTAACCCTCAACCTCAAAAAGTTGGACAGCTTTTTGCAAGACATCCGTCAGTGATGGTTTTCTGACGGATTGAACACATGGCGACAGCCACAAAAACTCAGGTGATGGGGCAGCTGAAGCAGGGCGCTTCCTTGCTGGCCAATGGCAATCTCAGCATCCCGCTGATGGTGCTGATTCTGCTCGGCATGATGACGCTGCCGATACCGCCGTTCCTGCTGGATATCTTCTTTACCTTCAATATCGCCTTATCGGTCATCGTGCTGCTGGTCAGCGTGTACGCCAAACGGCCACTCGATTTTGCCGTATTCCCGACCATTCTGCTGGTGGCGACCCTGTTGCGGCTGGCGCTGAACGTGGCCTCTACAAGGGTGGTGCTGATGTACGGTCACGAAGGCGGCGATGCCGCTGGTAAAGTGATCGAGGCCTTCGGTGAAGTGCTGATCGGCGGTAACTACGCCGTCGGTCTGGTGGTGTTTATTATTCTGGTGATTATCAACTTTGTGGTGGTCACCAAGGGTGCCGGCCGGGTGTCAGAAGTAAGTGCCCGCTTCACCCTGGACGCCATGCCTGGTAAACAAATGGCGATTGATGCCGATCTGAACGCCGGCCTGATTGATGCCGATGAAGCCAAAAAGCGTCGGTCGGATGTGGCGGCCGAAGCCGATTTCTACGGCTCCATGGACGGTGCCAGTAAGTTCGTTAAGGGCGACGCGGTCGCCGGTATCCTGATTCTGGTGATCAACGTCATCGGTGGTTTTGCCATTGGTATGGTGCAGCACGGCCTGAGTTTCGGCGATGCGGTTTCTGCTTATACGCTGCTGGCCATTGGTGACGGTCTGGTGGCACAGATTCCGTCACTGCTGCTGTCTACCGCCACCGCCATTATGGTGACCCGCAACAGCAGCGATGAAGACATGGGTGAGCAGATTTTCACGCAGATGTTCTCCTCGTCGCGCGCTCTGGCGATATCGGCCGGGCTGATGTTTTTAATGGGTCTGGTGCCGGGCATGCCGCATACCGTGTTTCTCGGTTCGGCGCTGGTCGCGGGCCTGATTGCTTATATCATCAGCTGGAAAAAATCTGGCGGTGCGCTGGGCGACGCCGTGGTGCGGCGTTTAACCGGAGAAACGGTGCCGGCCGGGGCGTTACCGGGTAAAACCGCGGGCGGCAGCGACAAAGCGCTGGCGGCACCGAAAGAAAAAGCCGAAGCCACTATTAAACAAATGGAAGTGAAAGAGCTGGGCTGGGATGACGTAGAGCCGGTTGACCGGGTGGGGCTGGAGGTCGGCTATCGTCTGATTCCGCTGGTCGATAAAGCCCAGGGCGGTCAGTTGCTGAACCGTATTAAAGGCGTGCGCCGTAAGCTGTCGCAGGAGCTGGGCTTCCTGATGCCGTCGGTGCATATCCGCGACAACCTCGATCTGCTGCCGAACCAATACCGCATTACCCTGATGGGCGTAACGCTGGCGGAAGCGGAAATTTACCCGGAACGCGAGCTGGCCATTAACCCCGGCCAGGTGTTCGGCAAAATTGACGGTCTGGCCACGACCGACCCGGCCTTTGGTCTGGAAGCCTTCTGGATTGATCCAAACCAGAAAGATCGTGCCCAGACCCTGGGCTACACCGTGGTGGATGCCAGCACGGTGGTCGCCACGCACCTGAACCAGAAACTGCAGCGCCACGCCCACGAACTGCTGGGTCATGAAGATGTGCAGCAGCTGGTGGATATTCTGGCCAAAACCTCACCCAAACTGGCCGAAGAGCTGGTGCCCAATACCGTCAGCATCAGTCAGCTGCTGACCGTATTGCAAAGCCTGCTGCGTGAGCATGTGCCCATCCGCGATCTGCGCTCAATCGCCGAGTCTTTGGCGAATTCACCTTCGAAGAGTCAAGATATTGCCACGATGACGGCGGCGGCGCGTCTGGCATTAAGCCGGATGATCGTCCAGAACATCTATGGCAACAGGGATGAGCTGGTGGTTATGACGCTGGATCCATCATTGGAACAGTTATTGCTTAAGACATTGCAGCAGAGCGCGCAGCAGGCTCAGCAATATGGTCTGGTTCTGGAACCGGCCATGGCCGAAAACCTGCAGCGCTCCCTGGCTGAAGCCGTACAGGCACAGGAAATGGCCGGCAATCCGGCCGTGTTGCTGGTTACCAGTCAGTTGCGGGCTGCCATGGCGCAGTTCATCCGCAACAGCATTGAGCAGCTGCATGTACTGGCTTACCAGGAAGTACCGGACAACAAGAGTATTACCATTGTCGCCAGTATCGGCGGCAAATAGTTGTGAGTGTCGATTATGAAAGCAAAACGCTTCACCGCCGCTAATATGCAGACCGCGCTGCGTCTGGTATCCCAGGAACTGGGCCCGGATGCCGTGATTGTGTCCAGCCGCAAAACCGCTGAAGGTATGGAAGTGGTTGCCGCGCTGGATTATCACAGCCAGAGCGCGGCGCCGGAACTTGAGCGCCAGCTGCAACTGCAGCAGGAGCTGGAGCAGGCCAAAACCCGTCAGCAACAGCGCGCTCCGGCCCGTACCGAACAGCGTGCCGCCCGTTTGCAGCAGGCCCGCGAGGCGGATGTTGGTTCGCAGGCCAGTCTGGCCAAAGTGCTGCGTGGCTTTAAAAACGACCAGCTCACCAGCGCTGCCGGCAAGCCCCGCGCTGCGGCGGTGGCGCAGCCGCAATCTCAACCTCAGTCACAGCCCCGCCGTGTGGTGTCGCCCGTGCAGGAAGAACGCCCGCTGGCGCGTCCTCAGCCGGCGGCCGTGAGCGAGGTAAATGATACTGGCCTGTACAACCATGCTCTGGAACAGATGCAGGGCCAGCTGCGTGAACTGAAAGACTGGATGGTCAGCCATAATGGCAGCCCCTGGGATACCCGCCGGCCCTTAACCTGGCAGCAGTCGCAGATGTGGGCGCGGTGTCAGGATCTGGGACTGGAACCGGCCTGGGCCGATGATATTGCCGCCCGGGTAACGTCCTCCGATCTGGATCAGGCCTGGCAGCAGGTGCTGACCATGCTGCAGGACGATATTCCGGTCGCTTCTACCCAGGTGCTGGAGCGTGGCGGTATGGTGGCATTGGTTGGCCCTACTGGTGCCGGCAAAACCACTACCATCGGTAAAATTGCGGCGCAGTTTGTGATGCGTCACGGTGCCGGTTCAGTGGCACTGGTAACACTGGATAACTATCGCGTGGCCGCCCATGATCAGCTGCGCAGTTTTTCCCGCATTCTGGGCGTGCCGCTGCACGTATTGCCGGTGCAGGGCGATCTGAACAAATTGCTCGATACCCTTAAAGATAAAAAGCTGGTGTTGGTCGACAGCGCCGGTTTATCCAGCCGCGATCAACACTTTGACGTGCAATTGGCTATGCTTAAGCAAGCTGGATCAAGGTTGAAGAAATTACTGGTGTTACCATTAACCAGTCAGGGTCGTTGCCTGCAGGAAAATTACGAATTGTTCAAACCCGCTGGCTTGTCTGGTTGTGTGTTTACCAAACTGGATGAATGTTTCAGCCTGGGAGCGGCCATGAGTGTCGCGGCGCTGACCCGTCTGCCGGTTACCCTGGTAACGGATGGCCCGCATATTCCGGATGATATTCACTACCCGGAGGCTGCCAAACTGGTAAGACTGGCCGAACAGATGGCTCGCATGGCCAGAACGCGCTGGCAGGCTGCCACCGCGATGACAGAACGCAGCCGCCCGGCGGCTAATACGGAGTATAAATAAGCATGGCAAGACATCCCGTACAGGTGATCGCCGTTACCGGTGGTAAGGGTGGGGTCGGTAAAAGCAACGTATCGGTCAATCTGGCCATCGGACTGGCCGAACTGGGCCGCCGGGTAGTGGTGCTGGATGCTGACCTCGGGCTTGCCAATATTGATATTCTGCTGGGGCTGAGTGCCAACAAAACCATTGAAAATGTGCTGCAGGGCGAGTGTGATCTGCGTGACATTATGGTGAAAGGCCCGGGCGGTATCCGTGTGGTGCCGGCGTCGTCCGGAACCCAGAAACTGACGCAACTGAACAGTCGTGAACACGCCGGTCTGATTCAGGCCTTCAGCGATATCGGCGACGATATGGACGTTTTGATTATCGACACCGCCGCCGGTATCTCCGAAGGTGTGATGAGCTTTGTGCATGCGGCGCAGGAAGTGTTGATGGTGGTGACGGATGAGCCGACGTCCATTACAGACGCCTACGCCCAGATCAAATTGCTGAACCGTGATTACGGCCTGTTCCGCTTCCGCATTGTGGCAAATATGGTAAGAACACCACAGGAAGGTACGGCGTTGTTCAATAAATTGACCAAAGTAACCGACCGTTTTCTGGAAGTCGCATTACAATATGCGGGTGCGATTCCGCAGGACGATGCGCTGAAACGTGCCGTACAGCGTCAGAAAGCGGTACTGGAAGCCTATCCGCGCTCCAAAGCGGCAATTGCCTTCCGGGCTCTGGCGAAAAAAGTAGACTCATGGCCGTTGCCTTCTACCCCCCGTGGGCATCTGGAATTTTTCGTGGACCGGTTAGTGCAGGAAGCTGGGGCATAACGAGTGTCAGTAGGAAGTTGCCTGGTGTATACCGACGTTCAGAAGCATGACTATGAAATGCTGGTGCGTGAACACGCCACGCTGGTGAAGCGCATTGCGCATCATCTGCTGGGGCGTTTACCCGACAGTGTTCAACTGGATGACCTGATTCAGGCCGGCATGATCGGCCTGATTGAAGCCGCGCGTAAATACGACGGCGGTAAAGGTGCCAGCTTTGAAACCTATGCCGGTATCCGTATCCGCGGTTCGATGCTGGATGAAATACGTCGTGGTGACTGGGCGCCGCGTTCGGTGCATCGTAATGCGCGCCGCATCAGCGCCGCCATCCGCCAGGTCGAAAACGAAAAAGGCCGTGACGCTGAAGATACTGAGGTGGCGGCGGTGCTGGGCATCAGCCAGGACGAATACCACAGTATTCTGCAAGACAGCGCCGGCTGCCGGCTGTTCAGCTTTGAAGAAGTGCTGGAAAAAAGCGAATCCGGTTTTGATGTGTTTGATGATGAAGGTTTACCCGGTCCACAGGATGGGGTGGAGCGTGAATCGTTTCAGCTGCAGCTGGCCGGTGCCATTAAAACCCTGCCGGAACGGGAACAGCTGGTGCTGGCCCTGTATTACGACGAAGAGCTTAACCTGAAAGAAATCGGGGCGGTGCTGGGGGTCAGTGAATCGCGGGTCAGCCAATTGCACAGTCAGGCGGCACACCGGTTACGCACCCGGTTATCCGGTTGGATGGGCTAACTTATTAATCTGACGGTATTTTTTTCGGTCAGAGTGCTGTGGTTTGTGGATAATGCATTAACTGCGTCTACACTCAACCGATGGGACGACTTGGAATATAAAGTCGATTATTGGAGGTCGTTTTGAACAAAAACATGAAGATTCTTATTGTTGATGACTTTTCAACAATGAGACGGATCGTCAAAAACCTGCTGCGTGACCTGGGCTTTACCAACACCCAGGAAGCGGATGACGGGACCACTGCGTTGCCGATGCTGCAAAACGGTGACTTTGATTTTCTGGTTACCGACTGGAACATGCCGGGCATGACCGGTCTGGATCTGCTGAAGCGGGTACGGGCGGATGAACGCCTGAAAAGCCTGCCGGTACTGATGGTAACAGCAGAAGCCAAACGTGATCAGATTGTGGCAGCAGCCCAGGCCGGTGTGAATGGCTATGTGGTTAAGCCTTTCACAGCGGCGGTGCTGAAAGAGAAAATCGACAAGATATTTGAACGCATCGAAGGTTAAAGAAAGGCGACCCTTAATGTCCGGATTCAATATGAACACCGACAACAGCGATGTCAGCAGAGAAATCCGCAACCTTGCTGAAAATATGCTTAAGGAGCTGGAGCGCGGTGATATTGGTCGGGCTGTCTCGCTGGTTAACGACCTCAACGATGTGCGGGATCGCACGCTTTACAACGAGATCGGCCGCCTGACCAGAGCGTTGCATGAAGCCATAAAAAATCTGAATGTCGATACTTCGGTGGGGGCCTCTTCAGAAATAGCCAATGCGACCGATAAACTGACATACGTGCTGGAAATGACCGATAAATCGGCCAACCGCACCATGGATCTGGTGGATGCGGCGATGCCGCTGGCCAGTGATATTCATGAGCGAGCCAGCCGGTTGAATGCCCAATGGCAACGCTTCCGGAAAAAAGAACTGACACCGGATGAATTCCGGGCCCTGAGTCGGGAAATGACCCAGTTCCTGCAGGACAGTGCCGGTCAGTCGCAACAATTGCAGGGGCAGCTTTCTGACATCGTGCTGGCACAGGATTTTCAGGATCTGACCGGCCAGGTTATTCATAAAGTGGCCGCTCTGGTACGCGATGTGGAGGCCCGGTTGGTTAATCTGGTGCTGATGGCTGGTAATGTCGACAAAATTACCGGGATCACCCACACCGATCTGGACAGCGACGTTGTGGCGCCGGCAGAGGGTAAAAATATCGCTGCGGAAGGACCGCAGATAAATAAATCCAGTGAAGACGTAGTTGCCAGCCAGGATGATGTTGATGACTTACTGTCCAGTCTTGGTTTTTGAAGGAGCTAACGGATGAGTTTCGATGCTGATGAAGAGATCCTCCAGGATTTTCTGGTCGAAGCCGGCGAGATCCTTGAGTTGCTCTCTGAACAACTGGTCGATCTTGAACAACGCCCGCAGGATAAAGATCTGCTGAATGCTATTTTCCGCGGCTTTCACACCGTTAAAGGTGGCGCTGGATTTTTACAGCTGAGCCCGCTGGTGGATTGCTGCCATGCGGCGGAAAACGTGTTCGATACTCTGCGCAACGGTAAACGCTCTGTTACCTCCGATTTAATGGATGTGGTGTTGCAGGCACTCGACAGCGTCAACGAAATGTTTGATGCCGTTCGTTCCGGCGCCACACCAGACAACGCTGATCCTGAATTAATTGAACGCCTGCATCAGCTGGCTAAGCCTGCCTCCGAAGACGACGTGGCGGCCGATGATGTCGTTGCCGTTGATTCTGAAGAAACGGCAGACCTGACCGAAACAGCAGCACCGGCGCCTGTTGATGACGGCGATATTACCGACGACGAATTTGAACGGTTGCTGGACGCACTGGATGAACAGCACCAGCAACCTGCCGACGATGGCGCTGCCGCTGCAGAGGCTGGCTCATCTGGCGCTGACAGTGACGAGATTACTGACGACGAGTTTGAAGCATTGCTCGATCAGTTGCATGGCAAAGGTCGCCATACTGGTGTAGCCGCCGATGCTGCGCCCGCTGCAGAACCGGTAGCCGCGGAAGCACCTGCCGGGGCTGGTGGTGATGATCTGATCAGCGATTCCGAGTTTGAAGAATTACTTGATCGCTTACACGGTAAAGGTAAGCACAGTGCCGCAGCGGGTGCCGATGCTGCAGCCACTGCCGAATCTGTCACTGCCGAACCTGCCGCTGACAAACCAGCGGCTAAGACGACCGCAAAACCCAGTAAAAAACCTGCTGCCGCCAAAGCTGAACCGGCTAAAGCGGCACCGGCTGCCAAAGCCGCCGCCGCCAAAACTGCGCCGGCACCCGCTGCTGCCGCTGATAAAGATTCTGCCGCGGAAACCACGGTACGGGTCGATACCAAACGTCTCGACGATATTATGAATATGGTCGGTGAGCTGGTACTGGTGCGTAACCGTCTGGTGCGGCTGGGCCTGAAAAGCGCCGATGAGTCCATGTCGAAAGCCGTGGCTAACCTGGATGTGGTTACTGGTGATCTGCAGGCGGCGGTGATGAAAACCCGGATGCAGCCGATCAAAAAAGTATTCGGCCGCTTCCCGCGGGTGGTCCGGGACCTGGCCCGGCAACTGAAAAAAGAAATTAACCTCGAACTGCGCGGCGAAGAAACCGACCTGGATAAAAACCTGGTCGAGGCGCTGGCTGACCCGTTAGTGCACCTGGTGCGCAACTCGGTTGACCACGGTGTGGAAATGCCGGACGAGCGCGAGAAAAAAGGTAAGCCCCGCGTCGGTACGGTGTTGTTGTCGGCCGAGCAGGAAGGCGACCATATTCTGCTGATTATTCAGGACGACGGCCACGGTATGAATGCCGATGTGCTGCGCCGTAAAGCGGTCGAAAAAGGCATTATGGATCAGGATGCTGCTGACCGCCTGACCGAAAATGAATGTTTTAATCTGATATTTGCCCCGGGTTTTTCCACCAAAGAGCAAATTTCGGATGTGTCCGGCCGCGGTGTGGGTATGGACGTGGTGAAAACCAAAATTGCCCAGCTTAATGGCACGGTGGTTATTCATTCCAAACCGGATGCCGGTACCAGCATTCATATCAAAGTGCCGTTAACGCTGGCGATTATGCCAACCCTGATGGTCATGCTGAAAAATCAGGCCTTTGCGTTTCCGCTGGTCAGTGTGAATGAAATTTTCCATCTCGACCTGACCAAAACCAACGTAGTCGATGGCCAGGAAGTGATTGTGGTGCGGGAAAAACCGGTACCGCTGTTCTATCTGAAACGCTGGCTGGTGAAGGGTGAAAACCGCGCCATAGCGGATGAATCTGCCCATGTGGTGGTGGTTTCAGTCGGCACCAAACGGGTTGGTTTTGTGGTGGATCAGCTGATCGGTCAGGAAGAAGTGGTGATTAAGCCGCTGGGACGTATGCTGCATGGCACCCCGGGGATGTCCGGAGCTACGATTACCGGTGATGGCCGTATCGCTCTGATCCTAGATATTCCCAGTATGCTGGCGCGTTATGCCAGTCGCCATGCGATTACACGCTGAACCTAAGGAAACCGATTTTTCATGAGTATTCGTGTACTGGTCGTCGATGACTCGGGCTTTTTCCGCCGCCGGGTAACCGAGATCATTAATGCTGACCCGCGCATGGAAGTGGTTGGCGTAGCGGCTAACGGGCAGGAGGCAATCGAGAAAAACGATTCGCTGCGCCCGGATGTTATTACTATGGATTACGAAATGCCGGTGATGGATGGCATTACGGCAATCCGCAATATTATGCAGCGCCGGCCTGTGCCGGTGCTGATGTTTTCTTCGCTAACATTTGAAGGCGCGCGCGTTACGCTGGACGCTCTGGATGCCGGCGCACTGGATTTTCTGCCCAAGAATTTCGATGCCGTGGCCAAAGATTCGGCCGAAATCAAACGCGCCCTGACGGATAAAATTGCTGCCGTGGCGCGCAGCCATCTGCGTTCTGCACCAGCCCCTGTGGTTGCCGCGCGCCCTGTTGCCCGTAGCCGTATCGGCCAGAAAGATCTGGTGGTGATTGGTACGTCCACCGGTGGTCCGGCAGCGTTGCAGACTTTGTTCCGGACCATTCCGGCCGGTTTCAAAACCCCCATCATTATTGTTCAGCACATGCCGGGTTCTTTTACCAAAGCCTTTGCCGAGCGCCTGAATGGCCTCAGCCCGCTGGTGGTAAAGGAAGCCGTGGACGGTGACCGTATTCAGCCTTCTCATGTGTATGTTGCCCCGGGTGGCATGCAGCTGATGGTTGAGCGTCGTAATGGCGGCATTATTCATATCCGCGACAGCGACGAGCGCATTAACTACCGCCCCAGTGTGGATATTGCCTTTGCCTCGGCCGCCAAGCATTACGGCAATAAAGTGCTGGGTGTGGTACTTACCGGCATGGGAGCCGACGGCCGGGATGGTGCCCGCCTGATTAAACAGAGTGGCGGCCATATCTGGGCCCAGGATGAAGACAGCTGCGTTATCTTTGGTATGCCGATGGCGGTCATCAAAGATGGTCTCAGTGATGAGATATTGCCTCTGAAAGACATTGGCGGACGCCTGGCCGAAGAGGTCGGCTGATGAACCGCCGGGCGCTGTTACTGGTCGCCCTGGCTGTCGGTGCCGTTGGCACCGGCTTTGTTCTGGAAGGCGGCAATCTGGCTGCCTTGTGGAATCCGGCGGCACTGCTGATTGTCTTTGGTGGCAGCCTGCTGGCCACGCTGGTACAGATTCCTGCTGCTCAGTATCGTCCTTTGCTGGGCTTATTATCCTGGTTGTTATCGCCGCCGTATTTTTCTCTGGATGTGCTGTTGGGCAAGCTGACGGTCAGTGGTAATGCACTGCGCCGTGACGGCCCGCAGGCACTGGAAAAAGTGGCGACGGCGGAAACCGACCCGGTGTTGCGCAAAGGCCTGTTATTGCTGGCCGATGGCAGTGATACCAAAGCACTCGAAAAAGCCCTGTGGCTGGAACTGAAAAGCCAGCAACAGCGGGATGAGGATTTACTCAGCATTCTGGATAATCTGGCCGGTTACTTACCGACCATGGGGATTGTCGGTGCAGTACTGGGGCTGATGCAGGTGCTGGCCGATATCAAACAACCGGAAGCTCTGGCCGCCGGTATTGCTACCGCTTTTGTGGCCACCTTATATGGCGTTGCCGGCGCTAACCTGATGGTCATTCCGCTGACCAGTGCTTTACGACAGCAACTGGCGATCCGCCAGCGTTACTACGAAGCGATGATGCTGGGCGTGATGGCGCTGCGCGAGGGCATTAACCCGATGGCGCTGCGGCACCGCTTGCAGGGCGTAGTGTTGTGAAACGCCCGGATCCCCATCGTTGGCTGGTTTCTTATGCCGACTTTATGACGCTGCTGTGCGTCTTTTTTATTATGTTATACGCCATCGAACTGCTGGACGACGAAGAAGGCGCCGCCGCCCGCTCGCGCTTACAAACCTTGTTTACCGCGCTGGATGATGCCTTTGTGCCCGATCCGCCGGTCCCGGTGTTGCCAGTGGCCGAAGGCAGCGGTTTATTGCCGTTAATCACCGATTTACGCCAGGTGGCTCAAATTATTCCGGAAACGGACGATATAACGGTTGATGGCAGTGCCGACTGGATTTCGGTATCGCTCAACGCCGATTTATTGTTTGCCAGTGGCGAGACGGAAATACGTGACGAAGCCTTGCCGCTGTTGCAGCGAATTGCCGCTGAACTGCGGCAATACCCTTTTCCCCTGAATGTTCAAGGGCATGCAGATGATGCCCCGTCCCGGGGGCGTACCAACTGGGAGTTGTCGTCGTTACGGGCGGCTTCCGTGGTACAGAATCTGGCTTTATATGGGGTGGCACCGCAGCGGATGGCCGCGGTAGGGTTGTCTTACTACCATCCGTTGGTGGCGGCAGAAACAGCAGAAGCCCGCCGTAAGAATCGCCGGGTGGTTATTTATATGACCCAGAATACGGATGAATCTTTGTGGACTCGTCCGTCAGCAGAAAATTGACACGATTCTTGCATTAACCAGGGTTGGCGGCAGGGAATTGTCTTTAATGGCCGCCTGCAGACAGGTCGGACGCAGCGAACAGGTGAATTTTTGTGCGAATTTGGTCGATAGCAAATCAGAAAGGTGGGGTTGGTAAAACCACCAGTGTGGTCAGTCTCGGCGGTTTATTGGCCGCCCAGGGCAAGCGTGTCCTGTTGGTGGATCTGGACCCGCATGGCTCCCTGACCAGCTATTTCCGGCAGAACCCCGATAATCTGGAGCGCAGCCTGTATCACCTGTTTTTTGAGCAGCGCTACAAAGACAAGGCCTTTATTCAGACCGTGATCAAACCCACCAGTTTGCCCAATGTCAGCCTGTTGCCGGCCACCACGTCGCTGGCCACGCTGGAACGTCAGGTCAGTGGCCAGGAAGGTATGGGGCTGGTGCTGGCGCGCTCACTGGCCCAGCTGTGGGACGAATACGACTATGCCTTGCTGGATACCCCACCCATTCTGGGGGTGTTGCTGGTGAATGCGCTGGCGGCCTGTCAGCGTCTGATTATCCCTACCCAAACAGAACATCTGGCCCTGAAAGGGCTGGAGCGTATGGTGCACACATTGAAAATGGTGATGCGCTCGCAGAATCGTCAGCTGCCCTATACCGTGGTGCCAACCTTATTTGACCGGCGTACGCTGGCGTCGCTGACCACGCTGAAAGAAATGCGGCAGATTTATCACGATTCGCTGTGGTCGGAAGCCATTCCGGTGGATACCCGCCTGCGTGATGCCAGCCATGAAGGCGTATTCCCGCATCAGCTCGATGAGCAGAGCCGTGGCGTCCGGGCATACCGGCATTTGCTGCAGGATCTGGAACAAGCGGAGGCGGCCCGTGAGCAAAGCTGACGTTAAACCAGTCGTATTGCACAACCATGTGGATGGGGTGCTGCAGGATTATCTGGATCAGTTGCTGGTAACGGCGACTGTCAGCCCGGCCGTGCAGGCGGTACCGGTTGTGACGCCCGCGCCGGTGGTTGCTGAAGCTCCGCAAGCCAGCTCTGTTGTTGCCGTGCCCGTCAGCCGTACCCGGGTGATACCGGCAACGCCGGCGCCAGCCGTTCCGGCCACCATTGTGACGGAACCGCCAGCGGTCGCGGTTGCTGAAACCGAAACCGCGGCATTGCTCAGCACCAAAGAGGCACTCGACTGGCGCTCCAGTCAGGGCATTGAATGTCTGATCTTTAAAGTCGCGGGCCTGAAACTGGCCATTCCGTTGCCGTTATTGGGTGGTGTGTATCCGGTAACGGACAAAGTGACGCCACTCTTTGGTCAGGCTGCCTGGTCACTGGGGGTCTGGCAGGGTGATGACGTAAAATTGACGATTATCGACAGCGCGGTGCTGATTATGCCGGAGCGGGGCGTACAGCTGCGCGAAACCGGTTATCAGTTTTTTATTCAGCTGGATCGTTCGCCCTGGGCGCTGGCCTGCCAGGAGATCTGTGATACCGTGACGCTGGGCTATGATTCCGTAAAATGGCGTGGCGAAAGCAGTAAGCGGCCATGGTTGGCCGGTACTGTTATTGATGAGATGTGTGCGTTACTGGATGTGCCGGGTATTCAGCAGTTGCTGGAAGCGCAACGGCGTCCGGGCGCGAACCGGCATTAATTTTGCCGGAGTAATTATTTCTTTCTTCAACTGGTACAGTTTGTGCTGTGAACTATATTAGAGAGAGATTCTGAACAGCTTTTTGACACTGTCAGACAGCAATCTTTCTTAGCGAGGATGTTTTTATGTCAGCGATGGCCGGAAATACCAAAGGTGCCGAAGATCCCGTATTGCAGTGGGTAACCTTCCGCCTGGAAAACGAAACGTACGGCATTAATGTAATGCAGGTGCAGGAAGTATTGCGCTATACCGAGATTGCTCCGGTACCGGGCGCGCCTTCGTATGTGCTGGGCATTATTAACCTGCGCGGTAATGTTGTGACGGTGATCGATACCCGTCTGCGTTTTGGTTTACCGACTGCTGAGACCACTGACCAGACCCGTATCGTAATTATCGAAGCGGAAAATCAGGTAGTGGGCATTCTTGTGGATGCGGTGGCTGAGGTGGTGTATCTGCGTCAGTCTGAAATTGAAACCACTCCTAACGTCGGAAACGAAGAAAGTGCCAAGTTCATTCAGGGTGTTTGTCATAAAAATGACGAATTACTGATCCTGGTGGACCTGGAGAAAATGATGACCGACGAGGAGTGGTCTGAAATCCAGGGTTTATAGGAGCGATTCATGGCAACTCTGTCACTGATGCATTGGTTGTTGGTCGGTAATATCGGTTTGTTGATGTTGGTGGGCGTTCTGCTGTGGTCGTTACGGCGGCAGCAGGTGCGTGAGGCACAACGGCTGGATGAAGCGCTGGCGGTAATGCAACAGGCGCAGAGTGGCTTAAGCAAGAGCACTATCGGCATGGGGCGCCGGCTGAAACAGCTGGAAGGCCGTCTGCAGCAAACGGAACGCCGGGCAGTACTGCCGGATACCGATGACGATACCTTTGCTCAGGCTTCCCGCCTGATTGGTTTAGGGGCAACCGCCAGCGATCTGGTTGATAACTGTGGTGTGCCAAGAGGTGAGGCCGAGCTGATGGTGTCGCTGAAGCGGCAATCATTACCGCACTGAGTTCTGCGCTGCTGTTCTACCCATAAAACCGCCGTCTCCGGCGGTTTTTTTATAACTAAAGGATACATTGCAGGTGCTGCCGGCGGCCTATACTTCAGGCAGGTTGGTCGGGGAGAGTTGTGATGAAAACAACAATGACAGCACTGGCATGGCTGGTGATACTGCTCCTGCAGAATACTGTTGCAACACCGGAAACAACGGCAGACGCCGCCGCCTGGCAGGCGGCGGGTATGATTCGGAATGCCACCTTTATGGAGCGTTCACCGGAATTTACCGATCTGTATCTGATCCGCACGCCGGATAAAGGCCGGCAGATCGTTATCTACTGCAATTCCTCCGCTTGCTACCGGCTGCGCACCCAGGCGTTACACGCCTGAGTGCGGGCCAGGCGCAGATCAGGCGGCGCTGACAAAAAGTGCAACCACACAGCCAATACCGGCCATCCATACCAGCGAACGCAGGGTTGGTTTATTGGCCAGATACATCACTCCGTACAGAATACGACAGGCAATAAAAGCCAGTGCCAGGGTATCGATGCTGCTTTGTACGGCGCCGGCCTGATGGGCAATGATGACGGCGGCGGCAAAGGGCGGGAATGCCTCAAAGCCGTTCAGCTGGGCCCAGTGTGCCCGTTTACGGTAGCCCTGTTGTTTTTCCAGAAATTCCCGTGGTGAATAATTGTTGTAACGCGGGCCACCGGCTTTAGCCAGTAAGGTAAAAATATAGGGCAGCAAAGCGGCTGCCAGAACACTCCAGTAAGCGATGGTCATGTTGGTTCCTTATACAAAGGGCAAGGTTTATGGTGCCGTTATTGTCAGCGGCCGCGGCGTTTTGTGCGAGGTCTGAATGTGCCGTATAACCGCTATTCATGCTTTTCTGCCGCTTATGTTCGCCGCCGCCATAGGGTAATCTGTACGACGCATTTTATGATGATCGGGCAGGATTTTTTTGACCACTCCTTTGCATGATGTTGCTCCGGCGCCCGCGCTTCCCACCGTGTCGGCACTGTGGGTGCGTGGCTTGTTACAGGCTGCCGAAGCCTTGGGTATGGACCCGCAGGCGTTGCTGCAGGCCGCCGATATTCCGGCTGGTTTACTCAGTACTCCTTATGCCCGTATTTCACTGGCGCAGAATCTGCAGGTCTGGCGCAATATTGAGCGCAGCCGGCCACAACCGGATACCGGCCTGCGTATCGGCGAAATGGTGAAGCCCAGCCACTTTCAGTTATTTGCCCTGACCCTGATGCACAGCGATACGCTGGGGGCTGCCTTTACCCGCTCGGTGCGTTATACCCGTCTGCTGAGTGATGGTGGCCATTATTTTCTGACCGGAGAAAATAACCAGGCCGCTATTTGTTATGAGCCGCTGGGGGATGATTTCAGTCACCATCAGGTGGATGCTGTGCTGGTGTTGCTGCGCTCGTTTGCCAACTGGCTGGCTTGCCGGCCATTGCCGTTATTACGGGTGGAAATGCGCCATCCGGCGCCGGCCGATAGCAGCGAATATGCCCGTATTTTTGCCGCACCCCTGCAGTTTTCGGCACCCCGCAATGCGCTGGTATTCGCCCCGGAGGTGTTGGCTGAACCGCTGGCGCTGGGGGATGAACAGTTGTCATCTTTGCATGAGCAAATGCTGGAAGCGCAGCTGGCATTGCTGAATCAGCCGGACAGTGCCGGTTTGGTACGGCATTTTTTACAGCATCAGGATGAGTTATTGGTCGACCGCGATCAGGTGGCCGCCCGTTTGCACATGAGCGGGCGGACTTTGCAGCGCAAATTGCAGGAATGCGGTACTAAATTTCAGCAATTGCTGGATGAGGAGCGGTGCCGGCGGGCGCAACAGTTGCTGCGGCAGACGGATCTGTCGCTTACCGTTATCAGTGCACGTCTTGGCTTTGCGGAGAGCAGTGTCTTCAGCCGCGCATTCCGGCGCTGGACCGGTATGTCACCGCTGGAATACCGGCGCGCGCACTAGGAGTGCTTTATAAGCGCCAGTTCAGGCCGGCGCTGATCTGATAATCAGTGCGGTGCGGGGATTCCAGTGCCGGATTATTGCTGTTGTCTTCCGGCAGATACCAGAATTCACCGCCACCGCTCAGGTTCAGCACTGCATTCAGATTCTGGTTCAGACGTTGCCGCCATAACAGGCCCAGCTGCAGTTGCAGCCCGGTAAAGCGGGTTTCCTGCAGTTCGCGCAGCGGCTGTTGTTGCAGATCACCGATTGCTCCGTACAGCAGTGCCAGCGACCAGTGCCATTGCCAGCCATAACGCAGGGCTTCCCGTTCGGTGCGTAATTCCCATAAGCCCGTGCGGGCGGTGCTGAGCAAATCGGCACTGACGGGAAATAATGGCTCGGCCGGATTTTGCACCAGCAACGGATGGCGGCGGTAATGGTAGCTTAGGCTGGTGCGGGTAATGGCGGTGTTGCTGAAGCGGGTGTCGATGGCCAGACCGGCAAAATATTCTTCCCGCCGCAGCAGAATATCCTGGCCGGCGGCCAGATACGGATCCGTGCCGGTTAAGCGCAGCGGTTGTGCCGTGGTATGCAGTTGTTGAGCATTGCTGGAGCCTGCAATCAGACCGAACAATACTTCCTGCTGGCGCAGCACAGGCCAGTACAGTTGTATATCTTGCGCTTCCAGCGCGCCCCGGCTGCGAGAAAAACTGGTCGCAAGGCCCTGTTGCCAGTGGATATCCGGCAGCGTCAGAAACCAGCCCTGTTGCATCGGCGGGGCCGTGATTAAACCGCATTCGATAAAGCTGAACTGATCACCATCGTCCTGCAGCCAGCCGGATTGTAACCAGCCCTGCTGGCGCAGTCCGCCGGCACAATTCAGATGGCTGTTGGCCCATACTGAAGCCGGCAGCAGCATGATGATGACGAATAGTATTTTCATAACCCTGCTATCGGCATTCCGCCTAAAAACTGAAGCCGGTTCAGAGGGTTTTCACCAGCGCCAGGGTATCGTCGTGATGGGTTTTGGTTTTTACTTTTTCGATGATATGCCGCAGTACACCCTGGGCATCAATAATGAACGTAATACGATGGATACCTTCGTATTCTTTACCCATAAATTTTTTCAGCGCCCATACGCCGTATGCGTCAGCAATGGCGTGGTCTTCGTCACTTAATAAACCGAAGTTCAGCTGGTCGCGTTCAATGAATTTCTGCAGGCGCTGGGGCGCATCGGGGCTGATACCCAGAACCAGCGTATTGAGTGCTGCAAATTCGGCGTGGTGATCACGGATACCGCAGGCCTGGACGGTACAGCCCGGGGTCATGGCTTTGGGGTAAAAATACAGCACCACATTGCGGCCACGCAGGCTGTCGAGTGTAACAATATTGCCGTGCTGATCCGGGGCAGAAAAGGCCGGGGCAGGTTGATTCAGGGTGGGTAATTTCAGGCTCATAGGACACCTCGGTACAAAGAGTACGAAGGCTAACTCACCGGGCTGAGAAATCAACCCGGTGGCACTGTTGCTCAGCAGTTAATGCTGCGTTCAGTCAGATATTGAGTGAGGGTTTCTTTGGCTTTGTTGCCGGCCGGGCTGTTGCGGAACAGGAACTCATGGGTACGGTTTTCCAGTACCAGCAGCACATCGGCGCAGAAATCCCCTTCGTGTTCTTTACGGACTTCTTTCATGCGTGCCTCAACCAGTGTGTCGAGGTTGATATAGAAATTACCGGGCATGTCTTCCAGGTGCTCACGGGCATTGATGCGGACCATAGCAACGTTCGGAGTGATACAGATAAAGGCCATTGGCTGGGCTCCTTGGGTAAAAGGTAAGTGTTATTGTGGAGCCAGAATAGCAGGATGAAAGGGCCCCGGGTACTGACCTGGAGCAGGAAAGCCGGTCAGAGTTTTATTTTGATATCGCTGCGTGGAATACAGCAGCAGGGCAGAATTTCATCCGCATTAATCCAGGCCATGGGCTCTTCCAGATAATGCACCTGGCCTTCCAGCAGCTGTACCCGGCAACTGCCGCAATAGCCTTCCCGGCATTGATAATGCACATCCACCTGTTGCGCTTCCAGCGATTCCAGCAGTGTTCTGGCATGCTGAAAATACAGCTGCTGGCCATCGCCGAGCTGAACTGCCAGGCGCGGCGGCGCCATGCCGTCAAATTCAATTTGCGGGGTGGTTTCCGGTTGTTCAGGATTGTCTGCCGGCAAAAACAGTTCTGTCTGCAGCGGGGCTGTGGCAGAACGGTCGGCCTGCAGGGGTTCGAGTTCCAGCGCGGGGGTTTCCGGCTCGCCGCTGAGGTTAAAGTCCTCGTTGGCGGAGCCGGGCAGTGGTGATGCAGACATCAGAGATCAAAATCACCCAGATCGTCGGTATTCACTTCGCTGTCGATGGCGCCAACCAGATAGGAGCTGATTTCGGCTTCCTGGGGGGCTACCTGCACGTTATCGCTGTTCAGCCAGGCGTTGATCCAGGGCAGCGGGTTACTTTTAACCGGGAATAACGGTTCAAAGCCCAGCGCACCGATACGCTGGTTGGTAATGTATTCCACATACTGCGACAGAATATCTTTGTTCAGGCCAATCATGGAGCCGTCTTTGAACAGGTAGTCGGCCCATTCTTTTTCCTGCTGGGCAGCTTCGCTGAAAATGGCAATGACGTCGGCGCGGCATTCTTCAGCGATACCGGCAAGTTCCGGATCGTCTTTGCCTTTCGCCATAATCTGCAGGATGTGCTGAGTGCCGGTCAGGTGCAGAGCTTCATCGCGGGCAATCAGTTTAATAATTTTGGCGTTGCCTTCCATTTTGGCGCGCTCGGCAAAGGCGAACGAACAGGCAAAACTGACGTAAAAACGAATGGCTTCAAGAACATTTACGGACACCATGGTGAGGTACAGGCGGCGTTTCAGTTCACGCAGCGACACGTCAACGGTGTTGCCGTTGATGGTGTGGGTACCTTCGCCCAGTTGCAGGTAGTAATTACTCAGTTCAATAAAACTGTCGTAGTGACGGGTAACCGAAACCGCCCGGCGGGTAATGTGTTCGTTTTTGGTAATATCGTCAAAAATAACCGCCGGATTGGGCACAATATTGCGCACAATATGGGTGTAGGAGCGGCTGTGAATGGTTTCACTGAACGACCAGGTTTCAATCCAGGTTTCCAGTTCCGGCAATGACACTATCGGCAGAAAAGCCACGTTCGGCGAGCGCCCCTGCACGGAATCCAGCAGGGTCTGATATTTCAGGTTGCTGATGAAAATATGTTTTTCATGCTCGGGTAAATCGAGAAAATCTTTGCGGTCGTTGGTCAGGTCAACTTCTTCCGGACGCCAGAAGAAAGACAGCTGCTTTTCGATCAGATTTTCAAAAATTTTGTGCTTCTGTAAATCGTAACGGGCGACGTTGACCTGCTCGCCAAAAAACATTGGCTGGGCAAAGGTGTCAAAAACATTACGGTTAAAGGTGGTGTAAGCCATACGGGTGTTATCTCAGGGCAGCCCCGTGCGGGGCTGCGTTGGTTACTCTTAGATTTTGCAGGCGCCACCGGCGCAATCATCGTCTTCTTTCATTTCTTTCTGCGGATCTTCAGCGCCGTCACGGGTGTTGTGGTAATACAGCGTTTTCAGACCATTTTTATAGGCCGTCAGCAGATCTTTCAGCAGTTGCTGCATGGGTACCTTGCCGCCGTCAAAACGGGTCGGGTCGTAGTTGGTGTTGGCTGAAATCGCCTGATCGACAAATTTCTGCATAATGCCGACCAGTTGCAGGTAGCCATTATTGCTGGGAATCTGCCACAGCAGTTCATACTGATTTTTCAGGCGTTCAAATTCCGGTACCACCTGTTTCAGAATGCCATCTTTGCTGGCTTTTACGCTGATGTAACCACGTGGCGGTTCGATACCGTTGGTGGCATTGCTGATCTGTGACGAGGTTTCCGACGGCATCAGTGCTGACAGCGTTGAGTTGCGTAAGCCGTACTGAACGATGTCTTTACGCAGGGCTTCCCAGTCGTAGTGCAGCGGTTCGGCACAGAACTTGTCCACTTCTTTTTTGTAGGTGTCGATCGGCAGAATGCCCTGTGCGTAAGTGGTGTCGGCAAAAGCGTCACACGCACCTTGCTCCTGCGCCAGTTTGTTTGATGCTTTGAGCAGCCAGTACTGCATGGCTTCAAAGGTGCGGTGAGTCAGACCATTAGCGCTGCCATCGGAGTATTTCACCCCGTTTTTAGCCAGATAGTAGGCGTAGTTGATAACGCCGACGCCCAGCGTACGACGACGCAGGCTGGCCTTTTTCGCGGCCGGGACCGGGTAATCCTGGTAGGTCAGCAGACTGTCGAGGGCGCGTACGATCAGGTCGGACAGTTCTTCCAGATCGTCCAGGCTGTTCAGGCTGCCGAGGTTGAAGGCGGCCAGTGTACACAGGGCAATCTCGCCATTTTCATCGTTCACTTCCTGCAGCGGTTTGGTCGGCAGGGCAATTTCCAGACACAGGTTGGACTGCCGTACCGGTGCTACTTTCGGATCAAACGGGCTGTGCGTGTTGCAGTGGTCGACGTTCTGAATGTAGATGCGGCCGGTGCTGGCACGTTCCTGCATCATGCTGGAAAACAGATCGACTGCTTTCAGGGTTTTCTTACGGATACCATCCTGCTGTTCGTACTGCAGATACAGCTGTTCGAATTTTTCCTGATCTTCAAAGAACGCATCGTACAGACCCGGCACATCGCTGGGCGAGAACAGGGTGATGTTGCCGTTTTTGATCAGGCGCTCGTACATCAGCTTGTTGATCTGCACGCCGTAATCGAGGTGGCGGACGCGGTTTTCTTCGACGCCGCGGTTGTTTTTCAGCACCAGCAGGCTTTCCACTTCGTAGTGCCAGATAGGGTAGAACAGGGTGGCGGCGCCACCACGCACACCGCCCTGCGAGCAGGATTTAACCGCCGTCTGGAAATGCTTGTAGAACGGAATACAGCCGGTGTGGAAGGCTTCACCACCCCGGATCGGGCTGCCCAGGGCGCGGATACGGCCACCGTTGATACCAATGCCGGCGCGCTGGGATACGTATTTCACAATGGCGCTGGCGGTGGCGTTAATGGAATCCAGACTGTCGCCGGCTTCAATTAATACACAGGAGCTGAACTGCCGGGTCGGGGTACGGACACCGGCCATAATCGGCGTCGGCAGTGACAGCTTGAAGGTGGAGACGGCATCATAGAAACGACGGATGTAATCGAGCCGGCGTTCTTTGTCGTAATTGGCGAACAGACAGGCGGCGATCAGAACATAGAGGAACTGGGCGCTTTCGTACATTTCACCGGTAACCCGGTTCTGTACCAGATACTTGCCTTCCAGTTGTTTGACGGCCGCGTAGCTGAAGTTGAGATCGCGGTTGTGGTCAATAAAGGTATCCATCGCGGCGATTTCGTCAGCGCTGTAGTCGTCCAGCAGGTGACGGTCATAGCGTTCCATGTCGACCATGCGTTTCACGTGGTCCAGCAGGGCTGGCGGCTCAAACTGGCCGTAGGCTTTTTTACGCAGATGGAAAATATTCAGGCGAGCGGCCAGGTATTGATAATCGGGGGTTTCTTCCGAAATCAGGTCGGCGGCGGCTTTGATTAATGTTTCATGGATTTCGGCGGTCTGGATACCATCAAAAAACTGCAGGTGAGCTTTCAGCTCCACCTCAGATACAGACACATTGTTAAGCCCTTCGGCAGCCCAGGTAACAACCTTGTGAATTTTATCCAGATCGAGGGGTTCCAGGCGGCCATTGCGCTTGGTGACTTTCAGTGTGCTGCTCATGTTAATTGTGCCTGCTGTATTCAAGAGAATCTGCTCCATCGTCCCTGATGCGGGGGGGAATTATGACGCTTGACGGTGGCTCCCGAAGCCTGTAAACGCCGCTGTAAATAACTGAGAAAACGGCGCTTTTTCAAAGCGATCCACAAGATAATGCGGTGCGGGGGTGAATTCAACCCCAAGATATAGTGGGTTATCGAAATCGCATGTGGATAACTTGTGTGTAGTTGGTGGACAGTCTGTGGCTGTTTACCCGCCGGCTTCGGGCGTGGCCGTCCTGGCGTGAAAATGACGAAAAAAAGCCGCCGATTGGTTACTATGCAACTTTGCGTTACAGCGTCTACAGTTACACACAAATCCGCGCAGGCGGGTACTTTACGCGTAAGGAATTCAGGACAGCATGCTTAAACACGAAATTGGCCACGGCCAGGATGAAAACTGGCGCATTCTGATTGTTGAAGATGACGAGCGTCTGGCAACGCTGACCAAAGACTACCTTGAGAGCAACGGTCTTACGGTTGCTGTTGAAGGCGATGGCGGCCGGGCTATTGAGCGTATCAAAACCGAACAGCCGGATCTGGTGGTACTGGATCTGATGCTGCCGGGTGAAGACGGGCTGGCGGTATGCCGGATTGTGCGTCCTTATTACAAAGGCCCCATTCTGATGCTGACTGCCCGTACCGAAGACCTGGACCAGGTGCTGGGGCTGGAAATGGGCGCTGATGATTACGTGGCCAAGCCGGTGCGGCCGCGGGTGTTGCTGGCGCGTATCCGGGCGCTATTGCGCCGGGTGAAAGAAACACCGGAAGAGAACGCTGCCGAGCCCAGTTCTGAAAACCGTCTTACCTTCGGCAATCTGGTGGTGGATAACGCCATGCGTGAAGCCTGGCTGGATGGTCAGAGCATTGATCTGACCAGTGCCGAATTTGATCTGCTGTGGTTATTAAGCAGCAGCGCCGGCCGGGTGCTGACGAGGGAAGAAATCTTCCATCAGTTACGCGGCATTGAATACGATGGACAAGATCGTTCCATTGATGTGCGGGTATCGCGTATCCGGCCGAAGGTGGGTGATGATCCGATGAATCCGAAACGGATTAAAACCGTGCGCAGTAAAGGCTACCTGTTCGTTAAAGAAATCTGACGTCAGGAGACGCCGCTATTTTTATTCGCGTGTATTCCGGACTGCTGGCAGCGCTGCTGATGGTCAGCCTGATCTGCATGGCTGCACTGCAGCTGGTTAACCTGGTCCGCAGCGCTCAGTTCAATGAGGACATGGTGGCCGGCAGCTTGTATCTGCTGGCCCAGCGCCTACAGCAAGACCCCCAGGCAATCACAGAAATGGCGGCGCGCTTTGATGCCGCTATTCAGATTGTGCCCGCTGCCGCCACCCGGCTGGACCCGTACCAGCTGGAACGGCTGGAGCGGGGCCGGCCGCTGATCGAATCCACTAATAATGGCCGGACTGCCCGTCTGCTGTATCCGATGGCCGACAGCGGCCTGCTCGATGTTCAGGTCAGTACCGTAACCGAACTGCAGGCTCAGGCAACCGCCTACCTGCTGGTGGAAGACTGGCAGCGTTCGGGCGAACCGGTGGAGTTGTTTCTGCAGCGTTTGCAGCCCCGCTTCGGATTTCCTCTGTCTTTGACCACCCTTGAACAACTGGTGTTATCGGATGCTGATTTTGCCCGCTTACAATATGGCGATGTGCTGGTGCGGATTGCCATTGAAGGGCAGGAGGCGGAAGCGCTGGTGATGCTGCCGGGCGATCCGCGGGTATTACGGCTGGGGCCGATCCGGGCTTTTGACCCTTATTCCTGGCAGGCCATCGCGGTAATCACCGTTATCGGCATTATGTTGCTGGGGCTGGGGGTTTACTGGGTGGTTAACTCTTTTGAGATCCGTCTGCGCAAGCTGGAGCAGGCTACCAGCCGGCTGGCCCAGGGCCATCTGAACGCCCGGGTGGCCATTGATGGCAGTGATCCGGTCAGTCGTCTGGGGCAGGCGTTTAATAAAATGGCTGAGCATATTCAGCGGCTTATCTCGATTCAGCGCGAAATGGTGCGGGCGGTGTCGCATGAACTGCGTACCCCGGTCGCCCGTATCCGCTTCGGTCTACAGATTATTGAAGACAGTGTCGATGATGCTTATGTCACCAAACAGCTGAATGGCATGGATGCGGATATTCAGGAGCTGGACGAGCTGATTGACGAAATTCTGACCTATGCAAGGCTGGAAGAGGGGGGGCCGATTCTGGATTTCCAGCGTGCCAACGTGGCGGCGATTGCCGATCAGGTCGTGCGGGAAGCCCGGCCACCCTCTCATGTGTCAGTCAGCTATGCCGGTGTGTCGCCGGACCATGAGCAATATGCGGAAGTGGAACCGCGTTATATTCACCGCGCTATTCAGAATCTGGTTGGTAATGCCGGACGCTATGCCGCCGGCCGGGTACGGGTAACCTGCCATATCGGCACCGATACCTGCCGCGTGGATGTGGAAGACGATGGCCCGGGTATTCCGGAAGAAGACTGGGATCGTGTTTTCACCGCCTTTGCCCGCCTCGATGACAGCCGCACCCGCAGTTCCGGTGGCTATGGCCTGGGGTTGTCCATTGTGCGCCGTATTGCCTACTGGCATGGCGGCCGGGCCATGGTGTCGCGCAGCGAGCAGCTGGGCGGGGCGAAATTCAGTCTGATCTGGCCCCGTCGCCATCAGGATGCCTGATATTCCGGTTTTGCCTGAAAACAAAAAGTTACATAAATAAACCGGAGTAATACAGACGAAATCTGACGTAACGGTCAATATGTGTCCCGCGTATCCCTTGGAGACGTGGTGAGAATGTAGCGATCTTATTCGCTTTTTGGGGGCTCTGTTTCAGAGCCCTTTTTTTATGCCTGTTATTTACTCACTGAGCGCCGGCTGAATGCCGGGCAGGTGCCGGAAGCAGCTGTCCAGTGCCTGCTGGAAAAAGTCCTGCATAAAGGGGCTGTCGAGCTGATCCCGGCGAATGGCGGCATACAGTGTCGGCCATACGCCATGTTCACCCAATGGGCGGGTGCTGATCAGACCACTGTCCAGATAAGGCTGCAGTGCCCAGCTGGGCAGGCAGGCGACACCACGGCCGCTGGCCACTAATTGCACCATCATTAAGGTCAGCTCCGTTTGCCGGGTGGCCTTCGGTTCAATCCCCTGGGGGGTCAGGAAGCGTTCAAAAATATCCAGCCGCTGGCGGTCAACCGGGTAATGGATCAGGGTTTCTTCACGCAAATCGGTGGGCTGAATACAACGCTGTTGCACCAGTGGATGCTGGTTAGCCAGCGCCAGCACCGATTGGTAACGGAATAAGGGCTGGTAATGCAGGTCGGCCTGCGCGCCCGGATCGGAGGTAACGACCAGGTCGATATCGCCGCGCTGCAGGGCCGGAATAGGTTCAAAATGGAAGCTGGTGCTTAAGTCGATTTCCACCTCCGGCCAATGGTCACGGAAACTGTTGATGGCCGGCATCAGCCAGTCAAAACAGCTGTGACACTCAATCACCATATGCAGGCGTCCACTGTGACCACCGGCCATTTTCTGCAGGTTGCGTTCGGTCTGACGCAGCAACGGTAATACCGAGTCGGCCAGCTGCAGCAACTCCAGCCCGGCACGGGTAAAGCGCAGCGGCTTGCTTTTACGCAAAAATAAGGCCACGCCCAGACGTTCTTCCAGGTCTTTCAGTTGATGCGACAGTGCCGACTGGGTCAGATGCATCCGCCGTGCGGCTTCCACCAGCGTACCGCCATCACGCAGTGCCACCAGAGTGCGCAGGTGTTTGATATCCAGCATGAATGCCTTCTTGAAAAAAATTCATTGAAATAAACACTGGCATGATAGCGGCTCACGCCCGGGTCCGGAAGTCTGTGACCGCTTTGGCTCTTGTGGGTAGTGGCTGGAGGTTACTGCGGTTATTGCTGGGCAGTGACTGGATGTGGCAGTAAACTGATAAAAAAATAATAAGCCGGGAACATATCATGGCAGGTTATCTGCTTAGTCTGGATCAGGGTACCACCAGTAGTCGCGCGATTCTCTTTACTCCGGACGGGGCCGTGCTGGCTTCTCAGCAGCAGGAGTTTGCCCAGATTTTTCCGCAGCCGGGCTGGGTGGAGCATGATCCGCAAGCCATCTGGGACAGTACCCTGAACAGTGCCCGCCGTGTTTTACAGCAAACCGGTATTGGTGCCGACGAGATTATTGCGGCCGGAATTACCAATCAGCGTGAAACGACGCTGCTGTGGGATCGCCACACTGGCGAGCCGCTGTATAACGCCATTGTCTGGCAGGACCGCCGTACTGCTGAGCTGTGCCAGCGTCTGCAACGGCAGTCTGGCGCCGAAGCGTTGGTACGGGAGCGTACCGGTCTGTTGCTGGACCCCTATTTTTCGGCCACCAAACTGATGTGGTTGCTGGAGCATATTCCCGGTGCCCGGGAGCGGGCTGAGCGCGGTGAGCTGGCGTTCGGAACGGTCGACACCTTTCTGTTATGGCGGCTGAGCGGCGGCAAAGTACATGCGACTGACGCCACCAACGCTGCCCGGACCATGCTGTTTAATATTCATACCCAGCAGTGGGATGCCGATTTACTGCGCCTGTTTGATATTCCGGCGGAGCTGCTGCCCGACGTAAAAGACAGTGCCGCCGAGTTCGGTACCATGGAGGCGTCATTGCTGGGAGCCGCGGTGCCGGTCCGGGGGATGGCCGGCGACCAGCAGGCGGCCTTGATTGGTCAGGCCTGTCTGCAGCCCGGAATGGCGAAAAGCACTTATGGTACCGGGTGTTTTATGGTGCTGAATACCGGCACCCGCGCGCTGCAGTCGGAACACCGTTTACTGACAACGGTGGCTTATCGTCTGCAGGGGCAACCGGTGTATGCACTGGAAGGCTCCATTTTTATGGCCGGCGCGACCCTGCAGTGGATTCGGGATGGTTTACGGCTGATCAGCAGTGCCGGCGAATGTCAGTCGCTGGCCGAGGCCACCGGTTATAACAACCCGGTGTATATGGTGCCGGCCTTTACCGGCCTGGGCGCACCCTACTGGGATCCGCAGGCGCGGGGAGCGATTATGGGCCTTAGCCGCGATACCGGTATTAAAGAAATTGTTACCGCCGGTCTGCAGGCCGTGTGCTATCAGAGCCGTGATTTATTACAGGCAATGGCTCAGGACGGCGTGCAACCGCAGGTATTGCGGGTGGACGGCGGTATGGTGGTGAATGACTGGCTGATGCAGTTTCTGGCCGATATTCTCGGGATCACCATTGCCCGGCCCCGGGTGACCGAAACCACGGCACTGGGCGCGGCATTGCTGGCGGGTTTGCAGGCCGGAGTGTTTCAGGATACGGACGATCTGCAGCGGGTCTGGCAACATGACCGTACCTATCAGCCGCAACTGGCGGCAGCGCAGCGGGAGGCTCTGTACCAGGGCTGGCAGCAGGCGGTACAGAGGGTACGCAGCAGTGACTGAGCGGGTGGCTGCCAAAGCCAACAAAAAAACCGGCCAGTCTGGAAGCGGTTTTTTATAATCATAATGAATGACAGGATAAGGTAGGACGCCATGACATCACTGCAGCGGGATATACTCCGTCGTCACGGACTGGCCAGTATTTGTGCTTTGTTGTTCAACCTGTTGTTTATTCTCAGCTATCACTGGCAAAGCCCTGATCCCCGGCCGGATGCCCTGTACGGCATGAGCCTGTTGTACTGGCTGGTACAGCTGGGGATGTTGTTCTGGGTGGTGGACGGGCGCAGCCGGCATTACCGTGACCCCAGTATGAGCCTGACCTTTCTGGCCTGGGGCATTACCTTTATATCCGCCTCGCTGGCGGTGGCGCCGGAAAACCGTACCCTGGTGCTGATGACCTACCTGACGATTATGCCGTACGGTATTTTCCGGCTGACCTGGAAAGGTTTTGTTCTGCTTGCTTTGTATACCGTGCTGACCTACAGCATGGTCATGCTGCTGTTGCACTGGCAGCAGCCCGAGGTCTGGCTGCGGTCGAAGGAACTGCTGGTGGCGCTGACCCTGCTCCTGAGCCTGTTAACCTATGCCGTGCTGGGCCGTGAAGTCGCCGTATTACGGGCCGCCTACCGGCGCAAAAATCAGGAACTGCGCCGCGCCATGCAGCGTATTGAGGAGCTGGCTGTAACGGATGAACTGACCAGCCTGTACAACCGCCGCTATTTATTGCAGATGCTGGAGCAGCAGCAGGCACTGGCGAACCGGGAAGGATTGCCGTTTGCGCTGGCGTTTATTGATATCGACCACTTCAAGCCAATCAATGACCAGTACGGCCACAGTGCCGGTGATCAGGTGCTGGCAGAACTGGCCAAACTGTTACAGCAGTCGGTACGGCAGGTGGACGTGGTGGCGCGTTATGGTGGCGAAGAATTTGTTCTGCTGCTGAATGGCCAGACGCTGGAGGCAGCGAAGCACAGTCTGCAGCGGATTTGTCAGCAGGTGCGCAATCAGCGTTTTTCAGCCTGGAATTTGCCGCTGACGGTTTCGGTTGGCGTCACGGAATACTGTTACGGTGAGGATTCTGACAGCGTGCTTAACCGTGCCGATATGTTGCTGTATGAAGCCAAGGGGAATGGACGTAACCGAATTGTTGCTGGCCTGGCACCGGTGCAATTAACACTGGATGAACAGTCGGAGGCGCTGGCCTGCAGCGCAGAGGCTGCAGGCGCGGCGGGTCAGTCTTCCTGACAAAGCAGGAACTCAAGCAGGGCTTTTTGGGCGTGCAGCCGGTTTTCGGCTTCATCCCAGGCGATGCAGCGCGGATCATCGAGCAGATCGTGGCTGACTTCTTCACCCCGGTGGGCCGGCAGACAGTGCATAAACACCACTTCTTTGTCGGCCATATCGAGCAGCGCCGGTGATACCTGATACGGGCGGAAATGACGGATACGTTCTTCCCGTTCGCTTTCCTGGCCCATGGAGGCCCAGACATCGGTCGCAATCAGATGCGCACCTTTCACGGCTTTCTGCGGATCACGCAGCAGTGTTACCCGGTCGCCGGCTTCCGCAACCAGAGCCGGATCGGGTTCAAAGCCTTCCGGGCTGGCAATACGCAGCTGGAAATCAAATTGCATGGCGGCGTTGATATAGGAATGGCACATATTATTGCCATCACCGATCCAGACCACGGTTTTGCCTTTGATGGAACCGCGGTGCTCACGGAACGTCTGCATATCGGCCAGCAGCTGGCAGGGATGGTAATCGTCGGTTAAGGCGTTAATAACCGGCACGGCAGAATGGGCTGCAAAGCGCTCAATCATGTCATGCTTGAAGGTACGGATCATCACCACATCAACCATGCGCGATAACACCCGCGCACTGTCTTCGATGGGTTCGCCCCGGCCCAGCTGGGTATCGCGAGGCGATAAGAAGATGGCATGGCCGCCGAGTTGCGCCATGCCGGCTTCAAAGGATACGCGGGTGCGGGTTGAGGCTTTTTCAAACACCATACCCAATACCCGGTTGCGCAGCGGTTCGTAAATATCGCCACGTTTGTGCATCTGCTTCAGCTCAATGGCGCGTTCGATCACCCAGTTGAGCTCATCGGCAGAAAAATCCATTAAGGTTAAAAAGTGTCTCACAGTTCAGGTCCTTACTGCGTCTGGCGCTCAGTTGAGCGCCAGAATGAGGGCAGTGACTTTATCGAGAATCTGGTCAGCCTCGGACTGGTTCAGATTCAGCGGCGGCAACAAGCGGATCACATTGCCGGAGGTAACATTCAGTAATAACCCCTGCTCCAGTGCAGCAGCCATCAGGGCCGGACAGTCCTGGTTCAGGACCAGGCCAATCATCAGGCCATGGCCGCGGATTTCCTGCAGCCGCGGGTTACCGTTAAGACGTTCACGGAAGCCCTGGCGCAGGTAATCCCCCATACGCTGGGCGTTGCCGCATAAGTCTTCCTGCTCAATGGTTTCCACCACGGCCAGCGCCGCAGCACTGGCCAGCGGATTGCCGCCGTAAGTCGAGCCATGATTACCCGGTTTCAGCACTTCCGCGGCAGCACCACGGGCCAGGCAGGCACCAATAGGTACGCCATTGCCCAGGCCTTTGGCGGTGGTTACAACATCGGGCATAAAACCGAAATGCTGGTAGCAGAAATACTTACCGGTGCGGCCGTTGCCGGTCTGCACTTCATCCAGTATCAGCAGTAATTCTTTGTCGGTACACAGGTCGCGCACGGCTTGCAGGTAATCGGCCGGTGCGGTGGCCAGGCCACCTTCACCCTGCACGGGTTCCAGCATCACGGCCACCACATTCGGGTTAGCGGCGGTGACTGCGCGGATGGCCTCAATATTCAGATAAGGTACCCGGATAAAACCGTTCAGCAGCGGGCCAAAACCTTCCTGTACCTTGGTATTGCCGGTCGCCGTTAAGGTGCCCATGGTGCGGCCGTGGAAAGCCTTGGTCATGACGATGATCACCGGCTCATGAATGCCGCGGTCATGGCCATATTTGCGGGCAATTTTAATGGCCGCTTCGTTGGCTTCGGCGCCGGAATTGGAAAAGAAAACGTTATCCATACCGGACACGCGTACCAATGCCTCGGCCAGCGCCTGCTGCCGTTCCACACTGTACAGGTTGGAGGTATGAATAAGCTGTCCGGCTTGCTTGCACAGCGCATCAGTCACCGCCGGATGGGCGTGGCCCAGACCACAAACGGCAATACCGCTGAGGGCGTCCAGATAACGTCGGCCCTCGGTGTCGATCAACCAGCTGCCTTGTCCGCTGACGAAAGTTACCGGCAAACGCCCGTAGGTGTTCATGATGGCCTGCATGAAAAATTCCTCGTAAACACAAAAAGGCAGCCTTGGCTGCCCCGGAAGGGAAAGCATCATACGAGAGGCAAAAAGCTTTGTAAAACCCCTGCTTTGGTGCGGGTTCGGGACGGCGGGAGCGGGAGCGTCAGTCGTTGTTACTGTCGTCGCTGAGGCTGTCGGCTGGCTGGCTGACATCGACCAGAAAACGGCCGGCGATGGCTTTACGGCCAATCAGCATCGGATATTTCATGCTGCCCCGGTTACTCAGGCTTACTTCTATGGGCCAGCTGTCGCCGGCAGCGTTAAGTGTGGTGCGGATAATATAGCGGCTGCTGCGCTGACCATTGGAACTGGCAATAATACGTCGCGCCACCACCGGTGCTTCGCAAACCTGATTGAGCGTGTGGTGGTCGTTATCGAATTGCACATGAAAACGTACCCAGCGTTCACCGTTACGTTTAAAGGGTTCGATATGGTCTGCATGCAGGCTGCTGGTGCAGGCGCCGGTATCGACTTTGGCATAGCAGTCTATGCCAAAGTCCGGCAGGGTGATGTGTTCTATGTAGCCCAGTACTGGCTTAGTCATCACTGTCGATGCTGTCGGAGCCGGATCCTTCCACGGCCGCAGAAGAGGCCGTGAAGTAGATCTGTTTGCGCCGTAAGGAGCTGAGGTACAGCGCCCAGGTTTTTTCGATATCGGTGGTGGCGCTTTCTTTGCCCTGACACACGGCTACGAAATGTTCTTCTTCCGCAGTTTGTGGCTGACGGCTGCCTTCATGCAGGGCTTTCATCGCCACGCCTTTGCTTTCCAGCAGTTGCGCCTGAGTGCGGGTAAAGTCACCGGAACGCTGGAAACCATGCGGATAATTACGGTCGTCAAAAAACTTTTTTTGGCAGGCAAAACTCTGCGCTTGGCTATTGTCCATTCTGCACCTACTATCCCCAGAGGTAATTTTGGGCGGAGTATGGTCAGCCAGGATTCACCGGTAAAACAAAAAAAACTTGTCGTAACGAAAATATTTATTGGTCGAAATGGACACTGAACTGCTCAAAACTTTTATGGAAGTCTCCCGTACCCGCCACTTCGGCCGGGCTGCGGAAAACCTCTATCTGACCCAATCAGCGGTCAGCTTCCGTGTGCGCCAGCTGGAAAGCCTGCTCGGTGTCGAGCTGTTCTCACGTCAGCGTAATAATATTCAGCTAACGGCGGCGGGTGAAAAGCTGATGCCGCTGGCGGAGAGCAGTGTGTTGCTGGAGCAGCGTATCCGCCAGGAAGTAGCGATGGCGGAAGGGCGGCAGCAACAGATGTCGATTGGCGCCACGCCGAATTTATGGGATGCATTGCTGCAGCAGCATCTCAGCTTATTTATGAGTTCTTCACCTGGTATCGGCTTAACCGCGTTGTCGCACAGCGGCGGTAATCTGGTGCGGCAGATTATTGAACGCACCCTCGATCTGGCCTTTGTATTTGACGCACCGAAAGTGGATGAACTCACCACCATTGAAGTGATGCAGGTGCCACTCTATCTGGTGTCCACGCAGCCCTGCAGCGGCTGGCAGCAGGCGTTTGAGCATAATTATGTGATGGTCGACTGGGGCACGTCCTTCCAGATGCAGCATGCACAAGAGTTCCGCAGTGGCCGTGCACCGGTGTTGCACACCAATACCGGCCGGATTGCACTGGATTGTATTCTCAGCAATGGCGGTGCGGCGTATCTGCCACCTACCCTGGTGCAGGGAGCTGTCGAGCAGGGAGCTTTGCACGTTGTGGCCGATGCGCCGGTCATTAAACGTGCGGTATACGCCAGCTACCACGCGACCAGTGGGCGCGAAGAGCTTATTAATAAGGTGATTGATCAGATTACGGCCGGTACTCCCGGTCCGGCAGGGGATTTATTGTGAAAAGTGTACCCGCCTGGCGGATGCGGGGGCCGGGTGCTCCTGAGGTTCTGGAATTATCCTCCTGTCAGCTGTCAGCACCTGTAGGGCAGCAAGTACTGTTGCGGGTTGAGGCCGCGGGTTTTAATCCGATTGATACCAAAATCCGCGCTGGTCTGGCCGCTATTGCACCAGAACATGGTGTGCTCGGCGTTGATGTCAGTGGTGTTGTCGAAGCGGTTGGTGATGCGGTAACCGCGTTCCGTCCCGGTGATGCGGTATATGGCTGTGCCGGTGGTGTGCGTGGACACGCTGGCGCCCTGGCGCAGTATATGCTGGCCGATGCGCGGTTATTGGCTAAAGCACCAAGGAGTATCCCGCTGGCTCAGGCGGCCGGTTTGCCGGTGCCGTCATTAACCGCGCTGGCATTGCGCCGGCGGCTGAACCTTCAGTCCCAGGATGAACTTTGTGTGCTGGGCGGTTCGGGGGCGGTGGGGCAAATGGTCATTCAGCTGGCCCGTCAGATTGGTTGCCGGGTGGTGGGCAGTGCCGGATCGGAGCAGCGGTTGCAGTTAATCCGGCACGTCGGTGCGCAGGCTTGTCTGCATCATGAGGTCAGCGCACTGGCCCGTAGTTTTCCGAAGGTGGTTGATACCTTTGGTGGTCCGGCCCTGCAACAGGCATTGCAACTGACTGCGCCGGGTGGGCAGGTAGCGACTATAAATGCCCGGGGGCAGCATGAACTGGGACTGGCACATGCCAAAAGTCTGACGCTGCACGCCATCTTTATTCTGTTGCCGCTGTTAAATGAAGAGGGTCGTGACAGTCTTGGTCAGGACCTGGCCGATATTGCTGCCGCCATCGATAACGGCGAAATACGCCCGTTGCCGGTTAACGTGCTGCCAATGTCGCAGGTGGTTAATGTGCATCGTGATTACGAAGCCGGCCGTCTGCAGCAAAAAACCGTACTGCTGGCCGACTTCTGAGCCAGGTTAATCAATACCCAGTAGTTTGTGGGTTTGTAAACTCAGCTTCCATTGTGGGTGGGCCAGGCAATAAGCCACGGCAGCTGCCGTATTGTTCCGGCTTAAGCCATCGTTAGCCGCCTGAATACGGTCACTGGTCAGCAGTTGTGGACGGTAGTCGGCCAAAGGCTGCAGATAGTAGTGCCGGGCTCTGAATGTGCTGAAACGTTCCGGTGGTGCCTCTGTTTGCGGATACACCAGCTTCAGTTCATCGCACT